>NZ_LNDE01000002.1:0-300000 GCF_002866025.1 Thermotoga sp. KOL6
TAAGTATTTTTTGGCTAACATGAACTCTGCTTGGTGTATAATAAGCTAGCTTGGAGTAATTGTGAGGGGGGATGACCTATGGAAAAGAGAACTTTAGGAAAGACTGGTGAACAACTTTCAGTGGTAGGTTTTGGAGGAATCGTGGTTATGAATGAATCGATTGAAAGCGCAAAGAAAATCGTGGCGAAGGCTGTTGAAAGAGGTATAAACTACTTCGACGTGGCACCTTCTTACGGTGACGCTGAGAAGAAACTTGGTCCGGCTTTGAAGCCCTTCAGGGATGATGTCTTTCTTGCTTGTAAGACGATGGAGAGAACACGAGAAGGCGCTTGGAGAGAGTTGCATGAATCTTTGAAAAGACTTCAAACAGATCATTTCGATCTTTATCAGTTTCATGCTGTAACCACCCTAGAAGAAGTAGAACAAATTTTTGCCACTGGTGGTGCAATCGAAGCGTTCTTGAAAGCTCGAGAGGAAGATCTGATCAGGTACATAGGGTTTTCTGCTCACTCTGAAGAAGCCGCATTAGCTATGCTAGAGAGATTCGATTTTGATACGGTACTCTTTCCGTTAAATTGGGCAAGTTGGCTAGGAAAAGGATTTGGTCAGAAATTGTATGAGAAAGCCAAGGAAAGAAACATGGGCATTCTAGCAATAAAGGCTCTCGCCAAGAGACGGTTAAAAGAAAACGAAGAGAAGAAATGGCCGAAATGTTGGTACCATCCTGTCGATAGTTTCGAGGAAGCCTCCATGGCGCTTCGTTTTACGCTGTCCCTACCGGTGACTGCAGCTGTGAGCCCGAGTCATCAAGAATTCTTGTGGTGGATGTGCGACATTGTCGAAAATCATGGTACTTCGATTCGGGAGGAGGAAATAGAAACTCTGAAAGAAAAAGCAAAATCTTTGACACCAGTTTTTCCGCTGGATTAGCAGAAAAAATGTGAGGGGGCATTGATCCCCCTTGATTTGTTAAAGGGGGGTCTCAAACGATCAGTTGATGGTCTTTGTTGAAAAAGGCTTTGTATCCCAAAGCAAGAAAGATATTCACACTGATCGAAACTCCCCCGAGTATCCCAAGCATTATGGCAATTTGGTACTTTATGGCGGTTATTGGTGACGTTCCAGAGAGAATTTGTCCTGTCATCATTCCTGGAAGAAAGACGATCCCCATTCCGAGCATGGAATTTATTGTCGGGAGTATTGCAGAATCGAAAGCTTTGTCACTGAAAATCTTTGTTGCATCTTTGGGGTGAGCACCTAGCATCAATGCACCTTCAACCATAGACTTTTGGGCTAAAATGGATTCTGCTAGGTTTTTCACTCCCAGAGAAACTCCTGTCATGGAATTTCCTATTATCATTCCCGCAAGAGGGATGACGTATCTCGGATCGAACCAAGGATCGATTCTCACAACGATGTAGAGAAAATACGCCAAGCTTAAAAGAGTACCAGAACTCACAGAAATAGCTATAAAGAATTCCAATCGCGTTTTCACATTTTTTGGAAGGGACAGTTTCGTTCTTTTGTACACGTTATAGATTGCGAATGTTTCCATTACAAGAACCGTTATGATTGTGAACAAAGGTGTGGGATTTTCTAAAATGTATCCCAGAACGAAGCCTGCCATCATGAGCTGAAGTGTCATTCTAACAGACGCTATTAAAACATCCTTTTCTCTGGGAATTTTCCTTACTCTCAGAATGAGTATCAATATCAGAACGAAAATATAAGCGGTTGTCAGCTGTAGAAAACTGATGTCTATTGGTCCCATTTCAGACCCTCCCATTTTTGATTTCTACTATCGTGTCTGCGAATTGTTTCAGCTCTGATGCATGTGTAACTATGACGAGCGTTTTCCCTTTTTGGTGGGCAAAATCGATTACCTTACTTATTATTTCTACACCTGTTTCTTCATCCAATGAAGAGGTTGGTTCGTCGAGGAGAAACACTTCTGGATCCATGATGAGAACGCGTGCGAGTGCCAATCTTTGTTTTTCGCCTCCCGAGAACTTTTCCGGATCATCGGTTAAGGATTTTCGCAATTTCATAAAATCCAAGAATTTACTGAGTTCTTCATCGGAAGGGATGGGTTTTTCAGAAAATTTCAATCCTATGATGAGATTCTCTTTCACATTACCCGGGAAAATGACAGGAAATTGGGGTATCATGACCACTTTCCTTCTAAGTTCAATGGAATCTATTTCTTCAAGAGGTATTCCTTTGAAAAAAATTCTTCCTTTGTCTGGCGTGATCAATTTGTTCAGCATTTTCAGAAGTGTTGTCTTTCCCGATCCACTTTCGCCAACAATCACAGTGACCTTTTTTTCTGGAATGAAAAGCTTTTCGATCTTCAGAATATCTCTGTATTCTATGTTTTCAAGAAGAAACATATTCTATCCTCCCCTTGAACGCGCTGTGGGATGCTGCTATAATATGAAACAGGTGGAGAGGTGGCCGAGCGGCCTAAGGCGCTTGCCTGCTAAGCAAGTGTGGGGGTTTCCCCACCGTGGGTTCGAATCCCACCCTCTCCGCCAGTTTTTTTGTACGTGCCCGTAGCTCAGTTGGATAGAGCGCCAGACTGCGGATCTGGAGGCTGGGGGTTCGAATCCCCCCGGGCACGCCAACTCTTCTCCAATAAGTACCAAGCGATACCGTATCTGTATCCTTTTGTACTCACCGTCATTTTATCTGAGTATTTTTTCAAAAGAGCCAAAGTGATTATTCCACCTGCAAGAATCGTTTTTTCCCTTCCTTTTGGGAGTATGTTCAAGTTCTTCACCTCTTCGAAACTCATATCCTTTATTCTATCAACAATTTTTGAAACTTCTTTCGCGTTGAGAACGGATCCGTGGAGTTTTCTCAGATTCCACTCCCCAACTTTCAACGCTGCTAACGCCACGAAACTTCCACCAACCCCGAAAAGTTCTAATTTTCTCAATTCCGGAAGTGTTTTAACCACGTATCTTACGATATCGTCTATCGGTTTTTTGTATGGAAGTGTCAGGGAAAACGTGTGGTTTAGTACATGTGTTCCAAGTTCCAGACTCACGTATCCATCATTCCAGGAGAGCTCTAAACTTCCTCCGCCGAGGTCGGCAACTAGTATATTTTCTTTTTTAAAGTCTTTTGCTACCGATATGTAAGAGTAAAAAGCTTCTTCTGATTCAGAGAGTATCTTTCCTTTACCTTGCGTGATCTCGAAGAATACATCTGGGTTCTTTCTAAAAAAAGCAGTTCCAAAGGCAAACAATTGTGCCCCCATTTTTTTTGCTTTATTTTCGCATTCTTTAAACACCCTTTTGGCTTTCTCAAGTATTCCTTTTTCGTTTGAAGCTATTCCCACTTCGTACACTTCTTCAAGTTTCACTTCTCCGTTTTCCGAAAGAACGAGTAGAATGAACGAGTTACTCCCCATATCAAGTATTGCGATCACCTTTTCACCTCACTAATGTTAGAATATTTTTAGGAGGTGAAAGCATGAGCGTACAGATCGAAGTGGTGGATGTTCCTATTCCAGAGAACGCTAACATCATATTAGGACATTCCCATTTTATCAAAACTGTTGAAGATCTCTACGAAGTGATGGTAACAACGAATCCTAATTTGAAATTTGGAATCGCCTTCAATGAAGCGAGTGGCCCATGTCTTGTAAGGTATGAGGGGAACGACGAAGAGTTGGTGAAGCAGGCTATTGAAACCGCAAAAAGGATAGGAGCGGGTCACACGTTCGTTATTTACATAAGGGGAGGTTATCCCATAAACATATTGAATCAAATCAAAAATGTTCAAGAGGTGTGTAGAATATACACTGCAACAGCCAATCCTCTCCAGGTGATAGTTGGGATAACCTCACAGGGAAGAGCTGTTCTCGGAGTTGTGGATGGTTATTCACCAAAAGGTGTGGAGGAAGAAGAGGACAAAAACAAGAGACATGCGTTTCTTAGAGAGGTTACAAAATATAAGAAATGAACCCCCGATCATGCGGGGGTTCTGTTTTTTTTCTTTTCTACTTGTTTTCTTAATCTACAGAAAGAACAAACTTTTGCAGTCGTGGGATAACCACATTCTTCACATTCTCTCAAACCTTCCACTTCGTGTTTCGGTTCTTTCTTCCTTTTCAAGAAACCGAGGTAGAAATTCAAAGTGACACCTGGTTGTTCTTCTTCAAGTTCTCTCAAGAGTTTTTTGTAGATGAGGGAAGTTGCTCCGACGGAAAAAGGGCACGCCATTTCCAAGTGAGGTATCTCGTTGAGTTTTGCGTACAGTTTTATATCCTCTTCATAATTAAAAACGAGTGGTTTTGCTTTTGGAACGAGTTTTTCATGGGTTTTGGGTAGAAGCGGCCATTGTCTTTCAAGATAACCTTCTTGCCAGTGGAGAATGTTTCCAAGTAGGACAGAAGCTTCATCATTCAAGTTGTGTCCTGTTACTACTACATCGTAACCATTTTCATATGCAAACTTGTTCATGAGATATCTTCTAACCACACCACAGATCGAACAAACGGGTCTTCTCAAAATAATGGAAATCTCTTGAGTGGAAAGCCCATCAAAATATTGAGTGGCATCGACTACATGAAGTTTTGTATTAAGAATTTCCGCATTCTTTTCCACTATCTCCTGAGCTTTTTGCACCATTGCGCTTTTTCCAGCCCTGATGAACAACGCATCGACGTCGTATCCTAGCTTTTTCAATATGTGCCAGAGAGAAACACTGTCTTTACCACCTGAAACAGCTATTAGTATCTTCGAATCTTTTTTGAACATTCTGAATTTCTTTATAGCCTTTTCTACCCTTTGTTCTATAAACTCGTTGAAGTGTTCTTTACAAAGCTTGATGTTGTAGTGCCTCAGCTTCACTACGGCTGTCTTTTTGCATTTGGTACACTTCATCTTTTCCCTCCTTTCCGCAAAATCTATTCTTGAATTCGGTTCACTTAAATTGTACCATAGGAATTTGTGTAACCTTTTTTCACTGACGAGACCATCCGAATTTGGTACGAATAATTTTTACTTTATGCTTTCTTTTCGAACACATTTTGAACATTTTTGAAAGGTTCTGTGTCCATAAGGGTGATATAATGAAATTGGAAGACTCGGAGGTGATATCATGTTTGACAAGTTCTCGGAAAAGACGGCCCAGATTTTTGTGACCGCTCAAGAGGAAGCGAAAGAACTTGGGCACTCCTATGTAGGAACAGAACATCTCTTGCTCGCAATATTGAAAGTAGATAAAGGACCTGCAGTCGAAGTGCTCGAGGAGATGGGAGCTTCCTATTCAAAAGTGAGATCGGAAATCATCTCCATGGTGGGCATGGGGATGAGAGGTTTTGTCCCTTCACCGCAGATGACTCCCAGAGCCAAAAGGGTGACAGAACTTGCGTACGAGGAAGCGAAAATTCTTGGAAGCGATAAGATAAATCCAGAACATATCCTCCTTGGTATCTTGAGAGAAGGTGAAGGGATAGCGATCCACATCCTAAGAAAACTCGGTGTGGATCTTAACACTCTGAGGAGAGAGATCATAGATCTGTACTCTTATTCTTCCAATAGAAAATTGGAATATGAAGAAGAGGAAGAGTACACGTACAGAACGGTCAAACAACTCGAAGGTTTTGGAGTGAATCTCACGGAACTTGCTGCTAAAAAGGAATTAGATCCTGTGATTGGAAGAGAAGAAGAAATAGAAAGAGTGATGCAAGTTCTTGTTCGAAGAAAGAAAAACAATCCTGTCTTGATAGGAGATCCGGGAGTCGGTAAAACCGCTATTGTAGAAGGATTGGCTCAGAGAATTGTGGCGGGTGACGTACCGGAAATACTGAAGAACAAGGTCATATTTTCCCTAGATGTTGCGGCTCTAGTTGCTGGAACCAAATACAGAGGTGAATTCGAAAAGAGGATGAAGAAACTTCTTCAGATAGTAACAAAGGACAAAAACATAATTCTCTTCATAGATGAAATACATACCATCGTTGGAGCGGGATCTGCAGAGGGAGCCATTGATGCTGCCAATATTTTGAAGCCGGCTCTTGCTCGTGGTGAAATAAGCTGTATAGGCGCAACAACTCCCGACGAGTACAGGAAATACATCGAGAAGGATGCAGCACTTGAGAGAAGGTTTCAGAAAATATATGTGAAAGAACCTACTGAAGAAGAGACCCTCGAAATTTTGCGCGGTTTGAAAAAGAAATACGAGTCGCATCATAGAGTAATTTACACAGATAAAGCCTTGGAAGCAGCGGTTTATCTTTCTAAAAGGTACATAACGGACCATTATCTGCCGGATAAGGCAATAGATGTCATTGATGAAGCGGGTGCTCGGGCGAGGCTCAAAGTCTTTGTGATACCCCCCGAGTTGAAACTTGTGAAAAACGAACTCGAAAGAATAAAGGCCGATAAAGAACTCGCCGTCTTGAATCAAGATTACGAAAAGGCAGCTCAACTCAAAGAAAAGGAAATGGAATTGGAAGCAGAATACAGAAAGAAATACTCTGAATGGAGAAAGAAAGCGGAAACTTCCATAGTAACAGTAGATGTCGACGATATAGCAGAAGTGGTTTCCTCTTGGACAGGTGTGCCTCTCAAGAAGATCGAAGAAACGGAAGTGGAGAAACTCCTCAATCTTGAAGAAGCTCTCCATCAGAGGATCGTTGCTCAAGACGAAGCCATAAAAGCTGTTGCAAGGGCTATAAGAAGAGCGAGAAGTGGATTGAAAGATCCGAGAAGACCAATAGGAGTCTTCCTCTTCTTAGGACCAACTGGTGTCGGTAAGACAGAGCTTGCAAAGGCTCTTGCAGAGTATCTGTTTGGTGACGAAAAGGCGCTTATCAGATTCGATATGAGTGAGTACATGGAAAGGTTCTCCGTCTCGAGACTCATCGGGGCACCTCCAGGATACGTGGGTTACGAGGAAGGAGGAACGTTAACCGAAAAAGTCAGAAGAAGACCATTTTCCGTCATACTGTTTGATGAGATAGAAAAAGCACATCCCGATGTTTTCAACTTGCTTCTTCAGATCATGGACGATGGGAGGCTCACAGATTCTCAGGGGCGAGAGGTAGACTTCAGGAATACGATCATAATAATGACAAGCAATATTGGAAGCTCCTACATCAACAAATCTAAGAGAACCCTGGGTTTTGTCGGGGGCGATGATGAAGAAAAAGAATTCGAACAGATAAAGGATTTCGTTCTAGATGAAGTGAAGAGAACCTTCAGACCTGAATTTTTGAACAGGATTGACGAGACGATTATTTTCCATCCTCTCAGGAAAGAGCATATAGAACAGATAATCGAGATACTTCTTAGAGATCTCAGAAAGAGACTTGCAGAAAAGAACATGAAACTCGTTTTGACGAAAAGTGCAAAAGAATTTCTTGTCGAAAAAGGATTCGATCCTGTGTACGGTGCGCGACCGCTGAAGAGAGCTATTCAAAGGTATGTGGAAGATCCTCTGTCGGAAGAGATTCTCAGGAATAAATTTACAGACGGGGACACCATTGTATGTAGAGCTTACAAAAATGCTCTCAGATTTACCAAGAAGAAAGAAAAGAAGGAGAAGGTGGTTCAGTGAAGAAGTTTGTGTGTTCCAATTGTGGCTATATTTCTCCAAAATGGTTTGGAAGATGTCCCCAGTGCGGAGAATACGATACAGCTGAAGAAGTGATGCAGAAAAAGAAAGACAGGGAGGGGAAACCCTCCCTGCTTTTAAACTTAGAGGTTGCTGGAAAAACTTCTCTTGAAAGAATATCCACGGGTTTTTCTGAATTGGATAGGGTTTTTAAAGGAGGTATTATACCCGGACAGGTTATTCTCCTTTCTGGAGAGCCTGGTATAGGGAAGAGCACTCTGGCACTCCAACTTGCGGAGAAATTCGCTGAGTATGGTTCAGTTATTTACATTTCTGGTGAAGAGTCACCTCATCAATTGAAGATGAGAGCCGATAGACTTGTTTTGAAACGAAAAGAGAACATTTTTCTCTCTGTCGAAAACGATGTAGATGAGGTGATAGCCGCCCTTCAAGATAAAAATGTTAAGCTCATAATTGTGGATTCTCTTCAAACAGTTTTTTCTTCTGAGCTCGGTAGTAGTCCGGGTAGCGTGTCTCAAGTAAAAAATGTAACAATGAAGGCAATTGATTTCGCAAAGAGAAAAAACGTTCCTGTGTTATTGATTGGGCATGTGACAAAAGAGGGAGAAATAGCCGGGCCGAAACTTGTGGAACACATGGTGGACACTGTTGCGTATTTCGAAGGAGACAGACGAACCGGCCTGAGAATACTGAAAATCACGAAGAACAGGTTTGGTCCCTCAGACGAGGTAGCAGTTTTTGAACTTGGTGAGAAAGGCTTCTCCCAAGTGGAAAACCCCTCTTTCACCGAGGAAGAAACGGATCTTCCGGGGAACGCACTCACTTGTGTTTTCGAAGGGACGAAACCTTTTGTCGTTCAAATACAGGCTCTTGTTTCCAAGAACAAAACGTTTTCACCGAAAAGGGTGTGTAAAGGGATAGATGTCAACAAAGTGATGCTTTTAATAGCGGTTCTCAGCAAGCTTTTGAAACTTCCTATAGAGGCTCACGACGTTTATGTGAACGTGGTGGGAGGTCTCAAAATAACGGATCCAGCAGCGGATCTCGCCATAGCGCTGGCCATTGTTTCTTCCTATTTGGAAATTCCTCTTCACAACACAGTGGCTATTGGTGAAATTGGTTTGGACGGAAGAGTGAGAAAGGTTTACAATATTAATAGAAGATTGAACTCTCTGAAGAGTTTTGGAAAAATCATCGCACCTCCCGTGGAAGAAAAAACCGAGAGAATCCTACCCGTTCGTGATTTGAAAGAGGCGGTTTCCCTTATTGGGGGTGAGGTATTTGGTTCCTGAGGAATTGATCGAAAAGATAAAACTCATATCTCCCGGAACCGAACTGAGGAAAGCCCTTGATGACATCATAAATGCCAACTTTGGTGCACTCCTTTTCCTTGTCGATGATCCCAAAAAATACGAAGATGTCATACAAGGGGGATTTTGGTTAGACACGGATTTTTCTGCAGAGAAAGTTTATGAGCTCTCGAAAATGGATGGAGCCATAGTTTTATCTGAAGACCTCACACGAATATATTATGCGAACGTTCATTTGGTCCCAGATCCTACTATTCCTACTGGAGAAACTGGAACGAGACACAGAACCGCTGAAAGATTGGCAAAACAAACGGGTAAGGTTGTCATCGCTGTTTCCAGAAGGAGAAACATAATATCTCTTTATTACAAAAATTACAAGTATGTTGTGAATCAAGTCGATTTTCTCATATCAAAAGTAACACAAGCGATCAGCACTCTAGAGAAATACAAAGATAACTTCAACAAACTTCTTTCTGAACTAGAAGTGCTTGAGCTTGAGAACAGAGTAACCCTTGCTGACGTTGTGAAGACTTTGATAAAAGGTATAGAACTTCTGAAAATATCGGAGGAAATAAGGCCTTATATAGTAGAGCTTGGAGAAGAAGGTAGACTTGCAAGAATGCAACTCAGGGAACTAATCGAGGACGTGGATGATTTGTTGATTCTTTTGATAATGGATTACTCCTCGGACGAGGTGGATGAAGAAGCCGCAAAAAACATTCTTGTGGATTTCATCAGCCGAAGGGAACCTTCACCTGTTTCCATCTCGAGGGCGTTAGGATACGATGTGCAGCAAGCGGCTCAATTGGATGATATTCTTGTTTCTGCGAGAGGATACAGATTGTTGAAAACAGCCGCTCGTATTCCTCTCAGTATAGGTTACAATGTTGTTAAAATGTTCAAAACACTGGACCAGATCAGTAAAGCATCTGTTGAAGATTTGAAAAAAGTTGAAGGAATCGGCGAAAAAAGAGCGAAAGCGATATCGGAAAGTATCAATTCTTTGAAACATAGAAGAGCTGCCGAGTGAGTATGGTAATATATCTTATGAAGAAGTTTTTTTAAAAATAATTTGAGAAATTTATCACAAAATGATGGAACTAATTTCAAGGGGAGGTGCTTCGCTTTGGCAGAAGTGAATATTTTCATAAATGGTAGAAATTTGACCGTGCCGGATAACCTCACAGTTCTAGAAGCTTGTGAAAGAGCTGGTGTTGAAGTACCTGCTTTGTGCCATCATCCAAGACTTGGAGAATCGATAGGTGCATGTAGAGTCTGTGTGGTGGAAATAGAAGGTGCACGGAATCTACAACCGGCTTGTGTTACCAAAGTGAGAGATGGGATGGTTATAAAAACTTCTTCGGAAAGAGTCAAAACTGCTAGAAAATTCAATTTAGCTCTCCTTTTGTCCGAACATCCGAACGATTGTATGACCTGTGAGGCAAATGGAAGGTGTGAATTTCAAGATTTGATTTACAAATACGATGTTGAACCAATTTTCGGCTACGGTTCGAAAGAAGGATTGGTGGACAAAAGCAGTCCTGCCATCGTTAGGGAGATTGCCAAGTGTATAAAGTGTCAAAGATGTGTGAGAGCCTGTTCCGAGATTCAGGGTATGCATATCTATTCTATGGTGGAGAGAGGTTACAAAACGTATCCTGGAACCCCCTTCGACATGCCTGTTTATGAGACTGATTGTATTGGATGTGGTCAGTGTGCAACGTTCTGTCCAACTGGAGCGATCGTGGAAAATTCCGCCGTCAAAGTCGTTCTTGAAGAGTTGGAGAAGAAAGAAAAAATTCTCGTTGTTCAAACAGCTCCCTCGGTTAGAGTCGCGATTGGTGAAGAGTTTGGATATTCACCTGGTACGATTTCAACAGGACAATTGGTTGCTGCTCTCAGAAGACTCGGTTTTGATTACGTGTTCGATACGAACTTCGGAGCGGACCTTACTATCATGGAGGAAGGAAACGAGTTTCTCGAAAGACTCGAAAAAGGTGATTTGGAAGACCTCCCAATGTTCACATCTTGTTGTCCTGGTTGGGTAAATCTAGTTGAAAAAGTCTATCCTGAGCTCAGGACAAGACTTTCCAGTGCCAAATCTCCTCAAGGAATGCTTTCTGCTATGGTAAAGACTTACTTCGCTGAGAAGTTGGGAGTGAGGCCCGAAGATATTTTCCATGTTTCGATCATGCCTTGTACTGCGAAAAAGGACGAAGCATTGAGAAAGCAGCTCATGGTGAACGGTGTACCGGCTGTAGATGTGGTTCTCACAACAAGAGAACTTGGAAAACTGATAAGGATAAAGGGTATTCCGTTTGCCAACCTTCCTGAAGAAGAATACGATGCACCGCTCGGTATATCCACAGGTGCAGCTGCACTTTTCGGTGTAACAGGTGGTGTGATGGAAGCCGCTTTGAGGACTGCATACGAACTGAAGACGGGTAGGGCCCTTCCTAAACTTGTATTTGAAGATGTGAGGGGATTGAAAGGAGTCAAAGAAGCAGAAGTAGATCTGGACGGCCAAAAGATCAAAATAGCAGTCGTTCACGGAACGGCGAACACACGGAGGTTAATAGAAAAAATTCTAAGGAGAGAAGTGAAGTATCACTTTGTCGAAGTCATGGCATGTCCCGGTGGTTGTATCGGTGGAGGAGGGCAACCCTACAGTAGAGATCCGGAAATTCTCAGAAAGAGAGCAGAAGCTATCTACACGATCGACGAGAGAATGACGCTCAGAAAATCTCATGAGAATCCTGCTATAAAGAAGCTTTATGAGGAGTATCTTGGACATCCACTCAGTCACAAAGCACATGAGCTCCTTCACACTTATTACGAAGACAGATCGAGAAAGAAGAAGCTTGCGGTAAAATGAGGAGGGGAAAACCCCTCCTCATTTTTTCTCTGGAGGTGATCAATGTGAAAAAGTGTGTTATCACACTCTTTCTTTTGATCGCTGTGGTGTTCTTTGGAGTAAAACTTCTCAATCCATTTGGGCCGGCTTTGATACCAGTTCTTCCCATAATGGAAGGGAAGATTCCATATGATGTACAGGTTGAAATATGGAAAAACCCTGAAGAAGCGGTTGCTAAGCTCGTATCTGGAGAAGCAGATTTTGCCATTCTTCCTGTAACGGTCGGTGCAAATCTTTACGCCAAGGGTGTGAGAATTCGACTGGTGGGTGTTCACGAGTGGAAAGTCTTTTATCTCGTAGCTGCCAGTGACGTCTCTTTCGAGGGTTGGGAAAGTCTTCGAGGGAAAGAGGTTTACACTCCCCATGGGAGAGGCCAAACGGTGGATGTTTTGATGAGATACTTCCTCACGAAAGCGGGTTTGGAGCCAGATAAGGATGTGAAGATACTATACGCACCACCTCAAGAGATAGTTGTTCTTTTCAAATCGGGAAAGATAAAGTACGCAGCTCTTCCTGAACCTTTCGTTACCTTGTGTTTGGACAAAGGAAGAGTGGTTTTCGACTTCCAGAAAGAGTGGGGTCGAGAGATAGGAGTTCCCGATAGAATCCCGATTGCTGGCCTTTTCGCAATGGAAGGAATAAGTAAAGAAACAATTGAAACGGTAGAAAAAGCCCTCGTTTCATCGCTCGAGTGGATGAAAGAGAATCTCGAAGAAACCGTTCGACTTTCTTCAGAAAAATTAGGAATGCCGTACAACGTTCTCAAATCTTCTCTTGAAAGAATGGTTTTCTATTATGTTCCGATTGAAGATTGTAAAAAGGAAGTCTCTATCTTCCTTGAAAAATTGAACGAGCTTTATCCGGAAGGCTTACAAAAAGTCCCTGACGAAGGTTTCTATGAAGAATGAAGCTGATTTTAGGTATTCTTTTTGTCCTTGTCTTGTGGCAAATTTTACATTTTCTTTTTCCCTCTTCTCTTCTTCTGCCGAGTCCCGTTGAAACGCTCCGTGTATTTCTTGAAATAATGAACGAGAGAACGTTAATGGCGCTTTTGAGTACAGTGTGGAAAGGAATTGTTTCAACGGGGCTTGTTGTTCTTATTGGACTTCCTATCGGATTTCTCATGGGAATAAATGACAGAGTATACGAGATATTGCGTCCTCTTGTAACTGTGGTTCAAGCCGTTCCCGTTGTATCTTGGCTTGCGATAGTAGTGTTCCTGTGGGGTATAGGATGGCAAGGGCCCGTTGTGATTTCGTTCCTCTCGCTCCTCCCTGTAGCTGTTTTCACAACAGTTTCCGGTGTTAGAAGTGTGGATAAGAAGCTCATCGAAGTAATGAGAGTGTATAAGGTTTCCCGACTCGTTGTTTTGAAAGAGGTCTACCTCGGCTCTCTTTGGCCTTTCATTCTTTCTATACTGGAGGTATCTTCCGGGAATATTTGGAAAGCTGTTATCATGGCAGAATATCTTTGCGGAGACAGAGGAATTGGTGTTCTGATATCTTGGGCAAGACAGTACGTGGACGTACCTCGTGTGTACGCTCTTACGATATTGGCAGTTGTACTCGGGATTACCTCTGAAAGAATAGTAAAGATATTCACAGGAAAGGTCTGGCGAAAATGGCGAGTATCTTAAAGGTGAACGATCTGTACAAGGATTTTAGGGGAGTACCAGTGATAGAGAAGTGGAGTTTTGAAGTGAGGAAGGGAGAAAGAATGGCCCTTCTTGGACCCTCAGGTTGTGGAAAAACCACGTTTCTTAGAATCGTGGCGGGATTGGAGAATTTTCAAGGAAGAGTAGAGGTCCTTGCAAAAAGATTAGGATACGTATTTCAAGAGCCTAGACTGATTCCATGGAAGACTATCGAAGAGAACCTCAAAATAGTAGGATATGGACAGGATAGAATATCTTTCTACCTTGAAAGATTGGGACTGAAAGGATATGAGAGTTATTACCCGTGGCAACTTAGCGAAGGAATGAAGCAAAGAGTGAACTTCATAAGAGCTTTGCTTGTGGAACCAGACTTGTTGCTATTGGATGAACCTTTTGATGCTTTGGATCTCAAGATGAAAATTCACGTGATGGATCTTCTACTCGAGATGTGGCGAAAAAAAGAAAATACCATCTTGTTCGTCACTCATAATGTGAAGGAAGCAGCTTTTCTTGCAAACAGGATCCTCCTTCTCTCTGGAAGACCTTCCAGAATTGTCGATGCATTCAGAATAGAGAAACAGGTGGGATCTTTTTTAGATGATAAATTGTTTGAGATAGAGAGAGAAGTGGTCGAGAGAATTCTCAACCTACTTCGATGAGCTTTATTTCTTCCGGTAACTCTATCTCCTCAACATTGATCTCTTGAACGTCTTCTCTTGCCCATTCTAGAAGTTTCAAGTCGGTGTACAGATTTGCCACTTTGAAACCACTCAAACCATGTTGTCTTACTCCGAAAAACTCTCCGGGTCCTCTTGTTTTCAAGTCGTACTCAGCTATTTTGAACCCGTCTGTATTCATAGCGAAGAACCTTAACCTTTCCATCGCCTCTTTTCCCACATCACCCACCACGAGAAAACAATAAGCTTCTTGTCCACCCCTTCCTACTCTCCCACGGAGTTGGTGAAGTTGAGCAAGCCCGAATCTTTCGGGGTTTTCTATCACCATTACGTTCGCATTCGGAACATCGATCCCCACCTCTATCACTGTGGTTGAGACTAAAATATCGTACCTTCTCTCTGCAAACTCCAACATAACCTTGTCTTTTTCTTCCTGAGAGAGTTTCCCGTGCATGAGACCAACTCGAAACTCCGGAAAGACTTCCTCTGAAAGGTATTTGTACATTTCCACAGCTGATTTTGCGTTCAACTTATCCGATTCCTCTATAAGAGGATACACAATAAAAGCCTGTCCGCCTTTCAGTACTTCCTGCCTCACAAAATCGTAGACTTCATGCACCCTATCCATGGTCAAGAGCATGGTTTGTACTTCCTTCCTTCCGGGTGGCATTTCATCTATTATGGTGACGTCCAAATCACCGTAGAAAGCAAGAGCCATGCTTCGGGGAATGGGAGTGGCACTCATCACAAGGGTGTCTACCATTTTTCCTTTGTTCATGAGGGCTTCTCTTTGTTTTACCCCAAAGCGATGTTGTTCATCAATAATAACGAGACCTAAATTTTTAAAGCGTACGTCTTCCTGAATCAAAGCATGAGTCCCTATCACGATATCTATTTGACCATTCTTCAGACCAGATTTGATTTTTTCTTTCTCAGAGGGAGAGGTTGCTCCAATGAGAAGAGATACGTGAATATCGAACTTGGAAAAGCTTTCGACGGTTCTTCTGTAATGTTGAATCGCGAGAATGGATGTAGGAACCATAAAAGCCGTCTGAAATCCTGCCTCATAGTTATCCAACATGGCAAGCTGGGCAACTACGGTTTTCCCGGATCCCACGTCTCCTTGTAAAAGTCTGTTCATGGGTTTTTCTGAGATCATATCTTTTCTTATTTCTTCATGAGCTCTTTTCTGTGCCTTGGTTAACTCAAAAGGAAGAGACTTTACAAACTCTTCTGCGAGTTTACCTTCAATTTTCTTTGGTATACCACCGTGTTTTTCCCTTTCCTTTCTTATTTTCCAGAAGGCAAGTTGGAGTTTGAACAACTCTTCATAAGCCAATCTTTCCCGAGATTTTTCAAGGTGATAAAAGGTTTTAGGAAAGTGCATGCCATAGTAGGCGTTCTTTATATCGAGAAGATTTCTCTTTTTTAGTATTCTTTCCGGGAGAGTTTCATCTAAAGAGCAACAGAGAGTAGGTATATTTTCCTCAAAAATTTTTCTCATCTGTTTTTGTGAGAGACCAGAGGTCAGTCGATATATCGGTAATATTTTTCTGATCGTTTCTTTTTCCCTTGGGAGTACTTCGGCGTTGTGAATTTCGAATTGACCTGTGTAGGGATTCGCTTTTACCGTGCCGGTTACGAACACCTCTTTTCCGATTAGTTGTTTCAGTTGATTTTGAAGATAATCCTGGTTGAACCATTTCAACAGTACGTGAACCAAACCATCAGATAAAACAGCGATGATCATATTCATGTTTTGGAATTTTTTCTTTTCGACACTTGAAAGCTTTCCTTGGGTCGTTACTTTTTCGCCGGGTACCAATTCATTTAATTTTATGATCTTTCTTCTGTCTTCGTAATCTCTTGGGAAGAACTCAAGAAGATCTTTCAAAGTTTCTATCTCGAGCTTTTTCAGTTTTTTCTTTCTTCCAGGCCCCACTCCTTTTGCGTATTGAACATCCGTTGAAAGATCTACCTTTTCGCGCGAAGCGCAATTTACGCTTTCTATCAGATACCATCTTCTGAGTTTTTCTATCATCTCACACGATTTTTCCGTTCTATACCTTTTTCTCGTTTCTGGAAGATTTGGGATTTTCCTCACGTAGTCGAGAAATGCTTCGAATTTTTTCTGTAAATCTTCACTTTCCAACAAAGGATCATCTAGCTCCTTCAGGAGCTGGAAAATTTTTTTCTCATTCAATTGATCTTTCTTCAACATTTGCTCTATCTCACCAAGAAATTCTTCAAGAAGAATTGTCAGATCACCCCGTGAGGAAAGAAAGAATGCAGAATATCTGGAAGAGAATAAACGAAACGATTGCGAGAACCATAAGAGCGAAGATGAGAATGAATCCCTTATTCCACATAGCCTATGTACGGAAGATTTCGGTATTTTTCGTCTATGTCGAGACCGTATCCGACAAGGAATTTGTCTCCCATCTTGAATCCAACAAAATCTAGTGGAACTCCATGATCATGAACTGTTTTTTCAATGAGGCTCACTATCTTAAAATCTTTGGGTTTGTACTTCTTCAAGTATCGAACTATGTGCTGAAGTGTCAATCCAGTGTCAACAATATCTTCCACAAGAAGAACATACTCATCGTGAATAGATTCATCGATCCAAGATTTCACTCTGATTCTTCCCGAAGAGGAGGTTCCTTGGTAACTGGAAACATGGATGAACGAATACTTCACGTTCAGATTTCTAATGTTCAGCATTAGATCACTAAAGAAGTGGATTGAACCCTTCAGAATACACACAGCGTGTATGGTATCTGTTTTGTCTTTGTAGTAATCTTCTATTTCTTGGGCGAGCTCTTTCACTCTCTTTTTCAAAGTTTCTTCATCTATCAGTACTTTTATCATTCCTGCACCTCCATGACGACAACTTTTCTTTCAGTGGGTTTTTCAAAAATCTCCAGAACATTTCCTACTCTCTCATAGCTGTCGAACAGTTTCAGAAAATCGTCCACTGGGAGGATGTTGAATTTCATATATTTCGTTTTGTAGTGCATGGGAATGATAACCTTTGCCTGCAACATTTCAGAAACCTCTTTTGCCTCTTTTGGGCCAATCGTATACGTCCCACCAACGGGCACCAAGAGAATGTCGACTGCCCCTATTTCTCTTATCTGAGCTGGTGTCAGCACGTGCCCTAGATCTCCGAGATGACAAACTTTCAAACCTTCACCTTCGAAGACGAAAACGATGTTTTTTCCACGCTCTTTTCCGTGTTTTTGGTCATGGAATGTCTCCACACCTTTTATTTTGACTCCATTCACCGTGTAGATTCCAGGTCTGTTTATCACTCGGAAGTTTCCCTTTATCAGATGATGTGCGTTGTGATCAAAGTGTTGATGACTTTCCGTGACCACATCGGCTGTTACATTTGGTATAGGATAACCTACGCTTTCGTCGAATGGATCGGTAACAATCGTTATTCCTTCTATTTCCAACGAGAAACATGCGTGTCCGAACCAGGTGATCTTCATACCGATCCCCCCTTCTATTCCACCTTCAACACCCTCACAGTGTTGGTGGTTCCCACCTTCCCAGGTACTCCCGAAGTGAGAACTACAAGATCTCCTTCTTTCGCTAATCCCATTTCTTTTATTTTCTTCAAACCTTTCTCTATGAAGTCCAATTCTTGCGAAGTGTTTTCAGCGAGAATGGGTATAACCTTCCTCACGAGAGACAATCTGTAGTAAGTCTTTTTTTCTGGGGTCAAGGCCACAATAGGTTGTGAAACGTTGTACTTGGAAATTCTGATAGCAGTGCTCCCAGATATCGTGGGAGCAACTATCAACTTCGCTTTCAAGGAATTGGATAATTGCCAACATGCGTACGAAATAGCTTCTGAGATGTCGTCTGGGTTGTAATCTATTGTTCTGAAAAATTCAGTCTTCTTTTCAGCTTCCTCCGCTACTTTGGCTAACACCTTTATAGCCTCCAATGGATGTTTACCAACCGCTGTTTCTGCCGTGAGAAGGAGTGCATCTGTCCCATCGAATATTGCGTTCGCTATGTCTGTGACTTCTGCTCTGGTAGGATAAGGATGTTCTATCATCGATTCGAGAATCTGGGTAGCCACTATGACTGGCTTTGAGTGGTATTTCGAAAGCCTTATGATTTCTTTCTGAACTATGGGTACTTCTTCAATAGGAATTTCTACTCCAAGGTCGCCACGAGCAACCATCACAGCGTCACTCACTTTGATGATGTTTTCAAGTCTTTCCAGTGCTTTTTTCGTTTCGATCTTAGCAATAATCGGGATCTCTTTTCCATGTTTCTTTATCTCTTCTTTTGCTTTCAAAACATCCTCTGGTCTCCTGACAAAGGAAAGTGCGAAAAATTCCACATCGTGTACAATTCCAAGTTTGATGAACTCTCTGTCTCTATCAGTGATGGATTCCACTGAAAGATCTGCGGAAGGAACGTTTACACCTCTTCTGTGGGTAATTCTCCCTCCAACTTTCACAATTGTCTTTACCTCAGTGTCCGTTGTTTCGAGAACTTCAAGAACTATTTCTCCATCGCTGAGAAGGATGGTATCACCCTTTTTTACATCTTTTGGGAGAGTGCTCAAACTTACTGATACTGTGTTTTCATTTCCTAGAATTTCCTTTGTCGTAAGTGTGAAAATTTGGCCTTCCTTCAATTCTACGAACTCTTTTTCCAAATAACCGGTCCTGATCTTTGGACCTGCAAGATCTATCATTATAGCAACTGGTTTGCCTTTTTTTACCCTTAGATCTTTTATTTTGAGAATTTTCTGTTCTTGCTCGTTCCAGTCACCATGCGAAGTATTTATCCTGAACACGTTTACCCCAAGATCTATCATCTTTCCTATCATTTCGTAACTTTCGGTTTTTGGACCGACTGTACAGATTATCTTGGTGTTTCTCATTTCTTTCACCTCATCTCATGAAAGCGTGTGTGCTATTTCATACAACTTTTTGTCTATAGTTTTCTTGATGGAAAGGGCTTCCATGATTGGAACTCTGGTGAATTTGTTTCCTTGAAGGGCAATCATAACGTCTGCCTCGCCATCCAAAAGTGCATCGACCGCTTCCACTCCCATGCTTAACGCGAGTCTTCTATCGAAAGCAGTTGGTGAGCCTCCTCTCTGAACGTGTCCAAGGATGGTAATCCTTGTCTCGTAACCTATTCTGTACTCGAGATGTCTTGCAACGGTGTAAGCACTCGCAGCACCTTCCGCAACAACTATAATACAATTTATTTTTCCTCTTTTTCTTTCCTGAAGAATTCTGTCCGCAAGCTGGGAGTAGTCTACGGGAATTTCTGGGACGATGATGGCTTCTGCTCCTGTGACGAGACCAGCCATGAGAGCTATGTATCCTGAGTGTCTTCCCATCACCTCGACGATGAAGGCTCTCTCGTGCGAACTCGCGGTGTCTTTCAGTTTCTGAATGGCATCCATAACGGTATTTAAACACGTATCAACACCTATGCACATGTCTGTGAGACCGATGTCATTGTCTATGGTTGCGGGAACGCCAATGACTGGTATCTTGTGTTCTTCGTAAAGAAGATGGGCTCCTGTGAGGCTACCTTCTCCACCGATGACAACAATTCCTTCTATTCCATGTTTTTTAATCTGTTGTGCAGCTAATTCCCTTCCTTCTTCAGTTTTGAATTCTTCACATCTTGAAGTTCTGAGAATGGTTCCTCCTTTTTCAGTGATACCAGCAACGTCTTTGTACTCGAGCTTGATAAAATCACCATCTATGAGCCCCGAATAACCTCTTCTCACACCTATGACTTCCAAACCCTTTCTGGTACCATACCTCACAACCGCTCTCACAGCGGCGTTCATTCCAGGTGCATCTCCTCCACTGGTGAGTACCGCTATCCTTTTCAAGGCGATCATCCTCCTTGATTCTTTCTTTTAACCTCATTGAGAGTTTAGCATATTATGGACATCAAAGTGATAAAATCAACTTGGAATCTCTATGTCAATTTATCATGTCTGTGGGGCTTTAACGTGTTGTGAATCCAGATGTAAGGAGGCGTAAACTTTTGCGGTGGGAAATTTTAATCGAGGGAAATGAATTGGAAATTCGAATGATTGAGAATCTTTTGAAAGAAAACGGTGTTCCGTACGTTGTTGAAGCGTGCGACGATTTAACTCCTCACGCCATTTTTGGTTCATCAGCTCTCATGCGGATAAAAGTACCTCAAGATTTTCTTGAAGAAGCGAGAAAGATTTTGGGGGGATACGAAAATGAAAAAGACACCTCTCTATGAAAAGCATGTCGATCTGGGAGCGAAAATGGTTGATTTTGCAGGATGGTCCATGCCATTGTATTACACTTCCATATTTGAAGAGGTGAAGGCCGTTAGGGAAGCGGTTGGGGTATTCGATGTTTCTCATATGGGTGAAATATTGATAGAAGGAGTTGACACAGAAGCGTTTGTGGATTTTCTGGTTACCAATGACTTTTCCAACATTCCTTCAGGGAAGGCGATGTACACTGTCATGTGTAATGAAAGAGGAGGAATTATCGATGATCTGGTGGTATTCAAAATAGAGTCAACGAAAGCGATAATGGTCGTAAATGCTGCAAACATCGAAAAAGATTTCAATTGGGTGAAAGCTCACGTCGATGGATTCGATGTTAGAGTGAGCAACGTTTCTGAGGAAACTTCCTTGATTGCCTTTCAAGGGCCGAGAGCTCAGGAAGCTCTTCAAAGCGTGATGAAGATCAACTTGGATGAGATCAGTTATTACTCTTTTCAAGAAACTAAGATAAACGATATTGACGTTCTTGTTTCCAGAACAGGGTATACGGGTGAAGATGGTTTTGAATTGATGGTTAATTCCAACGATGCCGTTGAGATTTGGAATCTCTTGGTGAGGCTTGCCGGGGAAATCGGTGGGAAACCGGCAGGTCTTGGCGCTCGTGATGTATGCCGGCTCGAGGCTGCTTACCTCCTTTATGGTCAAGATATGGATGAGAACACTAATCCTTTCGAAGTGGGACTTTCATGGGTGGTAAAAATGAACAAAAACTTCATCGGAAAAGAAGCCTTACTCGAAGCGAAGAACAGGGTTACTAGAAAGATAGCGGCTCTTGTTCTTTCTGGAAGAAGAATTGCTCGAAAAGGATACAAGGTGCTTAAAGATGGAATGAATGTAGGTGAAGTAACGAGTGGGAACTTCTCACCGACTTTGAACAAATCCATAGCGCTGGCTTTTGTTCCAAAAACACTGAAGGTGGGAGATCTTTTGGAAGTTGTATTTCCAAATGATTCCGTGAAAGCAGAAATTGTTAAGAAACCTTTTTACAAAGGTAGTGTAAGGAGGGAGGTTTGAAAATGAAAAAGTATACCAAAACGCATGAATGGGTTGAAATCAACGGGAACATCGCAACTGTTGGGATCACAGATCATGCTCAACAAGAGCTTGGTGATGTGGTTTACGTAGAGCTCCCAAAGGTGGGTAGAGAAGTAAAGAAGGGTGATGTCGTTGCGAGTATCGAATCTGTGAAGGCTGCAGCAGATGTTTATGCACCTGTCAGTGGCAAGATAACAGAGGTAAACGAGAGACTCAATTCTGAGCCCGAATTGATAAACAAATCAGCAGAAGGAGAGGGATGGATATTCAAGATGGAAATCGCCAACGAAGACGAATTGAATGAACTTCTCGATGAAAAGGCTTATAGAGAATTCTGTGAGCAACAGTAACTTTCTCCTCATGGTGTGGAGGTGCCTGAGGTGAATTACCCTTACATTCCTCATACGGAAGAAGACATCCGTAAAATGTTGGATTTCATAGGGGTATCATCGATCGATGAATTGTTTTCCGCTGTTCCCACTTCTGTGGAATCCTCGTTGAATCTCCCAGAGTCACAAGACGAGTTCACCGTTTTTGAGAAAATGAAAGAAATTTCTGAAAAAAATATCTCACTCGAAGATTTTAGCGTTTTCCTCGGAGCGGGGGTGTACAAAAGGTACATTCCCTCTGTAGTTTATGATCTTACCATGAAACCAGAATTCTTAACTGCTTATACGCCTTATCAGTCGGAGATTTCTCAGGGAACTCTTCAGGCTCTTTTCGAGTATCAAACTATGGTATGCGAGCTGACAGGTATGGAAGTGGCGAACGCATCTATGTACGATGGAGCAACAGCTCTGGCTGAAGCAGCCCTCATGAGTTTTCGTTTGACGGGAAAGGAAAGGGTGATCGTTGCTAGATCAGTTCATCCGGAATACAGAAGCGTTTTGAAGACATATCTTGAGCACAGAGGATTCGCGGTGGAAGAAGTAGGATACGATGAAACTGGCCGAGTTTCTTTGGGTGAGATCCATGATGATGTGGCTTCGGTGGTGGTTCAGTATCCAAACTTCTTCGGTGTAATCGAAGATCTTGATTTTGTGCGGAAACACACAAAAGATGTGTTGATAATAGTTGTTGTAGAACCGGTTTCTCTGGCTCTTTTGGAACCACCGGGAAGTTTTGGGGCAGACATAGTTGTTGGAGAAGGTCAACCGCTTGGGATTCCCATGTGGTTGGGAGGATATTCCCTTGGGATTTTTGCAACCCGTGAGAGATATGTGAGGCAAATGCCTGGCAGATTGATAGGTGAGACGATCGACGCTGAAGGGAAGCCGGCGTACACTATGATTCTTCAAACTCGTGAGCAGCATATTCGACGTGCAAAGGCCACCTCTAATATCTGTTCCAACCATGCGCATGCGGCGTTAATGGCAGCTGTGTACATGAGTGTGATGGGTCCCAACGGATTGAGAGAAGTTGCCAAACGTTCCTATAATAATGCTCATCATCTTCAAAAGAAATTGGAAGAAGTTGGATTCTCTCGAAGGTTTTCTGGAGAGTTCTTCAATGAATTTGTTATTCAAACTTCCGACGATTATTCCAAAAGATGGAAAGAAATGATAAGAAAGAAAATTTTAGGTCCACTTCCTCTAGGAAGGATGTATCCGGAGCTTGGAAACTCTGCTCTTGCGTGTGCTACAGAGGTAACTTCTGAGAGCGATATAAACAAGCTCTTGGAGGCGATGGGATGAACATATTCGAAAGGTCGAGGAAAGGCAGAAGAGCTTTCAGGCTTCCGAAAAGTCAAATTCCAGATTATGCCCTTCCAGAGCGTTTTGTTAGAAAAGCTCCTCTGCGACTACCGGAATTGAGCGAGCCAGATGTTGTGAGGCACTACACTGATCTTGCTAGGAAGAATTACGCTGTGGATGTGGGTATCTATCCTTTGGGATCGTGCACTATGAAGTACAATCCAAAATTGAACGAGAAAGTGGCGAACTTATCGGGGTTCAAGCACGTTCATCCTTACCAACCCGAAGAAACATTACAAGGAAGCCTCCAATTGATGTATGAGTTGAAAAAAATGCTCTGTGAAATAACCGGCATGGATGATATGACTCTACAGCCTGCAGCGGGTGCTCACGGTGAATTAACGGGGATGCTGATAGTGAGGGAGTATTTCAGAAACCGAGGAGAAACCAAGCGAAGAAAGGTACTCGTGCCCGACTCTGCTCATGGAACAAATCCTGCATCTGCCTCCATGGTAGGGTTTGAAGTTATGGAAATAAGAAGCAAAAATGGAATGGTGGACGTAGGAGATTTGGAAACTCTTCTCGATGATGAAGTAGCAGCCGTCATGCTTACAAACCCAAACACTCTCGGCCTTTTCGAGAAAGATATATTGAAGATAGCAGAATTGACACACAAATGTGGTGCCTTGCTTTATTACGATGGAGCAAATTTGAATGCCATCATGGGGAAAGTGAAGCCTGGTGATATGGGATTTGATATCGTGCATTTGAATTTGCACAAAACGTTCTCTACTCCGCATGGGATGGGTGGACCTGGTGCCGGTCCCGTAGGTGTGAAGAAGCATCTTGTGGAATTTCTTCCGTTCCCCAACATAAAGAAGGAAGGCGACCGGTACGAACTCTTTGTGCCCGAAAAATCCATAGGCCGAGTGAGAAGTTTCTTTGGAAATTTTCCTGTTCTTGTCAAAGCTTACACTTACATTCTCACGATGGGAAGAGATGGTCTCAGAAAAGTCAGTGAAATGGCTGTTCTCAACGCGAATTACTTAAAGAAGAAGATCTCATCTTTCCTGAAAATTCCCTATGATGACTTCTGTATGCACGAATTTGTGGCGAGTGGAGAGGAGATTTTCAAACGAACAGGAATAAGAACACTAGATATTGCAAAACGCATACTGGATTACGGCGTTCATCCACCAACGGTTTACTTTCCTTTGATAGTTCCTGAGGCACTGATGATAGAACCTACTGAAACAGAGAATAAAGAAACTTTAGACAGATACGCGGAAATATTGGAGAAAGTAGTAAAAGAAGCTTTTGAAAATCCTGAAGTTGTTAAAAATGCTCCTCACAGAACACCTGTTCGAAGGGTTAACGAGGTTCTAGCATCTAGAAAACCTGTTTTCAGGTGGAGGGGATATGATGAAATGGGTGGTCGAGACTGAAAAAGCCCCTAAAGCGATAGGCCCATATTCGCAGGCGATCGTTGTGGGAAACATGATGTTCGTTTCTGGACAAATTCCTGTCGATCCAAAAACAGGAAACCTCATCGAGGGTACAATTGAAGAAAAGACGGAGCGTGTTCTTGAAAACTTAAAGGCGATTCTGGAGGCAGGAGGTTTTTCTTTAGAAGACGTGGTGAAAGTGACTGTATTCACAACGAGTATAGACTTCTTCCCAAGAGTGAACGAAGTGTACGCACGATATTTTGACACCCACAAACCAGCCAGATCTTTTGTGGCGGTTTCCCAACTTCCAAAAAATGTGGAGATAGAGATAGAAGCTATTGCAGTAAAGGAAGGGGAGTGAGGAATGTATCTTCAGGATGTGATAATGAAGCTTAACGAATTTTGGGCTTCGAAGGGTTGTCTTTTGGAACAACCTTATGATATGGAAGTAGGAGCCGGTACGTTCCACCCTGCCACCTTTTTTGGAAGTTTAAAAAAAGGGCCTTGGAAAGTTGCTTACGTTCAGCCAAGTAGAAGACCTACAGATGGAAGATATGGAGAAAATCCCAACAGGCTTCAGAGATATTTTCAGTATCAAGTGATAATAAAACCTTCTCCAGAAAATTCCCAGGAGTTGTACTTAGAATCTTTGGAATACTTAGGTGTGAACATGAAAGAACACGACATAAGATTCGTAGAGGATAACTGGGAGTCCCCTACTTTGGGAGCTTGGGGTGTTGGTTGGGAAGTATGGTTGGATGGGATGGAGATAACTCAGTTCACTTACTTCCAACAAATAGGTGGAATCCCTTTGAAAGAAATTCCTTTGGAGATCACCTACGGCCTCGAAAGGATTGCTATGTACTTGCAGGGCGTTGATAACGTATTTGAAGTGAAGTGGAACGAAGAAGTAAAATATGGAGACATTTTCTTGGAAAACGAACGGGAGTTTTCTGTTTTCAATTTTGAGGAAGCAAATACTGATCTTTTGTTCAAACAGTTTAACGAGTACGAAGGAGAATTTTATCGACTGATAGAAAAAAAACTTTACCTTCCCGCCTACGATTATGTGTTGAAATGTTCACACACCTTCAATCTTTTGGATGCTAGGGGAGCGATAAGTGTTTCCCAGAGGCAAACTTATGTAAAACGTATTCAAGCGATGGCTCGAAGAGTTGCCAAGGTTTTCCTGGAGGTGCAAACGAATGAGAACAGCTCTGCTTGAGATAGGACTCGAGGAACTTCCAGCGAGTGAGTTCGATAATATCTTGGAACAGATTCAAGTAAAGACGAAAGACTTATTGAAGTCCAACAGAGTCTCTTGTGATTCAATCGAGGCGTTCGTTGGAAGTAGACGTTTCGGTGTGCTCCTTTTCGGTCTTTCGGAAAGGCAAGAGAATTTCACTGAGGAGAAAAAAGGACCACCTTTGAAGGTTGCTTACGATGAAAATGGTAAGCCCACCAAAGCTTTAGAAGGTTTCTTGAAAAAGAACAACGCTACTTTAGACGATGTCGTAGAACGTGACGGTTATGTGTACGTTTTCCGTGAGATAAAAGGAAAAGTGGTTGAGGAAGTGTTACCAAACGTTTTCAAAGATCTCGTTCTGAGCTTGAATTTCAAAAAACCTATGAGATGGGGTACAGGGGAATACGAATATGTCAGGCCTGTTCATTGGGTTGTAGCTATGATTGACGATACGGTATTGGAATTGGAATTGTTTGGACTGAAAGCTTCCTGTGTATCTTTTGGGAAAAGGTATCACTCTGGCACTTTGGAAATACCGAGTGCAGAAAAGTATTATGAAACCCTCAGAAAGGGGTACGTTATACCCTCACCTATAGAGCGAAAGGAGATAATTTTGAATCAGTTGGATGATTTCGAAAAGAACACGGGCATGAAGGTCGAACGTGATGAAGATCTTATAGATGAGATCGTTGCAATCACGGAATATCCAAGAATAGTTGTGGGACAATTTGATCATAAGTATTTGGAACTTCCAGAAGAGATCATAGTCACAGCGGTTAAACATCATCAGCGTTCTTTCATTGCTCACAGAGGCGGTCTGACCAACTTTTTTATAGCATTCCAAGATGGTCCACAGCCTTCTGAAAACGTGGTAAAAGGATACGAGCGTGTGATAAACGCACGGTTGGAAGATGCACGTTATTATTTCTCCAAAGATCTTGAGACATCTCTTGAGAAGATGAATGAAAAGCTCAAGGATATCGTTTTTCAAGAAAAACTCGGCACCCTGTACGATAAGGTAGAAAGGATAGCTAAGATTTCCCGTAAGATATGTGAAAGGCTTAACATTACAAATGAGTTCTCTGAGAAAGTACAAAGAGCTGCTTCCATATGTAAGGCCGATGTTGCTTCAAAAGTAGTATACGAGTTCCCAGAATTACAAGGTACCATGGGTAGAATCTATGCCTTGAGAGAGGGATATGAGGAAGAGGTGGCGTTTGCCATAGAAGACCATTATTCAGAAGATCCAAAAACTGTGATTGGTTCCATTTTAGGAATAGCAGATAGACTCGACACGATAGTCGGGAATTTTGCTGTTGGAAATATCCCCACAAGTTCCAAAGATCCATACGGTTTGAAGAACAAGGTGGATACTGTTTTCAGAATTGTGAGGAGAAGAGAATGGGATCTCTCACTTGAAGAATTGCTATCTTTTGCGTCTTCTTTGATTGGTTACCATTTATCTTCTGAGCTGGTGGATTTCTTTGCAGGAAGATTCTACCAATTTCTCGTTGGCGAAGTTGAAGTGTCTTTTGATGTCGCTAGGGCTGTGAATCACCTTTGGAAACAGCCACTGCGTGGCATTCTGGCAGCGGAGGCACTTCAAGAAATTTCGGAAAGACCCGAATTTCAAGACCTGTTTGTCGGTTTTGAAAGGGTTCATAATATAACGAAAAACCACGATTCCACAGATTTCAATGGTGCCCTCTTTGAAAAAGAGGAAGAAAGAAAACTGATGAACAAGTTTTTCGAAGTGAAAGAAAAAGTTTTAAAGGCCTTGGAAAAATTGAACTATAAAGAGGCTCTTCAATATTTAATAGAGTTGAAACCCTACATCGATGAGTACTTTGATAACGTGTTTGTGATGGTGAAGAGGGACGATTTGAGAATGACCAGGCTTGGCTTTTTAAAGAACATCGATGAGTTGTTCATGATGATAGGAGATATGACGCATCTAGTCAAGAGAACGTAAATAAAGATCGAGGAGTCTCTGAACGGTTTCTTCAAAGGAGGATTTTTCGAAGATACCTTGTTTCAAGAAAGCTTCTATGTCTTCCCTCATTTCCAGTGCTTTGTCCACAAGAGGATTCGTTCCACTTTTGTATGCACCGATTTCTATGAGGTCCCTGGCAGATTCATAAGCAGCCATAATAGATCTGAGGCGGTTTGCCGCCTCTTTATGTTCTTCAGAAACTACTTCGTTCATCAATCTACTCACACTCGAGAGAACATCGATTGCAGGATAATGATTTGATTCGGCTAATTGTCTAGAAAGAACGATGTGGCCGTCCACTATCGAACGTACCGTATCGGAGATAGGCTCGTTGAAATCGTCCGCCTCAACAAGAACAGTATAAACAGCGGTTATGCTACCCACATCGGAGTTTCCCGCTCTTTCCAGTATCTTTGGAAGACCGGCGAATACACTCGGGGGGTATCCACGTGTGGTTGGAGGCTCTCCTATTGCGAGCCCCACTTCTCTTTGCGCCATAGCCCATCTGGTGAGTGAGTCGACCATTAAAAGGACGTCGTATCCTAGGTCTCTGTAGTACTCTGCTATACTGGTGGCAGTGAGTAGTGATTTCACTCTGGAAAGTGCTGGTTGATCAGATGTTGAAACTACGAGAATCGATCTTTTCAATCCTTCTTCTCCAAGATCTCTTTCGATAAACTCTCTGACTTCCCTTCCTCGTTCTCCTATGAGAGCCAGCACACATACATCCGCGGTCGTATTTCGAGCAATCATGCCAAGGAGAGTGCTTTTCCCAACACCGCTTCCAGCGAATATTCCTATCCTTTGCCCTTTCCCAATCGTGATGAAACCATCAATGGCGCGAATACCCACCGGGAGGGGATCTTTTATCCTTTTTCTTTTCAGAGGGTGAGGTGGATTGTTTGATAGAGGATAATGATCCTCCGGAAAGAAAGGTTTTCCGTCGATTGGTCGTCCAAGACCATCGAACACCCTTCCAATCATATGTTTACTGACACCTATCTCTAATACCTTGTTCGTTCTTATAACCTCACACCCCATTTTCAACCCAGATATATCCTCGTAAGGCATCAATACGACGCTTCCTTCCTTGAACCCCACAACTTCGGCAAGGGCATTTTTCCCATTGTGGAGAGATATTTTGCACATTTCACCTAAGAAAGCATCGGGACCTTGCGATTCGATAGTGAGTCCCACAACACGAGTAACTCGCCCGTTGAAACGGCTGAAATCTTCTTCACTTAGTCTTCTTTTCAACTCTCTCAATACGTTCTTCAAACCCTACCACCTCTTCAAATATGTCTTCTACTAGTTTCCACTGGTAAGAAAAAGTTTTGTCAAGGATGCCAAACTCTGTCTCAACTACAACCCCGCCTTTTTCAACGTTAGGATCCGGTATCAATTTAGCGCTTTTCAATTCTTCAGAATCTAAGCGTTTTACATCTTCCGGATTCAACCTGATTTTCACGTCTTCTATGCCTGCCACTCTCGAGAGAACACTCTTCAGTTTTCTCTTAACCGTATCTTCATCCATTTCTTTTTCAAGAATCTTTCTGAAAAGAATTCTAAGCACCCCTAAGATTTCGGGGAAAGCTTTCTCTATTTCTTGACTAAGTTGATCTTCTATTCGTTTCTTAAGAGTAAGGATGTAGTTTTGAAATTCCTGTTTTTGTTCCTTCACTTTTTGCAAGAGTTTTTCTGCCTCGTTCCTCATTCGTGCAGCTTCATTTGATGCACTTCTTAAGATACTATCGGCCTTTTTCTTTGCTTCTTCTATAATTCTTTTTGCTTCTTCCTTAGCCTGAGAAATAACCTGTTCCTTGAGTTTTTCCATCTCCTGGAAATTTTCTTCTTTTTTTTCCTTGATTTGCTTTTCCTCTTTTTGAATTTTTTTGGGAAGATCTATATAGAACACATCGTCTTTTCTGAAGAGCATGTTACATGATCAACTCCTCTCCGCCACCTCTTGCTATAACTATCTCACCTGCTTCTTCCAGTCTTCTGATGATATTTATGATTTTTTGCTGTGCTTCCTCAACATCCTTTAACCTGACAGGTCCCATGTATTCGAGTTCATCTTTCAAAAGGGCAGCAGCTCTTTTTGACATGTTCCTGAATATCTTCTCCTTCAGTTCATCCGATGCGCCTTTTAGAGCGAGAGCCAAATCTCTCGTATCCACTTCCCTCAAAACAATCTGTATCGATCTATCGTCAAGTTTGAGAATGTCTTCAAACACGAACATTCTTCTTCTGATCTCATCTGCAAGTTCTGGATTCTCCTGGGCCAGTTTATCCATAATTTTTTTCTCGGTACTTCTGTCGATGTTGTTCATGATTTCAGCGGCGGTATCGATTCCTCCTACTTTACTGAAAGTTTGACTCACAAAACCAGAGAGTCTCTTTTCCAAACTTTTCTCTATTTCTTTTACCACTTCTGGTGATGTTCTTTCAAGGAGCGCGATTCTTTTCAGAACCTCGGATTGAAGATCTTCAGGCAAAGCACCGAGAATTTGAGCCGCAACTGGCGGATCAAGATAGCTCAAAACTACTGCGATTGTCTGGGGATGTTCTCCCTGGAGGAAATTTACAAGTTGAACAGGGTCGGTGTCTCTTATGAAACTGAAAGGTTTAACCTGGAGCGAGGAAGTTAGTCTTTCGATAATTTTTCTTGCCTTCTCTGGACCAAATGCCTTCTCTAAAACCCTTTTCGCATACTCTATTCCACCTTCGGAGATCATTTCTTTAGCTTTGACGAGATTCAAAAATTCCTCCAGAACCTGTCTTTTTTCTTCTTGAGAGACCTTCCCTATGTTTGCAATCTCTACTACAAGTTGTTCAACGGTTTCTTCATCTAAATGTTTCATCACCTGGGCGGCCTTTTCCGGGCCAAGAGCAACTAGGAGAACCGCTGCCTTTCTCTTTCCATCGAGTTTCTTCTCGGGCAAGGTATCATCCCCTCTCAAAGAACCACAAACGGACTATCTCTGCAATGTCGGAGGGAGACCGGCTGAATATGTTTTCCAACTCCTCCATGAGCTCCAAGATTTCTTTCTCCTCGGGAGAGATTTCTTCTTCCTCTTTTAACTCTTCCTGAAGGACTTCCTTTATCTCTTCTTCCAATCTTCTTCTTCTCTCTTCAGCCAATTTCCTTGCTCTCATTCTTCTAAACTGAACGATTAAAATGTAGATGAGAAGGAAAAGAAGGAATCCCAACAGGGCGATTCCAACCGAATAAATGGTGAACCTTTTTCTTGCTTGGATTAGTTCAATCTCTCTCTCCAGCGTTTTCTCTATTGTTCGATCGAAGGGTAAGAATGCGACAGCAACGCTCAAAGAAGCCGAAGAAGTGATCGATCCTACGCCTTTTTCAACTAGATCGTTTATAATGTCACTCCAATTGTTGCCATTCTGCAAAACTGTTGAAGAAGCATCTATAATCACAGCAATGGAGAGGGATGAAATTTCACCTTCATGGTTTTGAAGAATCTTTTGATATATCTCGTTTAGCTCGTAGTTTGTTATCGTGTGTGTTCTTTCGTAAGTACTTGTTCCTTCGCCGGTGATAGAGGGGTAGCTGAGAGGAGGAATGTTGGATTCTGTTCCCACTTCTCCTCCTGACGAAGGTGGTGCATTTTGACTTTTCTCTGTTTCCGTTTCTTGGCTTCTGACGAGTCCTTCTCTTCTTGCAGGAGCTTCGTATTTTTTCATTTCCGTTTCTATTTTTGTCCAATTTAGGGAAACGTCAGGTATAACCTCGACTCTCCCAGGGCCGAAAACGTTTTCTAGAGCTTTCTTTATCTTGGATTCATAATATTTTTCGACCTGTTGTTTTAACTCGAGCTTATTTGAAGCGAGAAAAGTTTCTTCATCGGTTTTCAGCATGTCACTCAGTGATCTAGAATAGTTATCCACGACCCTTACATTTTCCGGTTTCAAACCTTCCACTGCTCCAGAAACCAGTTCGACGATACCTTTTACTTGTTCTCGTGTTAGCGCATCGGGTCTTTCTAATACAACAAGAACGGAAGCCCGTGGTTCGGCCATTTCACCGCGGACATAGTAAGTGTACTTTGGAAGAACGAGGTGAACACGCGCATTTTTAACGCCTTTTATGGTCATAATACTCCGTTCCAATTCTTCCTGAAGAGCGATCTGATACTTCACTTGTTTGTCGAAACTTGTGGCACCGAAAGAATTTTCATTGAGTATAGAAAACCCTTTCCTAGAACTTCCCAACGTCCCTTCGGAAGCGAGTTTCATCCTTAGTTCGTACACGTTGTATTTGTCGGGAACATAGATATCTCCACCCGCTGTAACTTTGTAGGGAACGTTCATCTCTTCTAATTTTTGGATAACCGTTCCTGCTTCTTCTTCGCTCAGACCGGCGACAAGAAGTCTATAGTGAGGAGTGGTTGCTACGATTAAGAAGAGAACGATAGAGACAATAATGGCAATCATTATTCCTCCGACGAGGAATTTTCTCTCTCGAGACAGGGAATTCCAGGTATTCAATGTTTTTTTCCATAGAGACTTTATCGATTCAAGGAAATTCATAATCTTGTTCACCTCTTGTTAAATTTTACCACAGTGATCGTTGACAAGTGCCTGGAAAACAGGGATGGTTTAGGATGAAAATGCTATAATTCTCAGTATGAAGATCGAAGTTGTTGGAGTTTCACATATTTTCTACCAAGGAACCCCCCTGGAAAGGGTGGCGCTCAAAGAAATCAACCTCGTTATTGAAGAAGGTGAATGCGTCCTCGTTGCTGGAAATACTGGCTCGGGGAAGTCTACTCTTCTTCAAATTATAGCAGGTTTGATCGAACCGACTGCCGGTCAAGTGCTTTACGATGGAGAACGAAGGAAAGGATACGAAGTGAGAAAACAGATTGGGATCGCGTTTCAATATCCAGAGGATCAGTTTTTTGCAGAAAGCGTTTTCGACGAAGTTGCTTTTGCTGTGAAGAACTTTTATCCGGAAGAAGATCCAGTTCGTCTTGTGAAAAAAGCTATGGAATTCGTGGGTTTGGATTTTGAGATCTACAAATATAGAGTACCTTTTTTCCTATCTGGAGGGGAAAAAAGAAGGGTAGCAATTGCTTCTGTAATTGTTCACGAACCAGACGTCTTGATCCTTGATGAACCTTTGGTTGGGTTAGATCGAGAGGGGAAGAGAGACCTTTTAAAGATCTTGGAACGGTGGAGAAATACCGGTAAAACTGTCGTATTGATATCTCACGACATTGAGACCGTGATAGACCATGTGGATCGTGTGGTTTTTCTAAAGGAAGGAAAGAAGATTTTTGATGGAACGAAGGAGAAATTCATCAGGGAATTCGATTCATCTTACTTCACCGCCAAGCTGAAGGTGATGAAAAGACTGATTTTGGAAGGAAAAAATCCATTCTCGATGAGCGATGATGAACTCATAAAAGGAGTGTGTCAATGATGAGGTTAGATGTGTTTTTGAAAATCTCCGTTGTGAAACGAAGAACAGTGGCACAGAAGTTGTTAAAAGGTCAAAGGGTTCTTGTAAACGGCAGACCGGCAAAAGCGTCCTACGAAGTAAAAGATGGAGACTTGGTAGAAGTCTTCCTTCCCACAAAAAAGATTCTGATGAGAGTTGTTGGGAACGGTGGATATGAGATCCTCAGTGAGGAAAGATTGAATAGATTTTCTTGATTTCTCCATCTATCTCAATCAAAAGGTAATCTGATGTTATCTTCACGATTCTCCCCAGTTTTTCTTGTCCCCCTTCTCGGAGGTGCAGAATATCTCCCTCTTTCTGAATCAGGTATCTCTTCCAGATGCGTGTTAAAGCTTCTTTTTTCTTGGTATACTTTCTGAGAAGTATTCGGGCATTTTTAAGGATCATTTCTAACAACTTCATCAGAGAGAATTCTTTGTTCATTATTTCTTTCAGGCTGATTGCTTGTGTTTTCAGTTCTTCTGGTATGTCGTTGTTCACGTTGATACCAACACCAACCACTATGGCCACAGGTTTTTTTCCTTCGAAAATACCTTCCGAGAGAACCCCTGCCAGCTTTCTCCCGTATAGATAGATGTCGTTAGGCCACTTTATGTTCACGTGAATCTTAAATTTTTCTAAAGTTCTCACAACACTCACTGAGAAAAGTCTTGTGTAAAAGGACGGCTCAATCTGTTTTCTGGGTTTGAAAAGAACAGAAAACCACAATCCGCCTTTTGGAGAATACCAAATTCTCTTGTTCCTACCGTAGCCCGACGTTTGCTTCAAGGCAACAACGACTGTGCCGTCTGGATAATTGGTATGATTTTCCATTAAAAAGCGATTTGTGGAATTTATTGTTTCAAAGGAGACAATCTTTTCTCCGATCATTTTTTCACCACCTCATGATAGAATTCTAACAAACAAAACAAGGGGGGAAGACTATGAAACTGGAACTCGCCTTCAAACCCACTCCTATTCAATTTTTAAAGAAGACATCAAAAGAATACGGATTTGAGATATACGTCAAAAGAGACGACCTCACCGAGCTCGTTGGATCTGGAAACAAAATAAGAAAACTGGAGTATCTTATGGGAGATGCCATGAAAAAAGGCGCCACCATAGTTTTTACTTGTGGTGGGCTCCAATCTAACCATGCAAGGGCAACAGCTTACGTTGCGCGGAAACTTGGTCTTAAAGCTGTGTTGTTTCTCAGAAAAGGTGAAAAGAATTTAAACGGCAATCTTCTTTTGGATTTCCTTCTTGGTGCAGAATTTGTAGAAGTTTCGGAAGAAGAATACGAGGATATAGAACGTATATTTTTGATTCACAAGAGAGAAAGAGAGAAGAAAGGTGAGAAAGTATACGTGATTCCTGAAGGGGGTTCTAACGCACTTGGTGCTCTTGGATATTTTGGGATGGTAATGGAACTTGAGAAGCAAATCGACATAGAATCTCTAGATGCCGTGGTTTGTGCGGTTGGCAGCGGAGGAACAATCGCTGGAATTTCAGCTGGTCTCACTTTTTTAGGATACAATGTTCCAGTAATTGGAGTGAATGTAACCACGAAAAACGCAAGTTATTTCGCTGAAAAGGTGAGCAAGATACTCGCGGACATGGAAGATTTGGATTTGAAAACGAAGAGTTCCTCTTTCGAGATTTTGGATTCTTACAGAGGCCCAGGTTACGCTATTCCTGCTGAAGAGGATGTACAGATCATAAAAGAAATGGCCTCTAAGGAAGCGATACTTCTTGATCCGGTGTACACCGCAAAGGCGTTCAGAGGTATGCTGGATATGTTCAAATTTTCCGGTAAGAGAGTTTTGTTCGTACACACTGGTGGGCTCTTTGGCATATTTGCTCAAAGCAGGAGGTTCGAACAGTGTTTCACTACGCAGTAATCTTGAACGCGATGGGAGTGCTGCTTGGTGCATTCATAGGTTTTGTTTTCAAAAGAAAGATTCCTCAGAGATTTCACGAGATCTTGTTCACGGTGATTGGCCTTACCACACTGGGAATAGGTATCAGGATGGTGACTCAAGGGAACGATTTCCTGCTGATATTGCTTTCTCTTGTAGTTGGTGGAGTACTCGGTGAATTTTTGAAAATAGAGGATAGGATAGAAAGTGTTGGCAGAAAGTTCAGAGATTCACAAGGATTCGCTGAGAGTTTTCTTACATCTTCTCTTTTGTTCCTCGTTGGACCTATGACCATCGTGGGGTCTTTGAATATAGGACTCACTGGAAACGCAGAATTGATACTCATAAAAACTGCACTCGATACCGTGTCTGCGACCGTACTCACGGCGACTCTCGGAACGGGTGTATTTCTTTCCTCGCTTTCTGTTTTTTTTGTTCAAGGATTGCTCGTTCTTTTTGCAAAAGAGCTCACTTTTCTCATGGATGAGATGTTTATCGCAGATTTCGTTGGAACCGGCGGGGTAATGATTCTAGGTCTTGCTATAAGGATTCTAAAACTCAGAGAAATCAAGGTTGGAAATTTGTTGCCCTCTCTTGTGTTGATACCACTTTTTGACTGGATAAAAAACCTTTTCTGAATTTCGTAAGAAAGGTGGTATAATTTTCTATGAATAATTGTGAAATTTTTGACAAAGGGGGAGGACGCATGCGGGACGTAATCGTTGAAATCGTTCGAAAAGCTCGTGAATCGGCGGAAGAGAGGGATATATTGATAAATACTCTACATGAGATACAGAAACGTTTCAAAAATTTTATTCCGCCTGAAGCAGCTGAAATTCTTTCAGAAGAACTCAATGTTCCTCTTTCTAAGATCTACGAGGTTCTCACCTTTTACACCATGTTTTCAACAAAACCAAAAGGTAGATACGTGATAAGAGTTTGTGAAAGTTTACCTTGTCACGTAGAAGGTGGTAGAGAAGTTGTCAAAGCACTTAAAGAGACGTTGAAAATAGACTTTGGCCAGACTACCTCCGATGGTATGTTCACACTTGAGATGACAAGTTGTTTGGGGTTGTGTGGTGTAGCTCCTGTCATTATGGTAAATGACGAGTATTACGGAAACATGACTCCAGAAAAGGTGAAGGAGCTCGTTGATAAATTGAGAGGTGATGTGAAATGAAGCCAATCACTGTGTTGGTGTCAGTAGATTCCAACAGTGTACTTCTGGGAGCCCGTCATTTTCTCAACTATCTCAGAGATCTTGTGAAGGAGTACAATCTGTCAGATACTGTCGATGTTCTTGAAACAGGAAGCATGGGGACTTATCCTGAAGGTGTTATTATCTCCATCCTTCCAGATGGCGTCTTTTACGTTGTGAAAAGTGAGGCTGATGTGAAAAAAGTGTTTGAAGAGCATGTGTTAAAAGGAAGAAGAGTACTCGAACTCGAGGTTCCAGGGTATAAAATAAAAAGATCTGTGGAAGTGGAAAAGGTAGCCCAGGAAACCCGTATTGTCCTGAAAAATGTGGGAGAGATAGATCCTACACGTATAGAAGAATACATTGCTAGAGATGGATACTTTGCGTTGGCTAAAGCTCTTCAAATGAAACCAGAGGAAGTGATTGAAGAAATAAAACGAAGTGGGCTCAGAGGAAGAGGTGGTGCTGGCTTCCCAACAGGTTTGAAATGGGAATTCACTTACAAGGCTTCTGCCGATCAAAAATACGTGTTGTGCAACGCCGATGAGGGAGAACCGGGTACTTTCAAAGATAGACTCATCATGGAAGGAGATCCTCACTCTCTAATAGAAGGTATGATCATAGCGGGTTACGCCGTCGGTGCTACAAAGGGATACATTTATATAAGAGGGGAGTATTACAGTTCTATCGAGATTTTAAGAAAGGCAATAGATCAAGCTTACGAATACGGTTTCTTGGGGAATAATATCCTCGGAAGTGGTTTCAATTTCGACCTGAAAATCAGACTTGGAGCAGGTGCTTATGTGGCAGGGGAGGAAACAGCTCTCATAGAATCCATAGAAGGTAAACCTGCACGTCCAAGACTCAAACCACCTTATCCACCAACTTTTGGTCTGTTTGGGAAACCCACCGTTGTGAACAACGTTGAAACTTTTGTAAATGTTCCAAGAATTCTATTGAACGGGGCCGATTGGTTCAGACAGTTTGGAACCGAGTCTTCTCCAGGAACGAAAGTGTTTTCTCTCGTCGGAAACGTTGTAAGAAAGGGAATTGTGGAAGTTCCCATGGGTGTTACCGTAAGAGATTTGGTTTTTAAATTTGGTGGAGGAGTAGAAGGCGGAAAGAAATTGAAAATAGTACAAACAGGAGGCAGTGCTGGGACGTTTATAGGCTCTGACAAACTTGATGTACCCTTAGATTTCGATTCGTATATGAAGAACGGCGTTTCTCTCGGTTCCGGAGTGATACTGGTTGCAGATGAGACTCATTGTGCGGTAGATCTTGCTCTGACAGTTATGAGGTTTTTCGAACACGAATCGTGTGGAAAATGTACTCCTTGTCGGGAGGGTACTCGAATGGCTGTTCAAATATTGGAAAGAATAAGCAGAGGAGAGGGCAGAAAAGGTGATTTGGATCTTCTGAGAGAAATAGCGCGGAATGCAGGAGAGACTTCGTTCTGCGGGTTGGGTCAGAGTATACCTGTTCCGCTGCTTTCTATAGTCAACAACTTCGAAGATGAATTCAAAGCACATATCGGTGCTGATAAATGTCCGGTGGGAGTATGTGAGTTCAAGAAGAAAACTGTGAAAAGAAAACTTGGTGTTAAAAAATGGTAAGAGAGGGCGCCAAAAAGGCGCCCATCTCTTTGATAAAATAGTACCAGGGGTGCAATTAGTGGAATTTACCATCGTAATAATGATAGGATATTTGACGAAAGGATTCTTTGAAGCAGACACCGGCAGGATTTTATCAAAGCTCGTTGTGAATTTCACTTTACCTGCGGCCATTTTTTACAGTTTAACCACCTCACATTTTCATTTCTCTAAATTTGCCTTTACTGTAGCTGGCTTACTGAGTAACGCTGTACTGATATCCTTTGGCTTTTTGCTCTTTTCCAAATTGAAAGATCCTAGGATAAGAATCCCCATCCTTCTTTCATTTGTGGGTTTCAACACGGGTCTTTTTATGTACCCTCTCGCAGAAAGTTTATGGGGGCCTGAATCTGTTGTCAATTACGCTCTTTTTGATCTAGGGAATTCTTTTTTCATATTTGGAGTGGGGAAAGCAATAGCAGAAAGAACGGGTTTCAAGGGAATTTTAAAAGTTTTCAAATTTCCTCCTTTTGTGGTCTTGTTATTAAGCTTGTTGCTTAACCTTCTGAACGTTACTCTACCAATGATGATGCTCAACTTTGCTGAAATGGTAAAAAACGCCAATGCCTTTTTGGTTTTTTTCTTGGTTGGTTACTATTTGAACTTTAAATCTGTTTTCGAGAAATTTTCTTTGATTGCGATTGCGGAAGCTACAAAATATGTTCTAGCCTTTTTTATATCTATTACTGTTGTGAAACTGTTTTCCCTTTCTTCTTTTGAAGAAATGAATCTCTTCTTAGCACCGCTTCTTCCTTCTGCCATCATGACACTCGTCTACTCTATCGAAAAGGGTTACGACGCTGAATTGGCGAGTGGGCTCATCACTTTTTCAACGGTTGTCTCAACTGCTATCATTTTGACAACAGATCATCTTTGGAGGTGACGTGTCATGTGGTTGATTCTCAGCGATACTCATGATAACATGCAGGTTTTAAAAAGAGTTGGAGAGTTAGTGGTTGAGAAGAAGATTGAGAAAATTTTCCATTGTGGTGATTTTGTCGCACCGTTCGTGTTGGGTAATCTGTTGAAAGATGGAGTGGATTTTTATGGTGTTTTTGGAAACAACGACGGGGAAATTCTGTTGTTGAACAAAAGATCCAACGATCGCATAAAAAAACCACCATTTTCTTTGGAAGTTTCGGGGCTGAAGATCGTGATGATGCATGAACCCGTTCTAGTTGACACGATTGCTCGCTCTCAAGAGTTCGATCTTGTGATGTATGGTCATACACACGAAGTAGATGTAAAAAAAGTGGGAAAGACTCTGATAATCAACCCCGGCGAGGCATGTGGTTATCTTTCCGGCAGGAGCACAGTCTACCTCTTTGATCCTGAAACTCGCGAAGGCGAACTCTTGGAGATCTGATACGATTCTATGAATTTCTTCGAAAAGTACACGATATCCCCAGCACCAACAAAAAGAAAGACAGTATTGTCTTTTATGGGGATAGTTTTTTCTAAATTCGAGAGATCCTCAATAAATGTTGTTTCTTTCCCCAAAGATTTCAATGACTCCCATACGATTTTACCAGAAATGCCGTTCTTTCTCTCTTCGAAGGCATCGTACACTTCTGTTACGATGATCTCGTCTGCCAACTGAAGGGCTTTTGCAAAATTGCCGTCTTCTCTTTCGAGACGGGAGTAACGGTGAGGTTGGAAAACAACCACAATTCTTTCATTTTCAAAAATTTCTTTTGCCGTTCTCAGCAGGTTCTTTATCTCCTCTGGGGTGTGGGCATAATCGTCTATAACGTACACATTTTTCTCAGGATCATGGAAAGATATTGAGAACCTTCTGTACACTCCTGGGAATTTTTCCAACGCTTCTTGTACTTTGCTCAGATCGTATCCAAGAGTATCAAAAAGTGCCACAACCGCCAAAGCATTCAAAATGTTGTGGAAACCTGGCACCTTGAGTTTCAACTCGAGGAACCTTTTCCCTTTCTTTTCAACGATTGCTCGTTGTTCGGAACGAGAAGCGCTTCTCATCTCCAAAGTGTACATTCCTTTTCTAACACCGAATGTTACATTCCCCAAATGAGAAGTGAGTTCGTCTTCTGCAAAGGTGATTACCAATTCTGATTGACTACTTATTTTCTCGAATGCCTTTTTGTATCTCAAAATGGAATGCCCATAGTTCTCAAGGTGATCTCCTCTTGCATTGGTTATGATTAAATAGCTCGGAGAAAACTTTGAAAAAGTTTCCTCACTCTCATCGAGTTCGTACACCACAGGACCGTTACCCCGTTGGTAATTTCCGTGTTCCAAGGTGTTCATTAAGCCTCCAAGAAAAACGGTGGGAGACTCATTCAGATAGTCCAAAACATACGCGATCATAGCGGTTGTCGTAGTTTTTCCATCGGTCCCTGTGACTGCGAATTCTTTTTTATTTTCGCGTTCAAGAATCAATTTAAAATAAGAAAGTCTGTTTTCAACAGGTACTTTTTCTTTCTTGGCACGAACTATCTCTGGATTGTCTTCTCGGACAGCGGGGGTTTTTATCACAACGTCTGGGTCGAACCAGTTCTCATCGGAATGTGGTATAAAGATAGGAATTCCTAACTTTTTTAGATAAGTAGTTCTTTCTGTTTCTTCTATGTTAGAACCATAAATTTTTTCTCCTCTTAAGAACTCATGCAAAGCAAGCGCACTCATACCAATTCCACCAATACCAACAAAATGAAGCTTCACCGTATCTCCCCCAATATTTCTTTCGATATGATTAAAGCAGGATTTTCTTTCATCTTCTTTATTTTACCTTTTTTTATGACTTTATCAATAGCCTCAACTATTTTCTGAGCATTCACTTCCTTCTCTCTTATAACAACAGCGTATCCCAATCTTTCTGCTTCGAGGGCATTTTCGAGCTGGTGAGATTCTGCTGAATCTTCCCAAGGTATGAGAATACCTGGAACGCCGTAGTACAGCATTTCTCCTATGGTGCTTGCTCCCGCTCTAGATATGGACATAGCAGCTCTTTTCCAAAACGCCGACATGTTTTCTATGTAGCTGTACGCAGCAACATTCGAAAATTTAGAAAGTTTTTTAGACCATTCTTCAGATCCTGTTGAGTGTACGAAAAACATGTGGGGAAGCTTGCGATAAACTTCTTCCATTAGTTGGTTTATTTTATCACTTCCCAGGCTCCCTCCGAGGACGAGAATGAAATCTTTCAAAGGAACTGCTTCGTTGTTGTCTGGTTCTCGTACAGGACAGCCCGTGACTAGGGTTTTATTCTTCCATTCTCCTAATAGACTTCGAGTTTTTTCGAAGGAAACAAAGATCTTCCTTGCGTATTTGGCGACTGTCTTTACTGCAAGACCAGGAACAACGTTCTGCTCGTGTACGTATATTGAGGTTTTCATGCTCTTTGCAGCGAGGCCCACAACACCAGAGATGTATCCTCCCGTAAGTATCACTACATCAGGTTTGAACTCCTTCAATTTTTTTCTGACTTTCAGTATCGCATCCATCAACTTTGCAGTTCTCCAGATGTTCTTTGGATGATAAAGAGGTCTTAAAAGACCCCGAATGTTGAGTGATATCGTTTCGTATTCTGGATGTTCTTTTTTTACAACTCTTTCATCTATTTTTCCTTTTACCGCGAAGAACAAGATTTTTGTTTCCACCATTCTTGAGAGCGTTTCGAGAATGGCGAGTAGAGGATAGAGGTGTCCACCGGTCCCCCCACCTGCGGCAGCGATTCGAATCATTCCCTTCCACTCTCCAGTATCATATTTCCAACTATTCCAAACCCTATCATGGTAGAAAGAAGGGAACTTCCTCCATAACTTACTAACGGCAGTGTAACTCCAGTTACTGGGAGTATCCCTGAGATTACTCCGACGTTTACCATCACTTGCAACATGATAAAAATCGCGAAACCTGCTATGAAGGTTTTGACGGCCGGAATGGGTTGCATTTTTGAGACGACCTTTACAAGGCTGTGTACCAAACCATAAAATGAAAAGAGGACCACTCCCAAACCGATAAAACCGAGCTCTTCTCCAACAATTGCTAGAACAAAATCACTGGTCACGACCGGTACGAAAAGCTTCTCTTCACCCAACATCAACCCTTTCCCTGCGATACCACCGCTTCTTACTGCGTCTACTGCCTTCATTACCTGCTCCGAAACGTTTCCTTTCAGGTAAGAGACAAGTCTCTCGATCTGATAGCCCTTCAGTATTTTGTCTAAAGAACCCGATTCGTACGCATAAGTGAAGAAAATCAAGATAATCATGAACAGACTTAGAACATATACTCCCCTTGTTTCGGCAACGTACAATGTGAGGATTACGAGAAGAAAGATTAAAACGAAGGTACTGAAATCTGGTTCCAAGAGAATAAGAATAAGAAATGGTGAAATGAGAAGTATCGGTTTCAAGAATCCTCTGAAAAATCGTTTCATAAAAAGTTGGTTTTTTTCAACGTACCATGACAAGAACAGTATCACATATATTTTGACGACCTCGGAAGGTTGGAAAGAGAAAACTCCAAGATCTATCCATCTGTGAGCACCTGTTTCCGTTTCCGGAAAGAAGAAGACAGCGATCAAAAGCGCTATGGATAGAATGTATCCTCCCGCTATTATATGTTTCGAAAAAAGAAGCCTATAATCTGTGTAAAGGAACACGATGAAGAAAACGATAGCAAACATCAACTTTATGAGGTGATTGAGGACAACTGAAGAGTTGTTAGAAGGTTTTATGTAATCCTGTACCACCTCGAAACTACTGAGAGCCATAAAACCAACGCACAGCAGGATGATAACGAAAAAAGCGAGAGATTTTTCGTTCAAAATCCATCCTCCCTTTCTTTCCACTTTTTGAAAATCTCTCTGAAATGTTCTCCTCTTTTTGCGTAATTCTCGTACATATCGAAACTTGCACCACCTGGACTGAAGAGAATCACATCACCTTCCTTGGAAACATTCAATGCCATTTCGAAGGCTTCTTCTAAATCTTTCACCACGCTATGTGGAACATTTTCCAAAAATGGTTCGAGATCTTTCGAAATATCTCCAAACGTTATCAAGTATTTCAATTTGTTCTTTACTTTTTCCATGAAAAGAGAATAGTTCTCCTTCTTCCCAATACCGCACATTATCAAGACAACCTCGTTGAAATTGGAAAGAGCTCCCAAAACAGCATGAGTGGACGTTGCCTTCGAATCGTTGTAGAAATGCCTTCCCTTCAACTTTCCGAGATATTCCATCCTGTGGGGTAGAGGTCGAAAATCCTTGAGAGATTCCAAAAACGAATCTATTTCATCGAACATTTCCTTGTACAAAACAGCAGTTGCGAGAATGTTTTCTCTCATTTGATGTGGATAGTTTTCAGGGACAGAATGGATCTCTCCTTGAATGACGATCTCTTTTTCGGTTATGAAATTCTCTTGTGTCCAGAATGGAATTTTCTTTGATTTCACACGTGAAAGATCTTCAAGAGATTCGATTTGTTTGTTGTAAACGAATAGATCCTCACTTTCTTGAAAAAACGCTGGTTTCAGTTTTGAGGAAAGATACTCCTTGAAGGATGAATGCCAGTCTAAATGATCCTCAGACACGTTCAAAAGAAGAAATTTGGAAACTCGTGGATTTTCGGACCAAAAGAGTTGAAAACTACTCATCTCCAAAACATAGTAATCGTAGTCCTCTTCTAAAGCTTCCACAGCTGGTATTCCAAAGTTGCCTCCGAGAAATACTTTCAAACCACGCTTCGAAAGGGCATGGTGTGTTAAGGCAACTGAGGTGCTTTTTCCGTTCGTTCCCGTAATTCCTATCACTTTTTTTTGATCTACACTGCTTAGAAAAAACTGTAACTCTGTTGATATCTTTACTCCCCTAGAGTGTAAATCTCTCACAATGTCAACTACTGGCTTTACGCCAGGGCTGATATAGACAATATCGCACTCGAGCAGTTTTTCGGTATGCCCTCCATCTTCGAACTCGACGCCGCGCCTCCTGAGATACTCTTTCGTTTCGTTATCGAGCTCTTTTGCCTCGCTTACAAAAAAACTATTGTTTCTTTTCTTCAACATATACTCTAACAAGGCTCTGTTACTCTTTCCGAATCCCAGGAATCCAATCTTCATCTTATCACCCCGAAAATCTCCAAAGCTATCAAAGAGAATATTAGATTGAAAGCAGTAAAAACAGAAACGATTTTTTCTTCTTTCCACCCCAAGATCTCAAAATGATGGTGAAGAGGAGACATTTTGAACACTCTTCTTTTGAATATCTTGTACGATCCAACTTGGAGGATAACGCTCAGAGTTTCAACGACCGGAATAGAGAAGAAAAGAAGAAGATAGAATTCTGTTTTTGTGAGAACAGAAATAAGTCCTACAATTCCTCCGAGAGTGATAGAACCCGTATCACCCATGAAAATCCTAGCAGGTTTGGAATTGAAAACGAGAAATGCAAGAACACCAGCACAGAGAGTGATCAGAATATCCTCAGAGTATCCTCTTTCTTTGAGAAAAAACCAGTATGGAACACTTCCGCTGACAAAGATCCATCCTGCGAGCCCATCCAGTCCATCTGTCAAATTCATTGCATTCGAGCTTCCTACGATCACTATCAAAGCTAGAAGATAATACCAAGCACCCAACTCAACTTCTATACCGAATAGATCAATCTTTGTTTCAGGATTCACTAGATAGATCAAAAGGGAGGCAACGAGAATCTGAAGAAGCGCTTTCTGTAAAGCTTTCAAACCTGTGGAATTTCTTTTTACAACGCTGAGGATATCGTCCAGAAAACCTATAAAGAAGAAACACATCATTCCAAATAGATTTATCCAACTGTTTTTAGTTAATAAACCGCTCAGAAAAGCGACCAAAACAAAGAGTATTCCACCCATAGTGGGGGTCCCTTCTTTATATCCATGAAGATCTGGTCCTTCTTTTCTTATGTGCTGTCCTATCTTTCTTCTTTCGAGCAGTTTTATCAGAAGAGGATATAGAAGGAGATTCATCAGAAAGATTGCTGCTATCATAAATTCCCCAGCTCCCTTTCAAAGGAGCTCAACACTTTCTCGATTCCCACAGCTCTGGATGCCTTAAAAAGTACCACATCTCCCTTTTTCACTCTGGTAACAAGATCACTGGCTATCTCATCTGGATTCTCCGTTTCAAGGATTTTCTTTTTCGTCTTTATCCACTTTGCTTCAGGTTCTGTGAGGAACACGTAAACGCCGTTCAAATGATCCAACAACTTTCCGAGTTCTTCGTGTAGTTCTTTTGACTTTTCTCCTAATTCTTTCATTGAACCTACAACCGCAAATTTGTTTCCTGAAAATTTTAGAAGAGATTCTATTGCTATTTGGAAGGATTCAAGACTCGCGTTGTAGGTATCATCAATAATCCATATACCTTGTATTTCTCTTACATTGAATCTTCCCGTCACGGGTTTCAGGGTTGTAAGATCCAATATACTCACATCATCGTTCAGCAGTTCTAATACGCAAAGAGAGGCTGCCAAATTGAGTAGTTGACCTCTGTTCCAATATCCAGGTAGTTTTATTGTAAACAGAGAATCAAAAGCTTCGTACTCCGCAATCGTTGATTTTTCGTGATACCACCAATCTTTCAGAATGACATCACCACCGTTGGTACCAAAGAATAAAGCTTTTCTATAAGAAGACACTCTTTCCTTCAATTCGTGATCGTCGAACAGAGTAACAGCGACAGCATCTTCCTTTGAGTACCTTACTATTTCAAGTTTTGTTTCCATGATGTTTTCTCTATTTCCAAAGAATTCTAAATGGGCACTTCCTACGTTTAAAAGAACGGGAACATCAGGGGGTGCTATTTTACAAAGATGAGCGATATCACCTTTTTTGTTTGCGGCCATCTCCAATATCAAAACTTCTTCCCCATTGTACTCGTTCAAAATGGCCAAGGGTACTCCATATTCTGTGTTCATGTTTCCTGGTGTTTTGAATACTTTTCTCTTCTCTTTCAAAAGATGAAAAAGAAATTCCTTGGTCGTTGTTTTACCGTTGGAACCAGTTATTCCCACTATTGTTTTGTTGGGATATTGATCTAGTTTCTCTTGAGCGAGTTCTGCCAGAGTTTCAACAACATTATCTACGAGTATGACTCTGTCGGATCGGATTGGCTTTTCTGAGATCACCGCATAGGCCCCATTTTCGATGGCTTCGCTTATGAAATCGTGACCATCGAATTTTTTACCTTTCACAGCAACAAAGACATCTCCTTCTTTCACTTCTTTGGAATTCAGGACAAATCTTTTTCCTATCAATTCCTTCATTGAGCGTATTTCCTCCCCTTCAGTTTTCCTTTCACAATTTCTTCGATTACTTCTTTGTCTTTGAACGGAATCTTTTTATCATCGCTTATTATCTGGTACCTTTCATGACCCCGTCCTGCCACGATCACACAATCTCCTCTGTTGGCTATGGTGAGAGCTGTTTCTATTGCTTCTCTTCTGTCGAACAATACCAAATAAGGTTTGTGCTTATCAATTCCTCTTATCAGGTCCTCCATTATTTGTTCTGGATCTTCTCCTCTTGGATCGTCTGTTGTGAGGATCACCACGTCAGCGAGTTTAGAGGCTATCTTGGACATCATAGGACGTTTTCCTCTATCACTGTTGCCGCCCGCACCAAAGACTAGAATAATCCTCCCGTGAGAAATCTTTCTAGCGTTTTTGAGGAGTTTTTCCAACGCATCTGGAGAGTGTGCAAAATCTACTATAACGTTGATTCCTATCTTTTTGCCCACTTTGACTACTTCGAATCTTCCCTCAACACCTGTGAAACTTTCGAGAGTTTCAACAAGATCTTTCGCATCAAATCCTAACTGATGAAGAGCAGCTATAGCTGCGGCGGCATTGTAAGCATTGAAGTCCCCTATAGCTCTTGTGAAACCTTTCAAAAGTCCATCCGGTGTCTCTAAAATGAAAGAAGTTCCTTCCCAGTTCACTTCAATATTTCCGATTCTGTAATCGCAGTTTCTCGAAGTTCCAAATACCACTTTTCTCACTTTCTTTTGAAAAGCCTCGGAAACAGACTCGTGTAGAACAGCAAATCCATCTTCTTTGAGAAGATCGAACAAGTGAAGTTTAGCTTTGAGATAGTTCTCAAACGTTCCATGATAATCTAAGTGGTCTCGTGAAATGTTTGTAAAAATTCCCACATCGAATTTTACGCCTTCAACTCTTTTTTGATCGAGGGCATGAGAAGAAACCTCTAAAGCGAAAAATTCTCCTCCTTTATCTTTGCTTTCTTTCATGGCTGAAAGGATACTTATGGCATCAGGGGTGGTCATGTCATCGTAGTATGTCTTGCCGAGGATGTTCTTTACAGCTGTAGTAAGGACACTGCCTTTTACTCCCAGGGAAGAGAGCATGTGGTATATCATAAGTGTTGTAGTGGTTTTTCCGTTGGTCCCTGTGACACCCAAGGTTAGTGTTTCTTTCCAAGGATCTCCAAAGAAAAGACTTGCTAGCTTTGCTTCGAAGTATTTTGAGTCGTAAACTAAAATGTAAGGTATATTCACATCGATTTCGCGTTCGATAGCAACAGCAATCGCGCCTTTTTCTATCACTTCAGGTATTATCTCGTGAGAATCGAATTTTTCACCTTTTCTACAGATGAACAGATCTCCTTTTTTGACTTTGGAAGTGTGATTGGAAATACCCGATATCTCCAAGTTCAAGGGAGAGTTTACTTTCAGAATAAGATCTTTTAAACTCGAGGCGATCGTTGCTATGGTCATATTTGAACCACCCCTGAAGGAATTCTAACACTTTATTTAAGTCTTTTCCATAGAGGAGGTGAGGCATATGGTGTTAACTTATCACTTGGAAAAATGGGAAGATAGAGAAATCGTGAAGGTAGAACTGATGGAGGAAGACACCAAAGGGATATCTTCGATTGTCCCAGAAAGATCGTTGGGAGAAAATTACAAGATTTTTGTGGCAGTATTGGAAGAATACGAGGGCATATTGAAAAAAGCAAGATCATCACAGATATTTGGTTTGTTTGAAAAGCTCGAGGAATACTTTCCAGAGCACCCAAAGGTTCTCTTTGCTCTTTCGTGTTCTATGCTGGAACTCTTCTCTAAACGTTACAAAGTGGATTTTAAAGAAATGCTGGATGTACCAGGGCGTAAGGTCGAAAGGATGGAAGCGCCTTCCTTCAGAAATTCGTTGATCTATCCAGAAATGGTGGGACACGTATTCAGAGTGGCAGGATTTCTTTCTGCAATGAGAAGTGTGGGTGAGGATGTGTATCTTGTTGTGAGAAATTATCCAGACGCCACTACCAACACTGTAATCGGCATTTTGAAAAAATTTTCAAATGGTTTTATAGAAGGTCAATGGGGGTGATAGAATCATTGTGAGGACGAGAGGGGTGAAAAAACGTGAGGGTATTAGGTTTGATACTTGCCGGCGGAAAGAGTGATAAACTTTGGCCTTTAACAAAAGTGAGAGCTAGCGCTGCTGTTCCTGTGTTCGGCAAATATCGCGCCATAGATTTCACGTTGAGCAACATGGTGAACTCAGGTATCAAGAAAGTTGGTATTCTAACTCAATACAATCCTAGGAGCTTGATGGATCACCTAGGATCGGGTAAGGAGTGGGATCTGGACCGAAAGAGTGGAGGGCTTTTCATTCTTCAACCGTATGTGGGTCCCAATAAAGAAGTGTGGTATAGAGGAACAGCCGACGCCATTTTTCAAAACATGACCATTTTGAGAAGGGGTGAAGAAGATCACGTTCTCATAGGTTCTGGTGATCATATATACAAAATGATCTACCGAGATATGTTCAATTATCATCTTAGGAAGAATGCAGATGTTACATTACTTGTTAAAGAACTCGATGAAACATACAATTTAAGAGAGTATGGTATCGTTCAGATTGATCAAGACATGAGAGTAATTGAAATAGAAGAGAAGCCCTCACATCCAAAAGGGAATGTGGCGTTTCTGGGTGTTTATTTTATGAACAAAGAGTTACTCAAAGAATTGCTCTATGCAACTGTGCCACAGGGGAAATACGATCTTTTGCTGGACGTAATCATTCCCAATCTAGATAGGCTGAAGGTGTTTGCATATAGATTCGATGGATACTGGCGTAACGTGAAGAAAGGGATTCATGAGTATTACAGAATAAATATGGATATCTTAAAAAAGGATATTCGTGATGAACTTTTCTATAGAAACGGTAAAGTTTATACGAAACTGAAGGATCTACCTCCTCCAAAATTTACATCGACCACGACTGTCGAGAATTCGTTGATCGCCGATGGAAGTATCATTTCTGGCACTGTGAAAAATTCAGTGATCTTTAGGAACGTCAGAATAAAAGTGGGAGCGGTGGTTGAAAATTCGATCATTATGGAAAATACAGTTGTAGAAGAAGGGGCTGTTTTGAGAAATGTTATTGTTGACAAGAATTGCATCATTCGAGAGGGTAGGATCATCGAAGGTGATAGACAAATTCCCGTTTTCGAAAAAAGAGCTGTTTTGTGAGGTGATGTTCTGTGGGGAACGTGGTGGCTATGATATTGGCGGGGGGGCAAGGAACGCGGTTGGGAGTTCTCACCGAAAAAATAGCAAAACCTGCTGTACCATTCGGAGGTAAATACAGGCTTATAGATTTCACGCTTAGCAACTGTGTAAATTCGGGTATATACAGAGTGGGAGTTCTCACTCAATACAGACCTCATGTTTTAGCCAAACATATTGGAATCGGAAGACCCTGGGACTTGGATAGAAAGGATGGTGGTGTTGAAATTTTACCACCTTACGTTGGAAGAAATGAGTCTGATTGGTATAAAGGAACAGCAAATGCTGTTTATCAGAATTTGGAGTTCTTGGAGGAAAACAATGCAGAACTGGTTTTGGTGCTTTCTGGTGATCATGTGTATGCTATGAACTATAATGATCTTATAGATTACCATCTTTCAAAGGGAGCAGACGGCACGATAGCTTGCATGGAAGTACCGCTAGAGGAAGCTAGTAGATTTGGAATAATGATAACAGATGTTGAGGGAAGAATCGTAGACTTTGAAGAGAAACCAGCAAAACCACGCTCAAACTTGGCTTCGCTGGGAATCTATGTCTTCAACTACGAGTTTTTAAAAGAGGTACTTATCGAGGATGATACCGATTCAACTAGTTCTCATGACTTTGGAAAAGATGTGATTCCCAGAATTCTGAAGGAGAACAAGGGTTCTCTCTATGCGTTCAGATTCGATGGTTATTGGCGAGATGTTGGGACTCTTAGATCTTATTGGGAGACAAATTTGGAACTTCTTCTTCCGATTCCTCCTTTCAACCTCTACGACCCCAACTGGAAATTTTTCACTCATTCTGAGGAAATGCCCCCGGCGTATGTATCTTCGGAGGCAAAGACTATTACCGCGCTTATAAGTGAAGGAGCAGAGATTTACGGGGAAGTTTCGAATTCCGTGATCTTTCAAGGTGTAAAAATAGGGAAGGGTACGACTGTTAGAAACTCCGTGATTATGACCAAAACAGAAATTGGAGAGAATTGCTATTTGGAGAACGTGATAATCGCTGAGAACGTGAAAGTAGGGAACAACGTGAAAATAGGAGTAGGAGAAGATGCAGGGAGTAAATTAAATCCTAAGATATACACGGGGCTTTTAACGGTGGTGGGGATGAATTCGGAAATACCAGACAATATGGTCATCGGAAAGAATTGTGTTATAGGAGTTGGAGTGTCGAGTACAGACTTTAAAACTCAGCACTTGGAATCTGGGGATTACGTTTTAGCCAAGGGGGAATGATGAGTGGACCTTTATTTTGTTAAATTTCGAGCCACATCGAAGTTGACATCAGAAGTTGTGCAAGGTTACTTTCTTGGAAAGCTAAATCAGGCTCCTGAATATGATTTTTTCGTTGTTCCCGGTAGATACGGGAGAAAATATTCTATCGATCTCAACCAAGGATTTGAGGATTTCCTTGAAGACTTCACGGTAAAGAAGGAGAACGCAATGAAAGAAGTGACAGAAGCATCTACTATGACAGATGAGTTTTTTGATTTCTGGTTGGTTCAATCCAGGAGGCAAAATTTGAGGCTTGTGGGAAGTGAATTGTTCAGATTGACAGAAAACGGTGATCACGAAGCGTTAAGAGTTTTCTTATCAGATCTCCTTAGAGAATGGTCTGAAAAGGTAGAGGTGGAAGTTGTAGCAACTCCTTTGGATTTTGAAGATGTATCCCTCGAGGTTGTGAAAGAACACTTTGAAGAAATCTCAACGGATGAAGTGTTCAAGATTCTCCAAAGAGAGGACCTCAAGAATCTTCCCGAGGTCTTTCCTGTTCTTGATCCATTGAATGGGGTAACGATAAGGGAAATAGATGTTGAAGAGAAGATAGATTTCGTGATTCTCAATTATGGAAGCGGTGAAATTTCTGAGAAGTTCAAAAAATTTTTGAGGGAAAGATTCGGTACGGAAAACGTTGCGAGTTTGCCAGGAAAACTGATATCGAAGGAAGTTTTAAAGGGGAAGAACGGGAATTTGTATCTGTTGAAGGTGGAATTCGAAGATGGGATTGTTGGGAAAGCGTTAGTGTCTCCGAATCTAAAAATAAAACTTGGACAAAATAGGGTGAAAACATCTGATGAAGAATGGATGGAAAAGATAGGAGAGATACTAGAGGGGGAGAAAAAATTGAGTCAGGAAGAAGCAATGAAGGCAAAAAAACGCTCACAACCTGTTCAAAGTGCGACCAGTTCGGATTTTTTTCTAGCCGTTGTCCTCGCATTGCTTGTGATGGGAATCTTGTTGGTGCTGTCTTATCTACTGTTCAGCTAGGTTTTTTGGTTGTGGAGGTTTTATTCGCACTGTTCATAGTAACAGTGGTCTTTTTCATGGTCTGTAGTGTTTCGGTCTGGGCTAAAAAGCAGTTTTTGATGTATAGAGAAAGGGAAATCGCAAAAAGAACAGCAGAAGGAATTGCGATGAGAATCGAGGTGAATCAAGAAGTACCCAAATGTTACAATGGTTTCGATGTTCATGTGAAAGGTGGAATTATCCTTCTAAAGAAATCCGGTAGAGAATACAGGTTCGAGGTGGATCAATGGTTCTCAGAGCCTCAGTAGGAACGCTTCAGAAGATAGTGGGAAAACTTCCTTTCGAGATGGACACAGCATATCTCATGCTGGGGGAAAGATGTGTTTATAACTGTCTGTATTGTGCTCAGGCAAGATCTTCTAAAGCCCCTCCAGATCGTCTTTCTCGCGTTGTTTGGAAAGAGATTTCAGATCTTGAAGAGATTAACTATCATTTCAAACGTGTGTGTATTCAAGTTGTTTCTCAGCCGGGTTACAAAGAAGTCCTTCTCTCTCTCATACCGAAGTTCAGAATCCCTGTTTCTGTAAGCGTGAGGCCAATCAGTGTGAAAGAAGTAATTGAATATTTTGAACTTGGAATAGATAGAATAGGAATAGCAATCGATGTTCCGAACAGAGTTCTCTTTAGAAAGTTAAGAGGAGGAGACTATGATAGACTTCTTTCAATCCTCGAAAAGTCTTCAACGCTGTTTCCAAGAAGAGTAACAACTCATGTTATAGTTGGTCTTGGAGAGAGTGATAGAGATATAGTTGAATTTGCTCTTTGGACGAGGGAAAAAGAGATCACCCTTTCTCTTTTTGCCTTCACCCCTCTGAAAGGTACCGCCTTGGAGAGAAAAGAGAAGCCTTCTCTTGAGCGTTACAGAAAGATTCAGTTGGCGACTTTCCTTCTCGAGAAAAACGTGATATCTCTTGAGAACATTATTTTCGGACAAAATGATGAAATCGTTGACATCGAGTGGTCGGGAGTAGCTCCAGAAGAGGCCTTTAAAACGAGAGGTTGTCCCCATTGTACGAGACCTTACTACAATGAAAGTCCAAAAGGCCCTATTTACAATCTACATTGGAGGTGAAAGCGTGCTCACTTTCAAAGGAGGGGTCCATCCCCCCCAATTGAAGGAGTGGTCGAAGGAAAAATCGATAGAAAGAATGCCTTTGCCTGAAAGGGTTTATGTTTTCCTTCTGAACCATGCGGGCAATCCTGCCAAACCTGTTGTTTCGGTTGGTGACGAGGTAAAAACAGGACAGGTCATAGGAGAACCAGAGGGTTTCATATCTGCCTATTTACACTCACCTGTGACGGGAAAGGTGGTAGAGCTGAAAAAGATTCTTCACCCAATTGTTGGAAAACCCATTGAAGCGATCGTGATAGAAAGGACTTCTGAAGACGAATGGGTCAGATTGGGAACGGGGAATTATGAGCAAATGTCGAAGGATGAGATCTTGGATGTTATCAAAAAAGCTGGAATAGTGGGACTTGGAGGTGCTATGTTTCCTACACACGTGAAACTTTCTCCTCCTCCAGAAAAAAGAGTGGATACTCTGATAATCAACGGTGCGGAGTGTGAACCTGTTCTCACCATTGATCACAGATTGATGTTGGAGAGAGCGGAAGATATCCTACAGGGGATACTCATCATGATGAAAGTTTTAGGGACGGAAAAGGCAATAGTTGGAGTTGAGAGCAACAAAATGGATGCTTACCAGAATTTGAAAAAGATTTTCAAAGGATACCCGGTTGATGTGGCTTTGTTGAAGACCAAATATCCTCAAGGTGCGGAGAAACAGCTCATCTATGCGATAACGAAAAGAAGAGTACCTCGTGGAGGCCTGCCCATGGACGTTGGAATTGTTGTACAGAACGTAGGAACCTGTGTAGCGGTGAAAGAAGCGGTTGTAGATGGGAAACCTCTTGTGGAAAGGGGCTTAACCGTGAGCGGAGATGCCGTCAAAAATCCTAAAAACTTGATTGTGAGAATAGGCACTCCTGTGAGAGACATACTTGAATACTGCGGAGGAATAGATGAAAACACGGAACGTGTAATCCTTGGAGGACCGATGATGGGAATAGCCATCACGAATTTGGATATTCCTATCATGAAAGGTACATCTGGGGTAACAGCGTTTCTTCCAAGAAAAGTCCAACCGCAAAAACCTTGTATCAGATGTAGCGAATGTGTACAAGTTTGTCCCATGAATCTTCAACCGTATCTTTTGTATCTTCTTTCTTCTAAGAGAAGATACGATGAGGCTGTGGAAAATGGTCTCATGGATTGTATTGAATGTGGTTCCTGTACATACACGTGTCCTTCGAAAATAGAACATGTAAGATACATAAAACTCGCAAAGACCGTATATCGGGCCACGAGGAGGGGTAGAAAATGAAGCTGTTGAGTGCTTACGCTCCTCATTTGCGTGAAGAGGATGACGTAAGAAAAATAATGTTAGACGTCCTCATAGCCCTTTCTCCTGCAGTGATAGGCGCTGCCTATTTTTTCGGATGGTACGCCCTCTTTCTTTGTGTCACAGGAGCAATAATCGGTGAACTTTTTGACGTGTTCGTTATGAAATATCTGAGGGGTGTGAAAGACTTCATACCCGATGGCAGTGGAGCTGTCACGGGCTTGCTTCTCGCAATGAACGTAAGCACAAGGCTTCCATTCTGGGCTTTTGTTTTAGGGCTCGTTTTTGCACTAGGTGTTGGAAAACATGCGTTTGGAGGTCTTGGACAAAACGTCTTCAACCCAGCTCTTGTCGGAAGAGCTTTCCTTCTCATTTCGTTTCCAACATACATGACCACTTGGGTTGTACCAGGAGCTGGTTTTTGGAAATCACCAGCAGATGTGATGACATCAGCCACGCCCCTCGCTCTGTTCAAGGAACAAGGACAGATCACTTCGTATTGGGACTTGTTTATTGGAAATGTAGGGGGTTCTCTCGGCGAGACAAGTGCCCTCCTCTTGCTCATTGGTTTCCTCTACTTGGTTCTAAGAAAGAGAATTAAAATTTTCATTCCACTTTCTTACATAGGCACGGTTTTCGTGTTTTCCACTGTAGCATACCTAGTGAGTTCAAAGTTTGGAGATCCTCTCTTTCACCTTCTCAGTGGGGGTCTTATGCTTGGAGCACTTTTCATGGCCACTGATATGGTCACGAGTCCGATCACACCAAAGGGTCAGGTGATCTTCGGAATTGGATGCGGCGTTCTCACTATGGCGATCAGACTGTTTGGAGCTTATCCTGAAGGAGTATCCTTCTCTATTCTTTTCATGAACGCTTTGGTTCCTTTGATAGATAGATACACCAAACCACGAATTTTCGGTGAGGTGAAAAAATGAAAGACATATTGAAAACTGGTTTGATACTCATGGCTTTCACAGCAGTTGCCGGTCTTTTCTTGGGACTCGTTTATGTCGGTGTAAAAGATAAGATTCGTGAGGCAGACAACTCGGCAAAGTTGAAGGCCATAGAGTTCGTCCTTAAGGATCCTATGACCGGAGAGTATCTTGTGAGAAAGGAGAACATAGAAAACGAGGTAAAGAAGACGGGAATAGAAGCAGTTGTTTTGAAAGAATACAAAGAAGGAGTTGTGTTAGGGCCATTATATGTGTTCAGAACCGAAGATGGGAAGAAAGCGTACGTTCTTTCAGGGTATGCACCCGGATTTGGCGGGAATGTAACAGTTGTAGCGTGCTTTGTAGAGTCACAAAGAGGACTTATTCTTAATTCCATCAGAGTCATAGACTATTCCCAAGAGACACCAGGGCTTGGAGCGAAGATTGGAGAAGAAGAGATTCAAAGAAGGTTTTTCCCAATCCCGCCAGAAGGTTTGAAAGAGGGTCTGAAAGTGGATAAAGACGCTGGGCTCCCTAAAGGAACGCTCGATGAGTTGAAAAAGAAAGGAGTTGTGAAAGTAAGCGATGTTATGACCGGTGCTACCATAACTCCAAGAGCGGTTGTGACGGCTTTAAATCTCATGTACAGGTACCTGACCGAGGAGGTGCTGAAATGAGTCGTTTGCGGGAGTTAACGAAAGGTTTTATAAAAGAAAATCCTACTTATGTTCAGGTCCTCGGTATGTGTCCTACCCTTGCAGTAACGACAAGTGCTATCAACGGCCTTGGAATGGGACTGGCTACGACGGCAGTTTTGACTATGTCGAACGTCGTTATTTCTATGATAAGAAAAGCTGTTCCAGAGAAAATACGAATTCCGATATTCATAGTCGTGATAGCCTCATTTGTTACACTGATTGATTTGCTCATGCATGGCTTTACCTATGAGCTCTGGAAAACTCTTGGTTTGTTTATTCCATTGATTGTGGTGAATTGTATCATAATGGGAAGGGCTGAATCTTTCGCTTCAAAGCATGGAGTGTTCGATTCACTACTAGATGGTCTGGGAATGGGGCTTGGTTTCACAGGATCTTTGGTGCTTCTTGGAAGTGTGAGGGAGATCTTTGGAAGCGGTACGATCTTTGGCTACGAAGTATGGAAAGTCAAGATCTTTCTTGAGATACTCCCTCCCGGCGCTTACATAACTCTTGGTCTCCTTCTTGCATTCTTCACCTTCATTGGAACGAAACGAAAGAAGCGAGGTGAAGCTAAATGAAGATCTTTTTGCTTTTCTTTTCAGCTATATTTGTGAACAACTTCGTTCTTGCAAGATTTCTTGGAATATGTCCTTTTTTGGGAGTTTCCAAGAGACTTGAAACGGCAACCGGTATGGGTATTGCTGTTACTTTCGTTATGACAGTGTCCGCGGCGATCAGCTGGTTTTTGGATAAACTTCTTATTTCCACCGGTCTTGAATTCTTGAGAACGATCGTTTTTATCCTTGTTATTGCTTCCTTTGTTCAGTTTGTGGAACTCTTTCTGAAAAAAACAAGTCCGGATCTTTACGAAGCGCTGGGAATATTCCTTCCTCTTATAACTACGAACTGCGCTATTTTAGGAATGGTGCTTTTGAACAGTTTGATGAAACTCAGTTTCGTCGAGGCAATTTTTCATGCTTTGGGTTCTGGATTAGGCTTTGCCCTCGCGTTAGTGATATTTGCTGGGATTAGAGAAAAACTAGATCTTTATGATCTTCCGGAATCTTTCAAAGGAACTGCCATAGCTTTGATTACAGCAGGTTTACTCTCCTTAGCGTTCATGGGATTCCAAGGCATGGTGAAATTATAAGGAGGTGAATGAGTTGGAAGTTTTGTACTCGACTCTACTCCTTGCAATTCTGGGGTTTGGTTTTGGAACTTTCCTCGCATATTCTGCTCAGAAATTTAAGGTTGAAGAAGATCCTCGTGTGAAGATGATAGTCAACGTTCTTCCGGGAATAAACTGTGGTGCCTGTGGCTTTGCCGGTTGTGAAGCTTATGCAAAGGCAATAGTGAAAGGCCAGGCGGAGATAAACAGATGTTTGCCAGGAAGACCCCAAGGAGTTGAAGAGAAAATAAAGAAAATTCTCGAGGAGTACAAAAATGACGCCTCTTGAGATAGCACTCCTGATTCAGTATGGTGGTTTCAAGATTTCCGAGCTGGAGCCAGAGACCGATTTGAGGCGATTTCTTAGAAATGCCGATCCCAACAAAGTGAAAAGATTCTATCAAAGATGTGGCGAGGAAGAAATTATCAAACAAAAGGATCTTGTGAGAAAATACAACGTGAAGTTAGTATCTTTCTGGGACGAAGCTTATCCTGATCCCTTAAAAAACATGAAGTCACCTCCTGTCGTTCTTTTTGTTAGAGGAAATGAAAAGCTTCTTAGAGAGAGATGTGTATCGGTTGTTGGCACTAGAAGGCCAACGGCATATGGAGTAAGTGTAACCAAACGATTTGTCAAGATGCTTTCTGAGCATTTTGTGGTTGTTTCTGGAATGGCTTTAGGAATAGATTCAGTTGCTCACAGGACGGCGTTGGAGAACGGTGGTAGAACCTTGGCAGTACTCGGAACGGGAGTAGATAAGATTTATCCTAAAACAAATGAACAACTGCTAGCTCGAATTCTGAAAAACGGATGTGTTGTAAGTGAATATGTGATGGGAACGAATCCAAAAAAACATCATTTTCCTGCGAGAAATCGTATCATAGCTGGTCTTTCTGAAGTTGTTATTGTTACTGAAGCCCCTGCAAAGAGCGGTGCCATTTTGACCGCGAAGTTTGCTATCGATAATGGTAGAGACGTGTTTGCAATACCTGGAGACATAGATAGAAAGACGAGCGAGGGAACGAATTATCTGATAAAATCGGGAGCGTATCCTCTCACATGTGAAGAGGATCTCATTTTTTACTTCGGAATTACCAGGAAAAGTTCGTTCTCTGTTAATCAACATCAGAGAGAGATTTATGAACTGTTGAAAGTTTCTCCGAAATCTGTCGATGATTTGGCCGAGGAGTTGGGTTGGGAGATATCGGAGGTTCTCAAAACGATATCGGAAATGGAAATAATGGGATTGATAGAATCTACAGGGGGAATATACAGGGCATTGGGGTGATATTGTGTTGGTTCTCACGAGAAAGCCGGGAGAGAAAATCGTCATAGGGGATGAAATTGTGATTACTGTTCTGAGGATAGAAGGAAATTCTGTTAAAATCGGAATAGAAGCACCGAAATACGTAAGAATCTTGAGAGCAGAGCTTTATGAAGAACTCAAGAATGAAAACATAAAAGCTTCTGGAGTTTCAAAAGACGATCTGAAGGAGGTTTTGAAAAATGATAAAGGTTACAAAGGAACTGGTCCTTCATCTTGAGAATTTAGCAAGACTTGAGCTTTCGGAGGAACAAAGGCAGAGTCTTATGAAAGATTTTCAGGAAATACTCGATTACGTTGAACTTTTGAACGAAGTTGAAGTTGAAGGTGTGGAACCGATGTACACACCCGTTGAAAATAACGCGGCTCTCAGAACAGGTGAACCGAAACTCTTCGAGGGGAGGGATCTAATAAAGAAGAATTTCCCGGATGAAAAAGATGGTCACATAAAGGTTCCGGGGATCCATCAATGATCGATTGGAAAAAGGCTGAAGATACTGCTTGTGATTTTCTCAAGAAGAAGGGTTACAAGATTTTGGCGAGGAATTTCAGAACTCGTTATGGTGAAATAGACATTGTAGCTCGTGACGGAAAAGAGATTGTATTTGTGGAAGTAAAGAGTGGCAGTGGAAAAGTAGATCCTCTAGAAAGAATCGATCGAAGAAAGATTGGAAATTTAGAAAAATCAGCGAGAATATACATGATCCAAAATGGCGTGAGAGGACCTGTGAGAGTGGATTTTATAAGAGTGACACCAAAAGGGATAGATCATTTGAAAGATATTTGGCTGGGGTGAGAAGGTGAAAATAGTTGCCACCAACAAGAAAGCTTACACAGATTATGAAATATTGGAAACTTATGAAGCAGGGATTGTGCTCACAGGTACTGAAGTAAAATCTTTAAGAAATGGTTCTGTGAGCTTTAAAGATTCTTTTTGTAGGTTCAAAAATGGTGAGCTTTATCTTCTCAATCTACACATACCTCCTTACAGCCATGGGGGAGTGTACAACCACGATCCGGAAAGACCAAGAAAACTCCTTCTTCACAAAAGAGAACTCAAAAGACTCATGGGAAAAGTGCAGGAAGAGGGAGTAACGATTGTTCCGTTAAAGATATATTTCAACGATCGAGGGTTTGCTAAAGTGGAAATCGCCGTGGCCCGTGGAAGGAAAAAATACGATAAGAGAGAAACAATAAAGAGAAGAGAATTGGAGAGGAGAATGAGAGAATACATGAAATATTCCAGATGATCTGTTCTGTGATATACTCATGAAGAGAAAAGACCAAACCACAGGAGGGCGTGATCATGGCAAAGAGATGTGAGGTGTGTGGTAAAGCTCCCAGATCTGGGAACAACGTCAGTCATTCAAACAAGAAAACTGGAAGATGGTTCAGGCCAAATCTTCAAAAAGTGCGCGTAGTTCTTCCAGATGGGACTGTCAAGAGAATGAGAGTTTGTACGGCATGTTTGAAAGCTGGTAAGGTGAAAAAATACGTTGGTCAAGTTTCGGAGGTGTGAGCGGGCATTTTGCCCGCATTGTTCATGATAGTGAGATTCAGGATACCGTTTTGGTACAAATTCATGTTGGTTGTTCTATGGGTTGTGAGTTTTGACCTCACAATTTTCCTTTTGTATAAACCTCTCCATCCTTCTCTGAAGTGGCCCATCCTGATCTTGGATATAATCTTTGGTGTGTGGATACTTAGTGTGTACAGAAAAGAGATAGTGATCGACCAAACTGATGACGGACTCCTAATTAATGGAAAAGGGTATAGACTTTCCAATGTTGATAGAGTTGAACGAAAGAATCTGTCGATCATTTTTTATTTCAAGGATGGCACTTTTGTGTTCTTCCCTCATCCGATTGAAGATTTTGAGTTTTTAGAAAAACTGATTCGTGAGAAAGGAAGTGGGTAAGTTGAAGTTAGGAGATCTTATGCCGAAAGGGCTCGTTAACCACGAACTTTTTGTCCAGGATTTGAGAGATCACATTAATAACAATGTCGAAATCGTTCTGAAAGTTCGAAGCAAAAAGTTGCAGGAGACGAAAGATAGTAAGAAATTTTTGATAATGACTCTCGAGGATAGAACGGGTTCGGTCAGGGCTGTTGACTGGTATAACGCTGAGCTGAACGATCGTCGTTTAAAAGAAGGAAGTGTTATCAGAGTGAGAGGAAGGGTCGTCTTTTTCGAAAACAGACTTCAAATAAATGTGGAAAATGATTACAATGCGGTGAAACTTTTGAGGAAAGAGGAATACGATTACACAAAATTCGTAGCCCAAACAAAAAAAGACTTGGATGTTCTGAAGAAGAAACTTTTTGCTCTCGTAGACCAAGTGAAAGATCAGGATTACAAGAAATTGTTGAGAGCCTTTTTTGTGGAGGACCGGGAGTTTTCGGAAAAGTTTTTCCGTTCTCCAGCGGGAATGAGAGTACATCACGCTTACATAGGAGGTCTCTTGGAACACAGCGTGACAGTCGCGGAAATGTGTAAGGAAATAAGTAAGTATTATCCACTGAATAGGGATCTACTCATAACTGGTGCCCTCCTTCACGATATAGGAAAGGTAGAAGAGTATGTTGTAACGGAATCAGGAATCGAGGTCAGTACCGAAGGAGAATTGAAAGGGCACATCGCCATAGGTGTTATGATGGTTAGAGAAAGAGCAAAGAAGATTAATGTTCCTGAGAGGAAGATTTTGGAGGTGGAACATATTATCCTCTCCCATCATGGTGAGTTGGAATGGGGTTCTCCTGTCGTACCGAAAACGATGGAAGCTTTGATAGTCCATCATCTGGAAAATCTTGATTCCAAGCTAGCAAGGTTCACCGAGATCATTGAAAACACCGAGGCAGAACAAGAGTGGACAGAGTATGATAAGAACCTTGGGAGAAGAATCTTCATAAGAGGTGAAAGAATAGATGAGTAGGAAAGTGAAGAAGTATATAATAGTCGAATCGCCTGCTAAAGCGAAAACGATAAAAAACATTCTGGGTGACGAATACGAAGTCTTCGCATCGATGGGTCATATTGTGGATCTCCCGAAGAGTAAATTCGGTGTGGATTTAGGAAAGGATTTCGAACCAGAATTTACTGTGATAAAAGGAAAAGAAAAGGTGGTTGAGAAGATAAGATCTCTTTCTAAAGAGGGAGATATTTTGATAGCATCCGACATGGACAGAGAAGGAGAGGCAATTGCTTGGCATGTAGCTAGAATCACGAACACTCTCGGTAAAAAGAACAGGATAATTTTTTCTGAAATTACCCCAAGGGTAATAAAAGAAGCGGTCAATAATCCTCGAAAGATCGATATGAACAAGGTCCACGCTCAGCTTGCAAGAAGAATACTCGATAGGATAGTTGGTTATTCTCTGAGTCCCGTTCTTTGGAGAAACTTCAAATCTAACCTGAGCGCTGGGAGAGTCCAATCTGCCACATTAAAACTCATCTGCGATCGAGAAAGAGAGATTCTGAGGTTTGTTCCAAAGAGATACCATCGCGTGGTTGCAAAATTTCGCGATTTGGAAGCAGAAATGATTATGAAGGAGAAAAAGCTTCTTGAAGAAAAAGTGCTTGAAGAGCTCAGAAATATAAAGAAATTGGTTGTGGAAGAAAAAAACATCGTAAGAAAAAAATTTACACCACCTGATCCTTTTAGAACAAGCACTCTTCAACAAGAAGCTTATTCGAAACTGGGTTTTTCGGTGGCAAAGACTATGATGATCGCCCAACAGCTTTATGAAGGAGTGGAAACAAAAGATGGTCATATTGCTTTTATTACCTATATGAGGACAGATTCTACTCGAGTTTCGGATTATGCAAGAGAAGAAGCTCATGAATTGATTGAAAAATCGTTTGGAAAAGAGTACATCGGTTCAGCAAGGAAATCAAAAAATCTGAAAAATTTGAAAGTGCAAGACGCACACGAGGCTATTCGTCCTACAAATGTTTTCATGACACCGGAAAAAGCTTCAAATTACTTGAGTGATGACCAGAAAAAGCTCTACGAACTGATTTGGAAAAGATTCGTGGCCTCTCAAATGAAATCTTCGGAATATGAAGAGATTCGTTTCGTTCTTAGGACTGAAGATGGTAAGTACCGTTTCAAAGGAACAGTATTGAAGAAAATTTTCGATGGTTACGAAAAGCTATGGAAGACGGAAAGGAATACTGGGGATTTCCCCTTCGAAGAAGGGAAAGTTGTAGAACCGGTCGTATTAGAAATAAAAGAGCAAGAAACAAAGCCGAAATCCAGATACACCGAAGGAACTTTGGTCAAAGAAATGGAGCGTTTGGGAATAGGACGTCCCAGTACTTATGCTGCTACAATAAAACTTCTTCTCAACAGAAAGTACGTGAAAAAGATAAAGGGATACCTTTATCCCACTGTAATAGGAAGCGTTGTTATGGACTATCTGGAACGGAGATATCCAAACATAGTGAATATTTCCTTCACTGCAGAAATGGAAAAAGACCTCGATGAAATTGAACGAGGCGAAAAAACCGACAAAAAAGTTCTGCAAACGTTCTATGAGGCTTTTTCCAAAGTGTTCGACGAAAAAGATAGAATAATAGTTAATTATCCATCGAATCAAAAATGTTCCTGTGGGAGAGAGATGATACTCTCTTTTGGAAGATACGGTTTCTATTTGAAATGTGAATGTGGAAACAGCAAAAGCGTGAAAAGTGACGAAATAGCTGTTATAGACGGAGAGAAAGTATTTATCGGGAGGAGAAGTGATGAGAGTAGCACTTCTAATGGGGGGAATATCTCGAGAAAGAGAAATTTCCCTAAAAAGCGGCGAAAGAGTGAGAAAGGCACTTGAAAAGCTAGGCTACGATTATGTTGCATTCGACGTTAAGGAAGACTTTTTGGAGAAGATATCGATTCTGAAGGAGTTCGATGTGGTGTTTAACGTTCTTCATGGTAAATTCGGTGAAGATGGTTCACTTCAGTCTATATTGGATTTTCTTGGAGTTAGATACACGGGATCTGATGCTTTTTCTAGTATGGTGTGTTTTGACAAGTTGCTCACCTACAGATTTTTGAAGGATTTCGTTAAAATACCAACATTCACAGAGATTAACAAGCCTTTGGGGTCCTCACCAGTTGGATACCCTTGTGTGGTGAAACCCCGGAGAGAAGGTTCAAGCATAGGTGTTTTCATCTGTGAAACTGAGGAAGAGTTTCAGAAAGCGGTGGAAGAAGATCTACGGCGATATGGAAGTGTGATCGTACAAGAATACGTTCCAGGTCGTGAGATAACGGTGTCGATCATAGAAACCGAGAAAGGTTTTGAAGTGCTGCCATTGTTGGAGTTGAGGCCAAAAAAAAGAAGGTTCTACGATTTTATTGCAAAGTATACCAAAGGAGAAACTGAATTTCTCTTGCCAGCTCCATTGGAACCACAGGAAGTGGAATTGATAAAAAGAGCTTCTCTTTCTGCTTTCGTCGAAGCTGGTTGCAGGGGATTTGGAAGAGTTGATGGTATTTTTTACAACGGAGATTTTTACTTTCTTGAGATAAACACCGTTCCCGGCCTCACCGAGCTCAGCGATCTCCCTGCAAGTGCAAAGGCTGCGGGGATTGAATTTGAAGAGTTGATAGACATCGTTATAAGAAGTGCTTTTTTGAAAGGAGAGTGAAGATATGAGATTCATAGAAAAGATGATACCCGAAGAATCACCCCTTCAATTGCTTATCAACCTTTCTCGGAGAGGGGAGGCTGCGGTTGTTCTTCTGAAGAGTGCGGTTGAAGCTTACCTTCGAGGTGAATTTGGAGAAGGATACATCGGTCGTGTCATAGAGTTGGAACGTGATGCCGATCAACTCAAGTCGAAGTTGAAGAAGATCTACCACAGAATCAAGTACGCCTACTTTGAGAGGGACGATTTCCTCTACATAGTACATAAGGCAGATGAAATTTTGGATATAGTGAGAGATATCATCATCATGCTTGACATGAACAAAGTAGAGGAAATACCGGAAGAGGTGAGAAATTCGTTCGTGAATCTTGTTGATAGTGTCTTGGACACCGTTAGAGAAACTGTTGAAGCCATTGAACAACTTCGTATTCTCGCTGAGACAGATTTTTCTCCTATCGAGAAAGAAAAAGAGAAGAGGGAAATTTTCGACGTTTCTATGGAAGAGAGGGAAGTAGATACTATCTCGAGAAGTATAGGAAAAAAGCTTTACTCTCTCAAGAATTCTATGAATCCAGTTGATTTGATATTCCTGAACAAAGTAGCGAGACTCATTTCAAAGATCGCTGATCAGGGCAAAGATATAACGAAGAGAATAAATTCTATTCTAAGATAAAGGAGGGAGCAACGTGATCGTACTCGTTGCGGCTGGAATTCTTGGATTCATAATGGCATTCTCTATAGGTGCCAATGATGTTGCGAATTCTATGGCAACGGCTGTTGGGGCCAGAGCGATCACGGTTAGGCAAGCTGCCTTTATAGCAATGTTTCTCGAGTTTCTAGGGGCTGTGATGTTTGGTGCTCATGTTTCGCAGACAATAGTGAAGGGAATCGTAAAAGTCGAAATGGTACAACCGGTGGAGCTGATGTATGGTGCCCTCTCTGCTTTACTTGCGGCGTCTCTGTGGATTTTGATAGCGACGAATTGGGGCTATCCTGTGTCTACCACCCATTCTATCGTTGGTGGAATGATAGGATTTGGTCTTGTAGCAACTGGTTTCACTGGCATAAACTGGAAAACATTTTTTTTCATAGTGCTCTCTTGGATCATCTCTCCCCTTTTAGGAGGGGCTTTGTCTTTTGTGATTTTTAAAATAATATCACTCACCATCTTTCACACTAAAAATCCGAAAAAATCTTCGGTTTTCACTGTTCCATTCTTCATATCTCTCGCGGTTTTCACCATGATCTCTCTTTTCATACGGAAAACTTTGAAACAGTCCCTAAACGAGTCAATAATTTTGGCCATCGTTTCTGCAGCCATAGTTTTCTTTGTAGTACACGCTTTGGTAAAAAAATTGATTCAGAAGGGGAAAAATGAATACGATCTGGTGGAAGATGTCTTCAAAAGGGCCCAGATATTGACTTCGTGTTATGTTTCCTTTTCTCATGGTGCAAACGATGTGGCGAACGCTGCTGGTCCTGTAGCAGCTGTTATGATTGTTGCATCAACTGGAGTGATTCCTAAGACGGTGGAAATACCTCTCTTGGCTCTCGTTTTGGGAGGAATAGGGATTTCCATGGGTGTTTATTTCATGGGACAAAAGGTCATGGAAACGGTGGGAGAAAAAATCACAACCTTAACTAACTCAAGGGGATTTACTGTTGATTTTTCAACAGCAACAACCGTTCTTCTTGCTTCCTCTCTCGGGCTACCGATTTCTACAACTCACGTTGTTGTTGGAGCGGTTACCGGTGTGGGGTTAGCAAGAGGGCTTGAAGTGGTGAATGTTGGTATTTTGAAAAACATCATTATATCATGGTTTCTTATAGTCCCGACTGTTGCAGCAACGTCCGCTGGAATATATTACGTTTTGAAACTCGTATTAAAATTCTAATGGGGGTGTGATTATGAAAGTCATAACTACAACGCTCGAGCTTAAGGATAAAGTAACAATGGCCTCTAAGGCTTTGGCTAAAAAATCGGTAAAACCCATTCTTGCAGGTTTTCTTTTCGAAGTGAAAGACGGTAGTTTTTATATCTGTGCGACAGATCTCGAAACAGGTGTTAGAGCGAATGTGAACGCTGTTGAAATCTCCGGAGAAGCACGTTTTGTGGTGCCGGGGGACATATTTCAAAAGCTTGTCAAGGTTTTGAGCGAGGATACTACAGAGCTCTCTTTGGAAGGAGATACTTTGGTCATAACTTCGGGTAGCACCGTTTTCAGGGTTACGACCATGCCTGCCGATGAATTTCCAGATATCTCACCTGCAGAATCAGGAATCTCTTTCGAAGTCGACACTTCGCTTCTCGAAGAAATGGTCGAGAAAGTAATATTTGCAGCTGCAACTGATGAATTCATGAGAAATTTGAATGGTGTTTTCTGGGAACTCCACAAGAATCTACTCAGACTCGTGGCGAGCGATGGTTTCAGACTCGCACTGGCAGAGGAACAAATAGAAAACGAAGAAGAGACGAACTTTTTGCTTTCTCTCAAGAGCATGAAAGAGGTCCAAAATATCTTGAAAAATACAACAGAACCATCCGTTACGATAAGGTACGATGGAAGGAGAGCTTCTTTAACAACCAACGACGTAGAAACCGTCATGAGAGTGGTGGATGCCGAATTTCCGGATTATAAAAGGGTGATACCAGAAACTTTCAAGACGAAGGTAATCGTTTCGAAAAAATCTCTTCAAGAGTCTTTGAAAAGAATCATGGTGATCGCGAGTAAGGGTTCGGAATCAGTGAAATTAGAAATAGAAGAGAGTACGATGAAACTTATGAGTAAGAATCCGGAATATGGAGAAGTCGTAGACGAGTTGGAGATACAAAAAGAAGGTGAAGATCTGGTGATCGCTTTTAACCCGAAATTTATCTCTGACGTCTTGAGACACATCGAAACAGAGGAAATAGAAATGAATTTCGTCGATTCGACCAGTCCTTGTCAAATAAATCCTCTTGACATTTCTGGGTATCTATATATAGTCATGCCCATAAGACTCGCATGAGGTGATGGAATTTGAGGCCTGATGATGATAGGATCTACGATGTTATCGTCGTAGGAGCTGGGCATGCTGGAATAGAAGCGGCCCTCGCTGCCGCTCGAATGGGGTTTAGAGTTCTCGTACTCACAGTGAATCCAGATACTGTGGGATGGGCTCCGTGCAATCCCGCTATAGGAGGTCCAGCGAAAGGAGTTGTGGTTCGTGAAATAGATGCTTTGGGTGGAGAAATGGCCAAAACCACAGATGAAACGATGATCAACGTTCGCATGCTGAATGTGAGTAAGGGACCTGCTGTGAGAGCTTTGAGAGCGCAGATAGACAAAATTTCCTACAGTCGTACCATGAAAAGAAAATTAGAAACGCATCCAAACATTGTCCTAAGACACGGAATAGTTGAAAAGTTACTGGTGGAGAACGGAAAGGTGAAAGGTGTTGTTGACAATTACGGCATAGATTATTTGGGAAAAGCGGTGATAATCACAACAGGTACTTTCTTGAGAGGGAAGATATTCATCGGTAGATCTGTTTTCCCTGCAGGTAGAATGGGGGAGTTCCCTGCCACTAAACTCACTCAGAGTCTCATCGAACTTGGGTTCGATGTGGGAAGGTTCAAAACCGGTACACCGGCTCGTGTTTTGAAAAGGAGTATAAACTTTTCCATCATGGAAAGACAGGACACTTCCGATGAGCCCCTTGCCTTTTCTTTTTTCAACGAACCAAAGATCTTGCCGAAAGATTATCCATGCTGGCTCACTCGCACTAATCCTGAGACTCACAGTGTAATAAGACAATATCTTGAATTTTCTCCTCTCTACGGTTCCGTCAAGCTAATAGAGGGAATCGGGCCAAGGTATTGTCCGTCCATAGAAGATAAAGTTATCAAATTCAGAGATAAGGAATCTCATCAAGTTTTCGTTGAACCAGAAGGAAAAGATACCGAAGAGTACTATCTGAACGGTTTAAGCACCAGCCTCCCTTACGAAGCTCAAATAAAGATGATCAGAAGCGTTAGAGGCCTTGAAAAAGCTATTATAACCCGTCCAGCGTACGCTATAGAGTACGATTACATAGATCCAAGACAGCTCTACCCAACACTCGAATCGAAAATTGTAGAGAATCTTTTCTTCGCCGGTCAAGTCAACGGTACGAGTGGATACGAGGAAGCAGCTGGTCAGGGCTTAATAGCGGGAATAAACGCTGCCTTGAAACTACGAGGAGAACCCCCTCTCATTTTGAAACGTTCAGAGGCTTACATAGGTGTTCTAATAGACGATCTGGTGACCAAAGGTGTTGATGAACCTTACCGTCTTCTTACTTCGAGAGCGGAATACCGTCTTCTTTTAAGGCATGATAATGCACACCTTCGTCTAACAAAATATGGTTACCGCGTTGGTCTGATACCGAAATGGTTTTACGAAAAAGTTCTGAACCTTGAGATGAAAGTTAAAGGGGAAATGGAACGTCTGAAAAAAGTGATCGTGAAACCTTCCGATAGAGTCAACGAAATCCTGGTCGAAGTCGGAACGAGTTCCTTGAAAGAAGCAGTTTCCCTCTATCAGTTGTTGAAACGGCCCGAGTTGAAGTACGAAGTCCTGAAACAACTCGATCCAAATCCCATTGAAGATCCGGAAGTTGTGGAGCAAGTGGAAATCAACGTGAAGTACGAGGGATATATACAGAAAATGTTCGAAGAAGTGTCTATTTTCGAGAAGTACGAGAATTTTCAAATTCCTCCGAATATAGATTATGACACTGTTCCAAATCTTTCTACCGAAGCTCGTGATAAATTGAAGAAAGTGAAACCAAGATCAATAGGTCAAGCAATGAGAATACCGGGTATAAACCCGTCCGATATTTCTAATCTCATAGTCTATCTGGACGGGAAGAAACGATGAGGTTGGATAGGTATCTCTCTAACAGAGGAATAGGTACAAGAAAAGAAGTTAAAAAGCTGATAAAGCAAGGCAGGGTGATTGTAAACGATAAGGTTGTTCAAAAACCTGACTACAAGCTTTCAAAAAATGATGTTGTGAAACTCGATGGGAAAGTTGTAGATTTGCCTGATAAGGTTTATATACTTTTTTACAAACCGGCAGGATATGTGACGAGTACAAAAGATCCTCATGCTGAAACCATTATGGAATTTTTGCCGCCAATAAAAGGTATCTTCCCCGTTGGAAGATTGGACAAAGATGCGGAGGGACTACTTCTTGTTACAAACGATGGACAGCTTGCTCATCGAATCATCTCACCGAAGTGGTCTGTTGAGAAAGAATATATAGTCAGAGTGGATGGTGAAATAACTGAAAACAAGTTAGAAAAGTTGACCAAAGGTGTGATTTTGAAGGATGGTTTCTTTGCAAAGGCAAAGTTTGTGGAAAGGCTTTCGAGCGATACTCTGAGGATGGTCATAACGGAGGGGAAGTATCATCAGGTGAAGAGAATGACCGCTGCTGTCGGGTTGAGGACCATTCGTTTGAAAAGAGTGAGAATAGGGAACTTGATTTTACCGGAGGATATGAAACCCGGTGAGTACAGGTTTCTGACCGAAGAGGAGGTGAAGACGATTTTTGAAGAGAAAAATTGAAAGAAAGATAAGACTCGCTCCCAGTGAACCGGGTGTTTACCTTTTCAAAAAAGAGAATGTCCCCATATATATAGGGAAAGCGAAGAATCTTTCTGCAAGATTGAAAAGTTACCTTACTCCTTCCACAGAAAAGGTTAGAAATATCGTAGAAGAATCCGATGATCTTGAAATGATAGTTGTTGCAAGTGAGAAAGAAGCCTTCCTTTTGGAAGCCAATCTTATAAGAAAACACAAACCGAAGTACAACGTTCGACTCAAAGACACTGAGTTTTACCCCTACATTCGAATATCGAACGATAGGATTCCGTACGTGGAAATTGTTAAAAGAAAGCTGAAAGATGGTTTATACTTCGGTCCCTATACGAACACTCGTTTTGTCAAAGAATTGTTGGAAGTTCTTCAAAAAATATTCGGCTTCAGAACATGTAGATCCGATTTGAAAAGAATCAAAAGACCTTGTTTTCTTTACCATCTTGGGCAATGTGTTGGGCCTTGTATTGGAAATCTTGGAGAGCATGATAAAGCTATACACAAGCTCAAAGAATTTCTGTCGGGTAGAATAAGGGAAGTTTTGGATTATCTACAGAGAAAGATGGAGACTCACGCCAAGATGTTGGATTTTGAAAATGCTACAAAATACAGGGATCTCCTTTTTAATCTTTCCAACGTGTTGGAGTCTCAGGGAGTAACCTTCAGTGAAAACATCAATTGCGACGTCGTAGTTCACGATCACGATTTGTTCGTTGTTCTCAGAATCAGGGAAGGTTATCTCATGGGAAAAGTTTCTTTTGAAATGGAAGGAGGAGGGATAGAGGATTTTATAAGGGAATACTATGTTTTCGGAAGAGGAGATATTCCGGAGAGTTTGATAGTGGAAGAAAATTTGAATGGAATGGATTACACTTCTTTGGGATTCCATTACGTGGGGAAACCACGATCTCAAATTGAAGAAGAACTTCTGATAAAGGCAAAAAAGAATTTGGAAAACGATCTGAGTTTGAGAGGTTTGAAACGAGAAGCACTGAAAGAATTGATGAAGCTCATCAACATGGAAGATTTCCCTTATAGGATAGAGGGAATAGATATTTCTCATCTCCAAGGAAAATATACTGTTGCTTCTCTCGTGGTCTTTGAAGATGGTTTTCCAAAAAAGAATGATTACAGGCGATACAGGCTGAATTTAGATCATCCAAACGATTATGAGGCAATAAGAAAAGTGGTGAAGAGGCGTTACAGTAAGTATCCCCTTCCAAACTTGATTTTTGTTGATGGAGGAAAAGGTCAAGTTAAAGCTGTTCTAGATGCTTTGAAAGATCTGAAAAAGGATTGTCCTGTTGTTGGTCTTGCAAAAAAAGAAGAAATAGTAGTTGTTAAAGAGAAAGAATTGGCTCTTCCTTTAGACCATCCGGCTTTGAGACTTCTTGTTCAAATAAGAGACGAAACACATCGATTTGCTGTTGGTTATCACAGAAAGAGAAGAGAAAAAGATTCTTTGAAATCTATTTTGGACGAAATACCAGGTCTCGGGCCTGTCAGAAAAAAGAAGCTTCTGGAACATTTCGGATCCGTTGAAAACGTTCGGAACGCCTCTGTAGAAGAAATAGCAAGGGTAATAGGAAGTAATGTGATCGCAAAAAGAATTTTGGAAAAACTCTAATGTAAACTTTTAGTAAAAAATCTGATTTATTTCCTCAAATCACAGAAACCGCTTGTAATGGGTGGTTCTGAACTTGTCACTTCTGAAATGCTTTTGTATAGGGACTTGAAAACCCCCGCGACAAAATGGTATATTTACAAGCAGTGAAAGGGACGCTTCACAACCCTAGAAAGGAGGGGGTTTCATGAACAAGAAGGAACTTATTGACAGAGTGGCAAAGAAGGCAGGTGCAAAGAAGAAAGATGTTAGGGAGATTCTCGATGCGATTCTTGAAACGATCACAGAAGCACTTTCAAAAGGCGAGAAAGTTCAGCTCGTAGGTTTCGGAAGCTTTGAAGTCAGAAAAGCTGCTGCCAGAAAAGGTGTGAATCCTCAGACGAAGAAGCCCATTACCATTCCTGAGAGAAAAGTTCCAAAGTTCAGACCTGGGAAAGCCCTCAAAGAGAAGGTTAAGTGATAGGGGAAGGGGACTCCTTCCCCTTTTCTTCACTTTCCAACACAGAAAGTTGAGAATATCGTGTCTAGAAGATCTTCCCTGAAACTTCTTCCCGTCACTTCATCCAATAGTTGCAAAGCTCTTTCTAGATCTATAGAGACCAAGTCGATTGGGAACCCGTTTTCTAACGATGAAAGAGCATTTTCAAGGTGTTTTTTCACGTTTTCGAGTAGTTGCTTTTGTCTGAAGTTGGTTATCAAAGAATCGCTACCTTTTTCGAAAATCTCCTGGGTTTCCTTGTAAATGGCTTCCTCCAGTTTTTCGAGACCTTCTCCTTTTAAGGCAGAAATTTTCACCACGTGTTTGTTCGTTCCAAGCTTCCTTTTTAATTCTTCCTCGTCTACCCTTTCAATAACATCTACTTTGTTTATTACCACCAAATAACGTTTGTCTTTTATCTTGTCAATGATCCTGCGATCTTCATCATCCAAAGGAGTGGAAGCATCTAGCATAAAAAGGATAATATCAGCTTTCTCTATCTCTTGAAGAGTTCTCTCAATTCCCAATTTTTCTACCAAATCACTCGTTTCGGATCTTACACCTGCAGTATCAACGATTTTGAATAAAATGCTCCCTATGACAATTTCTTCACTTATCACATCCCTTGTGGTTCCTGGTATGTCGGTAACAATCGCCCTGTCCTCTTTCAAAAGACGGTTCAAAAGTGTAGATTTACCTACGTTCGGTTTTCCAACGATCACCATTCTGAGTCCTCTGTTCAATAGAATACCGGCAGTAGCTTTTTCTAGTTGTTCTGTCAGTTTTTTGTGTACTTCCTTTATTTTAGATCTTACTTTCTCGGAATCTGTTTCTACCTCATCCGGATAATCTAATTCCACTCTGATTTCCGCAAGAATATTTATAAGTTCTTGCCTTAAGTTTTCAACGAAATTCTTCAAACTCCCTTTCAGATTTCTCAAGGATAATTTCAATCCCATTTCACTTTTTGCTTCGATCAAATCTCTCACAGCTTCAGCAGAAGTGAGATCCATCTTTCCGTTCAAAAAAGCGCGTTTGGTGAATTCACCGGGTTCTGCCATTCTAGATCCAGCATTTATGAGCAAATCAAGAAGCTTTTTCACGATGAGCGGGCCACCATGACACATGATCTCCACCATGTCTTCTCCTGTGTAACTTTTGGGGCTCTTGTAGAATATCGCTATTACTTCGTCTAGGTCTTCTCCCCTTTCGTGTATCCAACCATGGATAGCTTTCCTGGGAGTGATCTTTGACCCCGTTCGAAAATGCTTTTTTACGATCTCCCAACTGGATGGCCCACTCAGTCTAAGTATGGCTATCGCACCTTTCCCTTGTGGAGTTGCTACAGCAACGATCGTGTCCACAATCTCATCTCCCTATAGATTTCAGTATCTTAACTGCTTCAGAAGCATTTTTGGCGTAATAGTCTGCTCCCAACTCTTTTGCAAGTTTTTCGTTCAAAGAGGCACCACCCACAATAACTGGTACTTTCAGACCCTTTTCTTTAAGTTTTTCTACTACCTCTTTGATCTTTCCTACGGTGGTTGTCATCATGGCGGAAAGTCCGAGGGCAACAGGTTTTTCCTTTTCCACTGTCTCCACTATTTTCTCGGTTTCAACATCTTTTCCCAAATCTATCACGCGATATCCGCTACTTCTGATAACAGAGGCAACGATGTTTTTTCCAATATCGTGCACATCACCTTTCACGGTTGCTATCACAAAAGTTGCTCCTTGATTGTCGGCTGGCAATAACGAAGTTAGTTTATCGAAAACAGGTTTCACAGTTTGGGCTGCCAATATGAGTTGTGGTAGAAAGATTTTTCCTTTGTCATAAAGTTCCCCCACTCGTTCCATGGCAGGTCTTAAAAGATCTTCTATCACTGAAAGGGGATCTTTCTCTTTCAGAGCCTCTTCTACTATTTTTTCTAACTCCTCTCTTTTCCCTGAGAGAATGGCGTCAACAATCTTGTCTTCTTTAACTTGTGTTTTCGGAAGTTCCTTTTTTCCAAGAATCACGAGTGTGCTGTTCAGTATTTTCATCATCATCTCATCTAAGGGGTTCATAATCGCAGAAGACAATCCTTTTGAAACTCCCAAAACAAGAAAAGATGTGTTGTAAAAACTCCTGTCTGGCATTCCAAAAGACAAATTGGATAATCCTACAGTGGTTTTGAAACCTAATTCTGAAAGAAACTCTATTGTCTTTAAAACCTCTTGAGGTCTACCATCAGCTCCCAAGGGAAGCACTCCAGGATCGAATATTACCCTCTCAACAAAGTTATTTTCTTCCAGTATTTTGAGAGCTTTCTCAAAGTTTTTTTTCCTCTCTTCGAAAGTCTTTGGTACGTCTTTTCCCATGAGAAGCACGACAAGTATTCCTCCATACTTTCTCAACAATTCTATTTTCTTTTCGATTTCTTTTTCTTCGACCTTTGAGGAATTGAAAAGAGGTCTTCCGGGATATACTTTTAGTGCTTTTTCCACGAGATGTATGTCCTGAATATCCAGCGAGAGAGGAGCGTTCGTAGTGTAGGGAATCGATTGTACGATTTTTTTAACGTATTCTGGATTTATTTGAGACTCTATTCCAAAGTTGATATCAAGAACTTCTGCGCCGTTTTCTACCTGAGATTTTGCTTCGTCTGCTACAATTTTTTCATCTCCTTCTAGCATTTTCTTCCAAAGTTTCTTACGACCGGCTGGATTTATTCTCTCACCTATCACCACGAAATGATCGAACACTACGAGTTTCGAGGGAGAAGAAATTGCAAATATTTTTTTCTTCACTCTCTGAAGAGGTTTCCTATTCCCAAGAACTTTCCTGAAGAGTTTCACGTGTTGTGGGGTGGTTCCACAGCATCCCCCAAATATGTTCACACCCGATTCGTAATAAGAATCTATGTGAAGAGCAAAATCTTCAGGTTTGAGTGGGTAGACGGTTCTTCCATTTTCTACGATAGGTTTCCCGGCGTTCGGTTCTACGACCAGGAATTTATCAGTGTATTGGGAAAGTTCTTGAAAAATAGGTAAGATCTCTTCCGGACCAAGTGAACAGTTTATTCCTAAAGCATCAACATCCATTTCATCGAAAGTAAGAGCAAAGTTAACAGGATCTGTTCCCGTAAGGCTTCTACCGTTTTCGTCGAACGTCATATGTGCCACTAGAAAAACTTCTTTTGAAATATCTCTTGTTGCGAGGACGGCTGCCTTCAATTCCAAAATATCTGAAAAGGTTTCGAAAATGATACCATCCACACCTTCTTCCACCATGATCTTCACAGTTTCTTTGTAGTTTTCATAGAATTGCTCAAACAGTGTCTCTCCCAACGGATATGGAAGTTCACCTGTGGGACCTATGTCCCCGAATACGAGCTTTTCACCGGCCGCTTTTCTCGCTATTCTCACCGCATTTCTTACAATGGATTCCAGTTTGCTTTCAAGTCCGTGTTTCTTGAGTTTCATTCTTGTTGCACCAAAGGTGTTCGTCAGTATGACATCCGACCCACTATCTATGTACGTTTTGTGAACTCGGAAAACTGCTTCAGGAGCTTTTATATTCAACTCTTCAGGGAGTTCGTCGTATCCCATTTTCATGAACTCTGTTCCATACGCTCCATCCAGAAGGAGCACTTTTTCCGTAAGAAGCTTTGCTACCTCATTTCTCTTTTTCATTCTTCTCCCTCCAGCCGATGAAGGCAGTTATGGTTTTTCTGGGGATAAGAATGTACGAATCTTCGATTATTTCAACGTCTACAACTCCTTTAAATAGCTCTGCTATTTTTTTGTTCAACGAAATGGGAAGGTCACCATAACCTGGTGATATTCTGAAGCTTCCTTCCATGTCAGAACGTTCAATTCTCAGATTTGAATCCACCATTCTGAGAGCGTACTCTACCATTTCAGAAGCGATGCTATCAATGAAAAAACCGAGGAGGTCGTTACCTTCCCTGAAGAACTCCTCAATCTTATTATCCACTTCCTTACCCAGTGTGGCGAGAAGGACTGTTATAATCTTGCTACCCTTTAGATGCTTTTCGACAAGCTCTCCTGTGAGTTCTATATCATTAAAGGAGAGCGAATCTTTTACTTTGAAATCTTCCCAAACAACAACAGGTCGTGCGACTTTCAAAAGTTCTTCGTACGCTTTTTGAACGTGTGTTCTGAACTCGTCTGGTATCTCTTTGATTTTCCCAAAACCAAGTATGGCTTTCAGCACGTTATCGGGTATTTTTACCGATCTTGGATCTATCTCAATTTTTTGCAATCTCTACCACCTTCCTTATCTTTTCAAGGTCTTTAACGATCGCTACTATGTAAAAACCGTCTATAACGTTTTTGGTTTCTTCAACGAATTTCAAAACTGCTTCAAAGCTCTTTTCTTTGACGTATTCATCACCCTTTTCAGATGAATCGATGATTTCCTTGGGGATCTCTATTCCTGGAACACCGGAGAAGTATCCCACTTGCTTGACACTTTCGAAGAACACGATGGAAGCGAGTATTTTTGTGTTCAATTTATCCTTCAAAGTGCGGGCTACATTGCCTTGAAAAAGGGGTTGTGTAACCAGAAAATCTATTCCCGCTTCTATTTTCTGTTTTGCTCTTTCTATATCTTTGTTGCTAAAAGGATTCAACGCTCCTCCCACAAAAAAGTTGGTTTTTCCGTTCATTTTGTTTCCCGCAAGATCTTTTCCTTCGTTCAGAAGTTTTGTGAGGCGAATGAGATCCAATATATCTATATCATTCACAGAAGTCGTTTTGGGATAGTCACCGTGGACCGGATTATCACCGGACAAAAGCAAAAGGTTGTTTATACCAAGAGCATGACAACCCAGAAGATCAGATTGTATTCTTATCATATTTCGAGTATTTCTCGTGAAATGCATAAGAACCTCTTTTCCACTCTCTATAAGCAAATGTGAAACCGCCCAGGGAGCCATTCTTACTCTTCCCATGGGCATATCTGTTACAGTAAACGCGTCAATACCGGTTTGCCAAGCTTTTTCTGTGAAATCGAAGAATTTTTTGAGGTTCGTTCCTCGTGGGGTCAGCACTTCCAAGACGACACATTTTCCATTCTCAAGAGATTTTTTCAACTTGCTACCTCCTTTCCTGTGTTATCATAAGATTTGGGAAAAAACTAAAGGAGGTCCTACTTATGAGGAAATGGTTTATCTTTATGTTACTGGTGATTGCGGTCCTCTCTTTTTCACAAATATTAAACTATGTCCCTGCGAATTTCAAGGTTGTTCGATATGTGAAAAATCTCTCGGAGTTTTATTCCGAAATTAAGACCCTTCCTTCTGGGCAATTTCTTACCGAAACCCTCGGCTTGGAAATGATGATCCAAGGGATCTTGGAATCACAGCTTCTCAATCAAGGCATAGAACCCTCCGATTTCTACGATCTTCTTTCCCATGAATTTCTTTATGTGCAGTTGGATAATAAAAACTTTTGTTTGATAGTGGGGCCGTCTAAAAGTACCAAAAGACTCAAAGAAAACATAAAATCCATCGTATCCGAACTTTTCGGAGTGGGAGATATTATCGTTGCAGAGGATAACGATTACCTTTTCTTGGGAACAAGTGAAGCGGTGAATTCAACTTTGAAAGGTGGAGGAGATGTACCAGAGGAATTGAAGAAATTAGATTTCTTTGGGTATGCAAAGGTTCAGGTGGGTGATTATTCCTTCACAATTGTGAACAAAAAGGAGATAGCTGGAGATCATCTCACCTTGGAAACAGAGATCGTTCCCGAGGATGAATCTTCGAAATCTTTTCTGGAAAAGCTAGGAAAGTCAAAAGAGGTACCACCAGATTATTATGTCTACGGTGAGTTAACGATTATTTTCAACACAGAGGATTACAAAGGTCTGAGAGACATTATCTCAGATGTTGGTTTCAGCTTTCCAAGTAATGGATCAGGGCTTCCTTTTCAGCCACCGGACATGGATGTAGAAAAGATTTTGGACACTCTTTCAGAAAGTTTGGACACTCCTATGTTTTTCTCCGCTAACATTTCCGGGGCTTTAATGGATCTGATAGCAGGATCTACACCTACTAACCTTGAAATCATCGCAAGAGCGAAACTGAAAGATTCAAAGTCCATTGTCGAAAAAGTCTTGAAAGAGGCAGGAATTCGGTACGAAAAAAGCGGAGATAAATTCATCCTTGAGAATAACTTCCATCTTGTGGTGAGCGATGGAGCGATTACTTTGAAGAGTAAAACTTTCAGCCCAAAAACTTTGAAAGAGCATCCTGATGGGAAAGATGTGTTCTTCCTCTTCTTGGATATGAAGACGGTAATGGAAGCTCTTGTAGGAGAAGGGGAGGAAGCCTATATATTGGCAAAAGCTTGGTATGAAAATGGTAGAATGCTTCTCTATGTTAACGTGAAATGATAGTGAAGTAAATCGTAAGCTTCTGAGTTTATAATAAATCTTTGGATACGAAAGGAAAAGGAGGGAGTCAAAGATGTCTAAGAAATACGTGTACTTCTTTGCAAACGGTAAAGCAGAAGGTCGGGCAGATATGAAAGACATCCTTGGTGGTAAAGGTGCCAATCTTGCTGAAATGACCAACTTGGGAATACCAGTTCCTCCTGGTTTCACCATCTCTGCTGAAGTGTGTAAGTACTATTATGATCATGGAAGAACCTACCCTGAGGAGCTGAAGGAACAAGTCGAGGAAGCAATGAGAAGACTTGAAGAGGTTACTGGGAAGAAGTTCGGTGATCCTAGTAATCCACTCCTCGTTTCTGTCAGGTCCGGTGCAGCCATTTCCATGCCAGGAATGATGGACACCGTCCTTAATCTCGGTTTGAACGATGAGACTGTAAAAGGACTTGCCAAATTGACCAACAACGAGAGATTCGCTTATGATGCTTACAGAAGATTCCTTCAAATGTTCGGTGATGTTGTCCTCAAGATTCCCCATGAGAAATTTGAAAAAGCTCTCGAAGAGTTGAAAAAGGAAAAAGGTGTTAAGCTCGACACAGAACTTGATGCTGAAGATCTGAAAAAGCTTGTCGAAAGGTACAAGGAGATCTACAAAGAAGAGGGAAAAGAATTTCCGCAGGATCCTTGGAAACAACTTTGGCTCGCCATCGATGCTGTATTTGGTAGCTGGATGAACGAAAGAGCTATCAAATACAGACAAATTCATGGAATCAAAGAAGGAGATCTTCTTGGAACCGCTGTCAACATCGTAGCTATGGTTTTCGGTAACATGGGTGAGGATTCCGGAACAGGTGTGGCTTTCACCAGAGATCCGAACACTGGTGAAAAGAAACCTTACGGTGAATTTTTGCCAAATGCTCAAGGTGAAGATGTTGTTGCCGGTATACGAACCCCTCTGAAACTTGAAGAATTGAAGAACAGGATGCCGGAGGTTTACAATCAGCTCCTTGAGATAATGGAAAAACTCGAAAAGCACTACAGAGACATGCAAGACATAGAGTTTACTGTTGAAAAAGGAAAGCTCTACATCCTTCAGACGAGAAATGGAAAGAGGACATCTCAAGCAGCTATAAGAATAGCCGTTGATATGGTGCATGAAGGACTCATTACAAAAGAAGAGGCAGTACTCAGAGTCAGACCCGAAGATGTCGAACAAGTATTGCATCCTGTTTTCGACCCGAAAGAAAAAGCACAGGCAAAGGTTATAGCCAAAGGGTTGCCCGCATCTCCTGGTGCTGCCACTGGAAAAGTTGTCTTCAACGCCAAGAAGGCTGAAGAACTTGGGAAATCAGGAGAGCAGGTTATCTTGGTGAGGCCGGAAACCAGTCCTGAAGATGTTGGAGGTATGGCGGCTGCTCAGGGAATTCTCACCTCCAGAGGAGGTATGACTTCCCACGCTGCGGTTGTTGCAAGAGGAATGGGGAAACCGGCAGTTGTTGGAGCAGAATCTATCGAAGTTCATCCAGATTCTGGTTATTTCAAGGTGGGGGACGTCACTGTTAAGGAAGGAGAATGGATCTCTATCGATGGAACGACCGGTGAAGTTCTTCTTGGAAAGGTAACAACCATAAAGCCTCAGGGTCTTGAAGGACCTGTTGCCGAACTTTTGCAGTGGGCTGATGAAATCAGAAGGCTCGGCGTAAGAACCAATGCTGATATTCCAAGAGATGCAGAAGTTGCTAGGAGATTTGGAGCAGAGGGAATTGGTTTGTGTAGAACCGAACACATGTTCTTTGAGAAGGACAGAATACCGAAGGTAAGAAGAATGATCCTTGCAAAGACCAAAGAGGAAAGAGAAAAAGCATTGAACGAGCTCTTGCCGCTCCAGAAAGAAGACTTTAAGGGACTCTTCAGAGTCATGAAAGGACTCCCTGTGACTATCAGGCTTATAGACCCACCGCTACACGAATTCTTGCCTCAAGAGGATGAACAGATAAAAGAAGTGGCGGAACAGATGGGAGTTTCTTTTGAAGAACTCAAGAACGTTGTGGAGAACCTCAGGGAACTCAACCCAATGCTTGGTCACAGAGGTTGTAGGCTCACCATTACATACCCTGAAATCGCTGTTATGCAAACAAAAGCTATAATTGGTGCTGCTATCGAACTGAAGAAAGAAGAGGGAATAGATGTCATTCCAGAGATCATGATTCCACTCGTTGGTCACGTCAATGAGATCAGGTATCTCAAGAAGGTAATTAAAGAGACAGCCGATGAACTCATCAAAGAAGCAGGTGTTGATCTTACTTATAAGATCGGAACGATGATAGAAGTCCCAAGAGCTGCTATTACTGCTCATCAAATAGCAGAAGAAGCAGAATTCTTCAGTTTTGGAACGAACGATCTCACGCAAATGACCTTTGGGTTCAGTAGAGACGACGTTGGAAAGTTCTTGCCTGAATACCTGGAAAAAGGAATTCTCGAGCATGATCCATTCAAATCCCTTGATTACGATGGTGTCGGTGAGCTTGTAAAGATAGGTACGGAGAAAGGAAGAAGCACCAGACCAGATCTCAAAGTTGGTGTTTGTGGAGAACATGGAGGAGATCCAAGATCGATTCTGTTCTTCGATAAAGTAGGGCTCGATTACGTTTCTTGTTCCCCGTACAGGGTACCTGTTGCCAGGCTTGCGGCAGCTCAGGCGGCTCTCAAAAACAAACAATGAAAATCTTAAGGCCGGGGCAAGCCCGGCCTTTACCTTGAAGGAGGTGCTGTGAATGCCGTACGTGAAGAACACAAAGGAAATTTTAGACAAGGCAAGTAAAGAAGGTTACGCTGTTGGTGCTTTCAATTTCAACAACATGGAGTTCCTGCAGGCGATTTTGGAAGCAGCTGAAGAGGAAAGTGCGCCTGTTATAGTGGCGACCTCTGAGGGAGCTATAAAATATATTGGAAAAGGTGATGTGGAGACAGGTGCGAAGCTGGCTGTTGAAATGGTAAAAACTTACGCAGAGAAGTTCTCTGTTCCGGTCGCACTTCATTTGGATCATGGAAGAGATTTTAGAATAATCATGGCTGCCATAAAAGCTGGGTATTCTTCCGTGATGATCGATGCGTCTCACCTCCCCTTCGAAGAAAATCTCAGGCAAACTAAAAAGATAGTAGAAATCGCTCATGCTGTTGGTATAAGTGTTGAAGCCGAATTAGGAAAATTGAAAGGGATTGAGGACAACGTTGTGGAAAAGGAATCCGTTCTCGTGGATCCAGAGGAAGCGAAAATTTTCGTGAAAGAAACGGAAGTGGACTTTCTCGCTCCTGCCATTGGAACCAGTCATGGGGCTTTCAAGTTCAAAGGGGAAGCACAACTCGATTTCGAACGTTTGAAAAAGGTGAAGGAATACACCCAGATTCCTCTTGTGTTACACGGGGCTTCAATGGTTCCACAAGATCTTGTCGAGCTTGCAAACGAGTACGGTGCCGAACTTGCAGGTGCAAAAGGAGTACCTGAAGACATGTTGAGAAAAGCTATAGAACTTGGCATTAACAAAATAAACACTGATACTGACTTGAGAATTACGTTCGTTGCTTATCTGAGAAAGGTGCTCTCCGAGGACAAATCTCAAATAGATCCCAGAAAAATCTTCAAACCTGTTTTTGAAGAAGTGAAAAAAACTGTTAAGGAAAGAATTAGGATATTCGGTTCAAGTGGAAAGGTGTGAGGTGAAAAAGATGAAGGTTCTAGTAATAAACTCTGGAAGTTCTTCCATAAAGTATCAGCTCATAGAGATGGAAAAAGAGGAGGTTCTTTGTAAAGGAATCGCTGAAAGAATAGGAATAGAAGGTAGCAGGCTTGTTCATAGGGTGAACGAGGAAAAGCACATTATAGAGGAGACACTTCCCGATCACGAACGGGCACTGAAGTTAGTTTTGGACACACTTGTGAATGAGAAACTGGGGGTTATAAAAGATCTCAAAGAAATAGATGCTGTCGGCCATAGAGTGGTTCACGGTGGTGAAAAGTTCAAGGAATCTGTTCTCATTGATGATGAAGTATTGAAAGCAATTGAAGAGGTCGCGCCACTTGCCCCCCTTCACAATCCTGCAAATCTTATGGGAATAAAGGCTGCTATGAAACTCCTTCCTGGTGTTCCAAATGTTGCTGTTTTTGACACAGCATTTCACCAGACAATTCCTCAAAAAGCTTATCTTTATGCTATACCCTACGAGTATTACGAAAAATACAAAATAAGACGTTATGGTTTTCATGGGACAAGTCACCGGTATGTGTCAAAAAGAGCCGCTGAGATTTTAGGAAAAAAACCTGAAGAACTCAAAATAATAACCTGTCACATAGGAAACGGGGCTTCCATCGCTGCGGTGAAGTATGGAAAATGTGTAGATACTTCGATGGGTTTTACTCCACTCGAGGGACTTGTCATGGGAACTAGATCCGGTGATCTAGATCCTGCCATACCCTTTTTCATCATGGAGAAAGAAGGTATTTCTCCACAGGAAATGTACGATATACTCAACAAAAAGAGTGGTGTCTATGGGCTCTCCAAAGGCTTCAGTTCCGATATGAGAGATATCGAAGAAGCTGCTTTGAAGGGTGATGAATGGTGTAAACTCGTTTTGGATATTTATCATTATCGAGTGGCTAAATACATAGGAGCATACGCGGCTGTCATGAATGGAGTGGATGCGATTGTCTTCACTGCGGGTGTGGGCGAGAATTCGCCGATCACAAGAGAGGATGTATGCTCCTATTTGGAATACCTTGGGGTCAAGCTCGACACCAAGAAGAATGAGGAAACGATAAGAGGGAAGGAAGGAATTATCTCCTCTTCTGATTCCAAAGTTAAAGTGCTGGTAGTTCCAACCAACGAGGAACTCATGATAGCGAGGGACACAAAGGAAATAGTAGAAAAACTCGTTAGATGAGGTGATTCAAAATTCTGCCGAAGTACAGAATTATTAGGGTATATTAAAAAGACGAGGGGTCCTGCCCCTCATTATTTTATTTAAATCAATCTACTAATCAAAAACACAAACCTTACCCATTTTCCTTGGGAGGTACATAACAGGCTGGAGAGTAGCTTGGGGTCCTCTGGCTGCTGCGGGAATAGTAACCATGCTCCCCGTTGTGATTTTCGCTATCATTGCACAGAGATACTTGATCAGAGGTCTCACTTTCGGAGCGGTGAAGGGATAAATCTTCCAATGTGTCTAAACATTCCTTCTACAGTGTAATCGAGGTAGAATTGAAATGGTGAAAGTCAAGATTAAAAGGATAAAAGGAGGAGAAGTGGGTGGAATACTTGATGTGCCACATTGAAAAAGAGCTGTTTGGTTCAACCTCCGAAGGGACTCCTGTGTATCAATATACATTGATAAATAAAAAAGGTTCAATAGCAAAGATCATAACTTATGGTGCAATATTGAGAGAACTTTGGGTGCCAGATAAGTCTGGCACTCTCTCTGATGTTGTCTTAGGATTCGATACCCTTCAGGAGTATGAGAAAAAAAATTCACACTACTTTTTTGGAGCGATTGTAGGAAGGTACGCGAACAGAATCTCTCGAGGTCGTTTTTCAATCGATGGCGTAACGTACCAACTTGCTTTGAACGATGGAGATAGACCCAACGCCCTTCACGGTGGTGTGAAGGGTTTCTACACGAGGATATTCAAGGCGATACCCATGAAAACACCTAATGGACCTTCTCTTGTTTTGAAGTATCTCAGTCACGATGGTGAGGAGGGTTATCCAGGGAATTTGGATCTTACTATCGTTTATACTCTCACGAACAGCAACGAATTGAAAATAGAATACACTGCAACTACCGATAAACCAACGATTGTGAACCTGACTCACCATTCTTACTTTAATCTCTCCGGAGAAGGAACTATCCTCGACCATGAGTTATCGGTGAACGCATATCATTACACACCGGTTGATGAAAATTTAATCCCAACTGGTGAAATAGTTCCTGTTGAGAACACACCCTATGACTTGAGAGAAGCTAAGAACTTGGGAGAAGCTATAGATCCTCTGAAGACTTCTCTGACGAAAGGATTTGATACAAACTTCGTTTTAAACGGAAAGTGCGGGGAGTTGAAACTCGCAGCTGTTTTGAAAGACAGAAAATCTGGAAGAAAAATGGAGGTTTACACGACGGAACCGGGCCTTCAACTTTATACAGGTAACTTCCTTGATGTAAAAGGAAAGTGTGGTAGGTATTATAGTTCCTATTCTGGAGTGTGTTTGGAAGCACAACACTTTCCGGATTCTCCAAATCATTCCAATTTTCCGAGCACTTTGTTGTATCCAGGAAAGGTGTATCATCAAATTACAGTGTACAAGTTCGATGTGGAAAGGTGATCTTTATACATTGGCGACAAGATGTGTTCCTGTGTGATTGGAAATTATCCATGCGGGAGGGAAAAATATGTACGAAAATGAACGAGAGAAATTGTGCGAAGCTCATATGATATTGGAAAAATACGGTCTTGTAACCTATACGAGCGGAAATGTGAGTGTGAAAATAGGGGATCACGTTTTGATAAAGCCTTCTGGTGTTCCTTATACTGTTTTGAAGCCAGAAGATTTTGTTGTAATAGAACGTCTCTACGTCCAGTATCACACTAAATATGGCCAGAAATGAGAGGGGGGAGATCATGTATCTCGTTGGGAGCGATATTGGAACGCAGGGGACGAAATCTGTTGTTGTGAACGAGAAGGGAGAAGTACTTGCGGAAGCTTTTAGAGAGTATGAGGTGCTCACACCAAAACCAAACTGGGCGGAGGAATGGCCAGATGTGTGGGTAAAGGCCGTTTTCGAGACAGTAAAAAAAGCAGTGGAAAAATCTGGTGTCCCAAAAAAAGAAATAGCTGGCATCGCTATAAGTGGTCTTTATGGAGGATCTGGAATACCTGTTGACAAAAACATGGAACCTTTGAGACCCTGTTTGATCTGGATGGATAGGAGGGCCGTGAAAGAAACCGAATGGGTAAAACAAAACGTTCCAAAGGAGAAACTCTTTGAGATCACGGGAAATTATGTAGATTCTTATTTCGGGTTCACAAAGATCATGTGGATCAGAAACAACGAGCCAGAGATTTGGAAAAAAATCTACAAATTCATCACACCGAAAGATTATGTGATCTATCAAATGACAGGTGAAATAGTGATTGATTACTCTTCCGCAGGAAATCTGGGTGGTGTGTTCGATATCAGAAAACTCACTTGGTCTAAAGAGATGTGTGATATCTTGGGGATACCAATCGAGTACTTACCTGAAAGAATAGTAAAATCCTCCGACGTGGTGGGCAAAGTAACAAAAGAAGCTTCTGAACTTTGCGGACTTCTCGAGGGAACACCTGTCGTTGCTGGTGGAATAGATGCTCCTGTTGCCCAACTTTCTGCCGGTGCACTCGAAGAAGGAGAACACGTTGCGATGGTGGGGACCTCCACTTGTTGGGGAACCGTTCACGACGGCTCAAAATTGGCTTTTGGCCTCGTAAATTATCCGTACGTGGTATACGATACCGAAAGAATTTATACTTTCGGTGGTTCTGCTACCACGGGTGCACTCGCAAGATGGTTCAAAGAACAATTTGGAGAGAGTGAGACGATAGTTGGTGAGAGGACGGGTATATCACCTTATCAATTGTTCGACAAGGAGGTGGCGAGCATCCCTCCTGGAAGTGAGGGAATAGTTGTTCTTCCGTATTTCATGGGGGAAAGATCTCCAATATGGGATCCTTCTGCAAGGGGTGTATTTTTCGGTGTAACTCTGTATCACAAAAGGGCGCATCTTTACAGAGCTTTGATGGAAGGAGGAGCATATGCTCTGAGACACAACATGGAGGAGGGTTTGAAGGCAGGGCTGAAGCTGAACGATGAATGTTGGATAGTTGGGGGTGTTTCAAAATCTTCAGTTTGGGTTAAAATATTTGCGGATGTTACGGGTTACAAAATGAGGCAAGTTGCTAGTCTTGTAGAAGCTCCATACGGAGATGCGTTTTTGGCTGGACTTGGAACGGGTGTTATAGATAAACCCGAAAGGATAAAGGAGTGGGTGAAGTACAGAGAACCTGTAGAGCCCGATCTAGAAAATAAGAGAATTTATGACAAATACTATGAGATATACAGGGAACTCTATGAAAGAACGAAAGAGCTGATGGCTAGATTATGAGAGTGAGAGATATTTTTGGGGAAAACTTCAAATGTGTCTGTGGAAAAGAGCACTCTGTTCCAAGTATAGAGATCATAGAATCTTCCATAAAAGAAGTTCCAAATGTGTTTCCTGAAGCATTTTTTGTGGCAGATAGAAACACCGCTCTTCTGGTGAATTTACCAGGAGGGCGGTATTTTGTTTTTGAAGAGGGCAGGCCTCTTGCTACGATGGAGAACGTGAAGAAGATCGCGAAAGTATCAAAGGATTTTCCAGAAATTGTTTCTGTTGGTTCGGGGAGTCTCACGGATATAACAAGGTATACTGCTTTTCTCTTTGGAAAAAGTTTTTCTTGTATTCCCACCGCTCCTTCTGTCGATGCCTACACTTCTTCCGTGGCACCTATCTTGGTTAATGGTGTGAAAAAAACGTTCAAAGCGATTCCTCCTAGAAGGATCTTCATCGATATTGATATTCTGAAAAATGCTCCTGTTGATCTTTTGAGAGCGGGAATAGGAGATATCATTGCCAAAATACCTGCAAGAATGGATTGGACTCTATCGAACGTTTTGAATGATGAACATATCTGTGATTTCGTATGGAAGGATATAAAGGACCTTCTAAAAGAAATTCTTGCAAAGTCACGATACATCCTCGAAAGGGATGAAAGTGCTGTAAGGATGCTTATGGATGCGCAACTTGTTTCTGGAATTAATATGGTCATTGTGGGGAATTCTAGACCAGCTTCCGGCGCGGAACATATGATTTCCCACTTGATAGAAATGTTTCATGAAGAGAGGGGAGAGATTCCTCCTCTTCATGGATTGAGTGTAATGATAGGTGTGTTTGTCTCAGCAAAGGCTTTTGAGTTGATAATGGAAGAATTCTTTCTTCCGAAGGAACATTTCTCTCTTGAGGAGAGAAGGAAAGAATTACTTGAAATGTTCAGTAAAGAAAAAGTGGAGGAATTCCTGAAAACTTATGAAGGGAAGAAAATTCCTACCATGATCAATTTGAAAATAATCAAAGAGTCATTGAAAGGGCTGTACGTTGAATACTTTCCACAACTACAGAGAGTTCTCAACATCCTAGATGTCCAGTCGATGTTAAAAAAGTATAGTAAAAACTTTCTAATGAAAATTGTGAGACTTGCAAACACCATAAGAGCCAGGTTCACTGTTCTCGACGTTCTTGATGGTTTGAATCTTCTGAAACCCTTCTCTGAGTATGTTTTTAATGAAATAGAATGAAAGCGTGATGTCAAAGACGAATGCTCAAAACATTTCTCAGGCAAAAGTGCTCAAATTATTGGGAATGGAAATGTTTGAAAAAAATGAGCCCCGGAGGGCTCACGGAAGTTCCGTAGTGTGCCAATATTTTTTCTTGAATTCATCTGGATCCATCTTAGCTATTTTCGCAAGCTTCTTGAGGGTTTCTTCATCTTCTAGATCTTTTTTCTCCAGTCTTATCATGTATTTTCTTGCCACTTTGTAATCTTCAGAATGTACGTCTACCAATCTGACCTTCGTTCTTTTTGTTTTTGGATCCATGAAAGCATCGAAAGGTAAGATCTTTATTCTACCACCCGCGACGCACACCATTCCTCCCGGAAGGTCCGAGTAATCTCCTAGGAGGAATCTCACTGCACCGTAACCGAGAGTTCTGGTATAAACGATGTCGAACGGAATAGGTCTCGCACTCCTGAGTTCGTATCCGATAGTTACATCAACGATGCGTACTTTTTCACCACGTTCTGCAAACCTCTTTTCTATGGCTCTTTTAAGAATCGTCGCGAGTGGTATTTCCGCGAGTCTCAGATGGCCATGTGGGTCTTTTTCGACGATCACACCGGGAATATTGGCAAGTTCCTCCGGATCTATCTTTTCAGCTATTCCTTCACCTATGATTGCAACTCCATCGTTTCTTCCCATCAATTTTCTCTTCAGAATAGCTCCATCAAGGACGTCGCAAACTTCCTCAAGTGTTACTCCTTCTTTGAACTCCTCGGGAATGATTGTGATAGTAGCACTCGCTGCCTTTCCAACACCCAAAGCCAAATGGCCTGCTTCTCTCCCCATCATAGCCACAAAATACCACCTGTCAGTTGTCCTTGAATCTTGCATGAGGTTGTATACCAATTCCGTTGCCACATGGCGTGCGGTTTCGAAGCCGAACGTCGGCATGTTGTCGGGAAGGGGGAGATCGTTGTCGATCGTCTTAGGAACGTGTGCTACTTTTATTTCTCCTTTGGATTTTTCACACACTCTACTTGCGGAGAATGCTGTGTCGTCACCACCTATCGTAACAAGATATTTTATTCCAAGTTTTTTGAGGGTTTGGACGGTTTTTTCAAGGGTCTTTTCCGATTTTGCCGGGTTCACTCTGGAAGTCCTCAGAATGGATCCACCTTCGATGTGTATTCTGGACACATCCTCAATGGACAATTTTTTCACCATATTCGTCTTTCCCTCTACAAGATGCTTGAATCCATCGTAAATACCTATGACTTCAAGACCACTGTTTATGGCTTCGATGGTAACAGAGCTGATTACGCTGTTGATTCCTGGAGCAGGACCTCCCCCAACCAGTATCCCTATCTTTTCGGCCACTTTGATCCCTCCTTTGCTTAATGTCTTCGAAATATATTCTACCAACTTTTCTGCAGAAATGTTAAACTTTTCCCTCCACTGAAAGCATTAAAATGCTAAATCGATCTGAGCCCAAGAATTTAACCTTACATTTAAGTTTATATGATAGAATTTCCAAAAGCTCTTCGTTATTTTTAATCAAACTGATGTATAGTTATACAAGTGGAGGTGTTACTTTGATACGAAAGGGATTAGAAGGGGTCAAAATATGTAAAAGTTCCATTTGCTTTCTAGATGGAGAGAATGGAAGGCTCTATTATCGAGGAATCCCAGTGGAAGAGTTGGCTGAGAAATCTTCTTTTGAGGAAACGGCTTATCTTTTGTGGTTTGGGAAACTTCCCACAAAAATAGAGTTGGAAAACTTCAGAAAAAAAATGGCAGAGTGCAGGGAGCTTTCAGACGAATCGGTAAGGATGCTGCACAATCTTCCGAAAGGACTTCATTACATAGACGTTTTGAAAATATTTCTCTCCATACAGGGTTCGACCGATGAAGTGGATGAGGATCTTGAAGATAAAGCCATAAAAATAGCCAGCGTTTTTCCAACCATTCTAGCTTATTACTACAGGTACTCTCAAGGAAAAGAAATAATAAGGCCTAGAAAAGATCTTTCACACGTGGAAAATTTTTACTACATGATGTTTGGAGATACTAATGGGAAGGTTCACCTTTTAGAATCCACGTTCATCCTGCTGATGGAACAAGATATAAACGCTTCCACTTTTGCTGCTTTGGTGATAGCATCGACACTTTCTGATATGTACTCTTCCATTGTTGGTGCGCTGGGAGCTTTAAAAGGGCCGCTCCACGGTGGAGCGAGTGAGAAGGTACCACCTATGTTGGAAGAAATAGGAAACGAGGACAGAGTGGAAGCGTTCGTCCAGAAATGCCTTTCAGAGAAGAGAAAGATCATGGGGTTTGGGCATCGAGTTTACAGAACTTTCGACCCCAGAGCAGTCTACTTAAAAAAGGTTTTACAGGAGCATTTCTCTGAAAGCAGATTGTTTAAGATTGCCCAAAGATTAGAGGAATACATTGTTTCGAACAGAATCAAAAACATATATCCCAACGTGGATCTCTATTCCAGCATTCTTTTTGAAGAATTTGGATTTCCACGAAACATGTTTACTGCTCTGTTCGCCACTGCACGTGTCGTGGGTTGGACAGCCCATGTGATAGAGTACGTAAATGACAACAAGTTGATCAGACCAACGAGTGAATACGTAGGACCTTTGAACGTTGAATACATTTCTATTGAGCGGAGGGATGAAGATGGGCAAAACTCTTGCTGAAAAAATTTTCTCTGAACATGTTGGAAAAGATGTGAAAGCTGGAGATATTGTTATTGCGAAGGTGGACATCGCTATGGCCCAGGATGGAACAGGCCCGCTCATGATAAAGGAGTTTAAAGAAATGGGATTCAAGGAGGTAAAGGTACCAAAGGCATTTCTTTTCATCGATCACGCTTCTCCGAGCCCAAAAAAGGAGCTTTCGAATTCACAAAAGATGATGAGAGAGTTTGGAAAAGAGATGGATGTAAGGGTTTACGATGCTGGTGATGGGATCTCTCATCAAATCCTTGCAGAAAGTTATGTGAAACCAGGTGATCTTGTTGCTGGAGCGGATTCACATACTTGCACTGCTGGTGGTCTCGGTGCTTTTGGTACGGGGATGGGTTCCACAGATGTTGCTATTATTTTCGGCTTAGGACAAAACTGGTTTAAAGTGCCTGAGACGATAAAGATTGTAATAAGTGGGAAACTTCAAAAAGGAGTTTATGCAAAGGACATAATCTTGGAGATCGCAAGGCTTCTGAAAAGTGACGGAGCAACTTACAAAGCGTTGGAGTTTCACGGAGATTGTATTGAGGGTATGGAAGTGGAGGACAGACTCACTATTTCGAACATGGCAGTGGAAGTGGGGGCGAAAGCAGGGCTGATGCCTTCGGATGAAAAAACAAAAGAATTTTTGAAAAAAATGGGAAGAGAGGAGGATTTTAGGGAGCTCAAAGCAGACCCGGATGCAAATTACGAAATGGAAGTGGAGATAGATGCTTCTTCACTCGAACCACTTATTTCGTTCCCACACTACGTAGACAATGTAAAAAAGGTAAGTGAAGTCGAGAAAGAGAAAATAAAGATAGATCAGGTTTTCATTGGAACGTGTACAAACGGCAGGTTACAAGACCTCGAAATCGCATTGAGGATTTTGGAGAAACACGGGAAACATCCAGATGTTAGGCTTATAGTTGGACCCGCTTCGAGGAAGGTTTACATGGATGCTCTTGAGAAAGGCATCATAAAGAAATTTGTTGAACTAGGAGCAGCCGTTATACCTCCTGGCTGTGGTCCGTGTGTTGGTATACACATGGGTGTGCTTGGAGATGCGGAGAGAGTTCTTTCTACACAAAATAGAAATTTCAAGGGTAGGATGGGGAATCCAAATGCGGAGATTTATCTTGCGTCTCCAGCTACAGCAGCTGCTACAGCGATAACTGGATACGTAACGGATCCCAGGAGATTCATTTGAAGGAGGGCAGAGTATGATAAAGGGAAAGGTTTGGAAATTCGGTGACAACATTTCCACCGATCATATAGCGCCAGGAAGGTACTTTCATTTGAGAAACAACCTTGAGGAGCTTGCAAAACATGTTTTGGAGGATGCAATGGAAGATTTTGCGAAGAGAGTTAAGAAAGGGGACATCATAGTTGCTGGAAAAAACTTTGGACTTGGGTCTTCCAGGGAACATGCAGCGCGAATCATAAAAATTGCTGGTGTTTCCTGTGTTGTAGCTAAGTCTTTCGCCAGAATTTTCTACAGAAATGCTTTCAATGTGGGTCTTCCTCTTATAGAGTTGAAAGAAGTGGATGAAATCAACCAAGGTGATGAGCTCGAGATAGACCTAGAAAACGGGATTTTAAAGGATCTTACCACGGGCAAAGAGTACAGATTCAATCCTATACCTAGATTCCTTCTTGAAATATTGAAGGAGGATGGGATCGTTAATTACTTGAAAAAACATGGTACGTTCCCGAGGGTCTAAGGGGGGAAGAGCCGTGGATGAACTCCTTGAGAAGGCTAAGAAAGTGAAAGAAGCATGGGAAAAGTTGAGAAGCGTGGAGACGAAAAAGAAGAACGAAGCTATAAAGAAAATAGCGGAAAAACTCGATAAGAAGAGAAATGAGATCTTGGAAGCGAACAAAGAAGATGTAAAAAAAGCTCGAGCAAGAGGTGTGAAAGAATCTCTTGTGGACAGGCTCGTGTTGAACAATAAGAGAATCGATGGAATGATAGAAGCGTGTGAAACGGTTGTTAAATTAAAAGATCCTGTTGGGGAAGTCATCGACTCTTGGGTGAGGGAAGACGGACTCAGAATCGCACGTGTGCGAGTTCCCATAGGCCCTATAGGAATTATTTATGAATCCAGACCCAATGTTACTTTGGAAACTTCAATTCTTGCTTTGAAAAGCGGGAACACAATTCTTCTCAGAGGTGGTTCAGATGCTTTGAACTCCAACAAAGCTATTGTTTCGGTTATGAAAGAAGCTCTTAGAGAATCGGAGATACCAGAAAGCTCCGTAGAATTCATAGAGAACACAGACAGATCTCTTGTTCTCGAAATGATCCGTCTCAGGGAGTATTTATCCCTTGTCATCCCCCGTGGGGGCTATGGACTTATAAGTTTCGTTCGTGATAATGCCACCGTTCCTGTTTTAGAAACGGGAGTAGGAAATTGCCATATCTTCGTTGATGAGAGTGCAAATTTAGAGAAAGCAATTTCCGTTATCGTCAACGCCAAAACTCAGAGGCCGGGAACATGCAATGCCGCTGAAAAATTGCTCGTTCATGAAAAGATCGCAAAAGAATTCTTACCGATAATCGTTGAGGTGTTGAAAAATCATGGAGTAGAAGTGAGAGGTTGTGAGAAAACAAGGAAAATTGTCTCTGACGTAATACCGGCAACTGATGAAGATTGGTCCACCGAGTATCTCGATATGATAATAGCGATAAAGGTAGTTAAGGACGTGAACGAAGCAATAGAGCACATAAAAAAATATTCTACTGGACATTCTGAGTCAATCTTGACAGAAAATTACTCGAATGCCAAGAAATTTGTATCAGAAATAGATGCTGCGGCTGTTTATGTGAACGCTTCCACTAGATTCACCGATGGAGGACAGTTTGGATTCGGAGCTGAAATCGGCATCAGTACACAGAGATTTCATGCGAGGGGACCAGTTGGTTTGAGAGAGCTCACTACGTACAAGTTTGTTGTGCTTGGCGATTATCATGTGAGGGAACAGTTGTGAAAGTTGTGGTTAAAGTTGGAAGTAATCTTCTCGTAAGTGGTTCAGGATTGAGAAAATCTTACATTGCTGAACTCTGTAGAGAGATCGCCTACTTAAAGCAAGAGGGTCACGATGTGGCTATTATAACTTCTGGTGCTCGTGCTGCTGGATTTACTTATCTCGGTAAGAGAAAGAGAGCCCAGGATCTTCACACGAAACAAGCCTTGTGTGCAGTAGGACAAGTACAGCTCATGAAGGTCTACGAGACTGCCTTCGATCTTTATGGTGTGAAAATCGCTCAGATTCTCCTCACAAGGGATACGTTTTCGAACAGAAAAAGGTATTTGAATCTCCGAAATACACTCATAGGTCTTTCCGAGTTCAATGTTATTCCTATAGTGAATGAAAACGATACTGTTGCGACGGAAGAGATCACCTTGGGTGACAACGATACTCTTGCTGCCATGTTTTCAATAGCATGGAATGCAGATTTATTGGTACTTTTTACAGTGGTAGACGGTGTTGTAGGAATAGATGGAAAAGTTATAGAGAAGTACGATCAAGACGTTGAATTAAAAAATTTGGGGAAAAGTAAGTGGGGAACTGGTGGTATAAAGTCGAAAGTAGAGAGTGCCCTCGTGGCTTCTCAGTGTGGTGTTAGAGTGAGTATATGTAACGGTAACGATGTTTCGAATCTCACAAAGCTTGTGAACGGAGAATCTGTGGGTACGATGTTCGAACCAAAACAAAAATTGAGGGCCAAGAAGGCGTGGATTGCGTTTTTATCGGAACCAAACGGCAAAATTTATGTGAACGAAGGGGCAGAACAAGCGCTTAAGGAAGGGAACAGTTTGTTGCCAGTTGGAGTTCTTCGTGTTGAAGGAACTTTCGATGTGGGAGATGTTGTTGAAATTGTGAATGAGAAGGAAGAACTTGTAGGAAAAGGAATTGTGAACTATTCTTCGATTGATCTTGAAAAGATAGCAGGTCATAAGACCTCGGAGTTGAAGAAAATACTAGGGTATGAGGGTAGTAAGGTGGTAATTCACATAGACAACATGTGGGTAGTGTGAAAAGGCCCGCGCAGGCGGGCTTTTTATTTTTTCAAGTTTTCTAAATATTTCTTCCAGTCGCTCATAAATCTTTCTATTCCCAAGTCCGTCATTGGATGTTTAAAGAGTTTTTCGAGAACGGAAAACGGCATGGTAACAATGTCTACTCCCATAAGAGCCGCTTCCACAACATGCATGGGATGTCTAATGCTCGCTGCGATTATCTCTGTTTCAAAACCGTAGTTATTGTAGATTTCAATGATCTCTCCGAGCATTCGCATTCCATCGTTTGAAAGATCGTCCATCCTTCCAATGAAAGGACTTACGTAAGTTGCACCCGCTTTTGCAGCTAAGATAGCTTGCGCCGGGCTGAACACGAGCGTTACATTCGTTTTTATTCTCTCGACAGAGAGAGTTTTTACCGCCTTGATACCATCTGGAGTCATCGGTATTTTGATCACCACATACTCGCTGAGTTGAGCAAGCTCTCTTGCTTCTTTGACCATGCCTTCGTAATCAAGAGAAACAACCTCCGCAGAAACAGGACCTTTCACAAGTTCGCAAATTTCTTTCACTCTCTGTTTGAATTCTGCTCCCTCTTTGGAAATCAACGTTGGATTCGTCGTGACACCATCGACTATTCCCCATTCGACACCTTTTTGAATTTCTTCTAAGTTCGCTGTATCTAAGAAGATCTTCATTCTATCACCTCCCAAGAGTTATTATCTCTTATCCTCTTTAAAGATCCACTGAAAAATTATGAAAAGTATCATAATATCTGGTTTGAGAGAAAATTTTCAACCTCTTCTTTTGTAGGCATCGCATCTACCCCTCCAATTCTTGTGATAACGATAGCGGCGATTGCATTTGCAAATCTTGCCATCTCTGCTGCATCCTCGACTGTTGTAGGTTTCCTTTCCAAGTATTTGTGAATCAAACCTGCGGTAAAAGAGTCTCCACATCCCGTTGCATCGACTGGTTTTACCTTGAAAGCAGGCACGTGTTTTACTTCTCCTTTGAATTTTATAAGGCACCCCTTTTCACCCATGGTCACAAAAAGCAGCCCATCTTCTCTTGTTGGTATTTTTCCTATAGCTTTTTCTGGATTTTCCTGAAAAATGTATTCCAAATCTTTATCACTGAGCTTTACTATATCTACTTTCGAAGAGATCTCGAGAAAATCTTTCACAAAAAGATCTTTGCTTTCAATGAGAGAAGCTCTCACGTTTGGATCATAGGAAACAGGTTTACCTACTTTTAGGAAATCCTCCATCACTTTCAGGTAGGTACTTCGAGAGGGCTCTACAGCGAGCGAATAAGATCCCACATGGAGAAAAGAAAAATCTTTTGGATCCAACTTCACTTCATCGGGTCTTAAATTAGTATCTGCGGGATTTTCCCTGAAAAACACAAAATCAGGGTTTCCCGCTTCGTCTCTTGCAACGAAAGCTAGCGTGGCTTTACAAGTTGGATCGACAACGATCTGGGATGTATCGATACCTTCTTTTTTTATCACCTGAAAAAGAAATTGGGAGAATTGGTCTCCCCCTAGCTTTCCAAGGAAGGCTACTTCTCTTCCCAACCTTTTCAACGCAACTGCGACGTTCAAAGGCGAACCTCCCGCTTTTTTTCTGAAGAGGTCACTTTGCGAGAGATTTGCACCCTTGTTTTCTGAAATGAAATCTACTACGACTTCACCTGTGCAAAGTATTTTCATGGCGACAACCTCCTTCAATATGATTTCTGTAGTAGAGTATACATATGGGGGTGAGATCATGAAGTCTCTTTTTATAGAGAGACCTAAGAGTGCAAAGATCGTCGAAGCGGAAATTCCTTCTCCTCAAAAGGGACAAGCTCTTGTGAAGGTGCTCGCCTGTGGCATTTGTGGAACAGATTATAAGATCTTCTCTGGAGAGACGGAGGCGATTTATCCTATTGTACCTGGCCATGAGATAGTGGGGATTGTAGAGTCTTCTGAAATCTTTGAAAGGGGTCAGATGGTGGTGATTGATCCGAATAGATCGTGTGGGAAATGTGATTATTGTAAAAAAGGTAAGCCAAACCTTTGTGAAAATCTTCGAGCGACTGGCGTAACAGAAACAGGAGGGTTTTCGGAGTACGTACTTGTTGAAGAGAATCAGATTTATCCCGTAGAAAAGATACCTGCTGAGAGAGCCGTATTTGCAGAGCCTCTTTCCTGTGTGCTCCATGGTGTGAAAAAGGTGAAGCACGAGTCTTTTGATCGTATTCTCATCGTTGGAGCGGGTGCAATAGGTACGATGTTTGGCCTGATTTTCAAAAAGATCTTTCCTGGGGCAGAAATCGTTCTTGTTGAAAGAAATTCCAAGCGCGCACAATTTGTTGCGCAAACGTTTGATTTGAAAGTAGAAGAACCAAGGGGTTTTTACGAACTGACGGTGGAATGCTCCGGAAGCATTGACGGATTTGAACTGTGCTTCAATCATCTGAGAGTTGGCGGTACCCTCCTTCTTTTCAGTGTTATTTCGAAAGATAAAACTTCCAAGGTGTCACCGTTTGAAATTTACAAGAAAGAATTGAAAATTTTAGGATCATACTTGAACCCATTCATCATGAAGGACGCAGTGAGAATGATAGAGTCCAACGAGTTTCCTTTTGAAAAACTTGTCACAGACAGAGTGAATCTTGAAGGAGTCAAATCCTATCTCGAAACACACAAGAAAGCACTGATGAAAGGAGTTTTTATCCCCGGATAGTTTTAACGGACGATCGTTCTATGAATTTCACTTTTAGAACAACTTGCATCGGTTGATTTTCTCTTTTTTTATTTTTCAACTTATTCAACAGTATCGTTGCTGCGATCAATCCTATTTGCTGGGGATCTTGTTTTACGCATGTTATTGGAGGGTCAAAAATTTCATTCCAATAGGCATCATCAAAACTGATTATTGATATTTCTTCGGGTATTTTGAGCTTCATTTCTCTTGCTGCTTTCAAGACTCCCAATGTCATGAGATTGTTACCAACAACAACAGCCGTCGGTCGATCTTCAGAGGCCATGATGTTTATGAAAGCGTCGTGAGCAAAATATTCGTTGGAATGACCATCTTTGAGCCATTCTTCTCTTGTTTCAATATAGTCCTTGTATTTCAAAAAGGCTTTTAATCGCATTTCTCCTGTAAATGTTCCTCTTAATGGATATATAAAGGCGATCTTTCTGTGCCCTTTCGATATGAGATACTCCATGATCGCCTTCATTCCTTCCTCGTTGTCTGAAATAACGTAGTCTGTATCGACTCCTTCTACTATCCTGTCAAAGAACACCAAGGGAATTTTGTAATCTTCTATAACTGCTTTGAACAAATCTTTGTTCGATTTAACATAAACAGGTGCTGCTAGTATTCCCTCCACACGTTGATTTATAAGGGTTTTTATTTGTTCTGCTTCTTTTTCGGGATCATCGTCAGTCGAACAGAGGAGAAGTCTGTATCCAAGGTGAAATAACGATTTTTCCATACTTGCTACTACTTCTGCAAAAAAGCTGCCGCTTAGTTCTGGAATGAGTACACCTATCGTCTTCGTTGTTCCTTTTTTCAAAGCAACTGCTAGAGGATCGGGATGATACCCCATTTCTTTTGCTGTTTCAACAATTTTTTCTCTCAAACGTTTGCTTACACCTGGTTTTCCCGATAAAGCTCGAGAAACAGCGGACACTGAGACTCCCAATTTATTTGCTATGTCTTTCATTGTAACTTTTCTCATTTCCCTTCCCTCCTTGATTTCAGAATAGATTATATCACAGCTTTAAAGATTATATAAATTTACTCTTGACTTTTCTTTAAGAGATATGATAGAATGCTATCGAAAACGTTTGAGTTACAAAAAGGGGGTTAAAAGATGAATACAAGATTACTAACACCATCTGCTGATATTTTCGCTCCATTTGGCTCTTTGATTCAAATGCCTTCAGAAAAAGCGACGGTAAGTACAGAGTTTTTCGACTATTGGCACAATGTGTGTGATCTTTCGTCACTGGAGATGAAAGAGCCTGTAGTAGGTTTTCTCAGGGTAGTTAAAAGGGAATTCGTATTGAACAAAATGGAAAAACACGTTTTATCCGATGAGATTTTTATCCCTCTGACGGGATATGGCGTTTTCTCTCTTTGTCCAGCCGAAAATGATCCTTCAAAAGAACCCGATAAGATAACACATTTTTTCATAGGCAGTGAATCTGCTTTTTTGTTAAGAAAGGGTACGTGGCATTGGGCACCTTATCCTTTAACGGATGAGATGCGCTTCTTAATAATTGTTGATAAAGCAACAGTTGAAAGAGATATACACATAGTGGAGTTTGAAACACCTGTGAGAATACTATAGAAACACATCACATCATCTTTTAGAGGGGGTGTTTTTATGAAGAAGTTCTTGGTTTTAGCTTTGGTGCTGGTTTTTGCTATGGGAAGTCTATTGATGGGTTACAACACACCACAGCAGGTATCCAAGATGAAGATTTTCTTCATTGTGAAAGCGAGTGAATCCGAATTCTGGCAGATAGTTCTCGATGGTGCTCGAAAGGCAGCTAAACATTATGGAGTTGAACTTATCGATCAGGCACCTACCTCAGAAGCAGATGTGGCCAAACAGGTTTCCATCCTGGAAACAGCAATTTCTATGAAGCCTGATGCCATTGTCTTGGCTCCAACAGTTGCAGATGCTTTGGTTCCGGGAATAGAGAAGGCCACTGCTATGGGAATACCTGTTATCATAATCGACTCGGCTGCCAACACTGATAAGTACGTGACGTTCCTTGCCTCTGATAACTACAAAATAGGACAACTAGCAGCAGATGAATTGGCAAAGGCTATGATCAAAAAATTTGGTGAAGCCAAGGGAAAGGTAGCAGCCTTTACGTTCATGTCAGGAGTTGGTTCTTTAGAAGCAAGAATGAAGGGATTCTTGGATAGAGTTAAAGAAAAGTATCCTGGAATTGAAATAGTCACTGTGAGAGACGCTATGGGTAAACAAGGAAACACTCTCAACATGGCGATAGACGTTTTAACAGCTTATCCAGATCTTAGAGGCATATTTGCTAACAACCAGTACACGGGTGATGAAGTGGTACGTGCACTTGATATGAGAGGAGTGAAAAATCTTGCATTCGTGGCGGTAGACGCCGGACCACAAGAACTTTGGGGACTGGAGAATGGATATGTTGACGCTCTTATCCTCCAGAAACCGTGGGTCATGGGATACTCTGGTGTTGCTTTCGCTGTTTTAGCTAGAAATCTGACAGCACTCGGTTTTGAATTCCCCAAATTCATCGACACGGGTATTGTAGCAATTACTCCCGACATGTTGGGTAAACCTGAGGCAGAAGCAATTCTGGATCCTGTGAACTTCTACAAGAATTGGTGATATTATGGGATATAGTCAATTAAACGGGAGGGCTTGCCCCCTCCCGTTTAATTAAAGTAATTCTCAGGAGGTGTTTGAATGGAAGCAGTTCTTGAAATGAAAGCGATCACAAAAACTTTTCCGGGAGTTGTTGCATTGGATAAGGTGGATTTGAAGTTGGAAAAAGGAGAGGTGAAGGCTTTAGTTGGTGAAAATGGAGCAGGAAAAAGCACTTTGATAAAAATATTGACTGGTGCGTACACACCAGACAGTGGAGAGATTTTATTGTTTGGTCAAAAATACCAAAAAATGAATCCTATTTTGTCTGAGCGTTTGGGAATATCGGCTGTTTATCAGAATTTAATTCTTGCAGGGCATTTGACAGTTTTGGAAAACATTCTAATGGGGATAGAGCCATCGTTTCTGGGGTTTTTGAAAAGGCGTGAGATGGAAAAACGAGTAGAAGAAATTTTAGAGAGAATAGGTTACAAAGGTATAATTTCTCCGCGACAGCAGGTGAGAAATTTGAGTGCGGCTCAGCAAGGAATGGTTGCAATTGCTCGAGCACTTTCAAGAGATGCAAAGATACTCATATTTGATGAGCCAACAGCTGTTCTTGCCGAAAAAGAAGTCCGGGAGCTGTTCAGGGTAATCAGGCAGCTCAAAAGTGAAGGAAAATCAATTATTTACATTTCTCACCGCTTGGAAGAAATATTCGAATTGTGTGACAATGTTTTGGTTTTGAAAGATGGTAAAGTCGTTGGTGAAAAGAGTGTCAAAGAAGTCACCGAAGATGAGTTGATAAGAATGATGGTAGGTAGAGAGATAAGAAAAGATCTTTATGATCCCAACAGGAAAATAGGAGATGTAATATTGAGGGTTGAAAATTTGACCAACGAAAAACTGAAAAAATGTTCTTTTGAAGTGAGAAGAGGGGAAATTGTTGGAATTTATGGTCTGGTTGGTTCTGGAAGAACGGAATTAGCAAGGGCTTTATTTGGAGCTGATCCAGTTACAGAAGGAAAGATATTTCTCAACGGTCAGGAAGTAAAGATAAAAAATCCCCGAAAAGCAATTAATTTAGGACTGGGATTGGTTCCTGAAGATAGGAGAGGACATGGATTGGCTTTGAAGTTATCTGTAAAGGTCAATATAAACTTGCCTGTCTATAGAAAGATAGGGCGCTTAGGATTTATCAAGCTCACTGAAGAGAAGAAGAATGCAGAGCATTATGTGAAAGTTCTGTCTATAAAAACACCCCATATAAATCAAATCGTAGCAAATTTGAGTGGTGGAAATCAGCAAAAGGTGGTCCTAGCAAAATGGTTGGCAAGTCAGTCGAACGTATTCATAATGGACGAACCAACTAATGGAATAGACGTTGGTGCCAAACAGGAGATATATGATCTTGTAAATGAACTTGCCCGGAGAGGATCAGGAATTATTTTCATATCTTCTTATATGCCAGAGCTTATGGCAGTATGTGATCGTATATTAGTCATGCGAGACGGTAAAATCGTCGCCAATCTCAACAGAGAAGAATTTGATGAAGAGAGAATATTGAGTTTTGCCATAAGAAACAGTGTTTCACAAGGAGGTTCTAGGGTATGACGGAAAAAAATAAGCTCGGATCGAAAATAAAACTGAGCACACAAATGGTATTAGCTTTAGTGGTTGTAGCTCTATGGATCTTCTTAGCAATTGCTACTCCGAGATTTTTGACCTATGACAACATCAAGAATATTATGCGACAAATGACTATACAGGGAATATTAGGTATCGCCGCTGTTGTCGTTATCGTAACAGGAGGCATTGATTTATCCGTTGGTTCGGTAGTTGCGCTTGTGAACATTGTACTATCATTGATGGTTTCAAAAGGAGCAAACATAGGATCTTCTATACTCTATTGTCTTCTGTTATCAGCTCTTATAGGTTTCACAAATGGATTGATGGTATACGATTTGAAACTTCCTCCATTCATTGCAACGCTTGGAATGATGAGTATCGCACGAGGAGTAACTCTGTTGATTTCAAATGGACGAAATGTATTTGGGTTACCAAGAAGTTTAGCGGATTTTGCGAATAGTGATTCTCTGGGCATACCTTTATTTTTCTGGCTTCTGCTACTTGTTGTGGTCGGTATTGAAGTGATTTTCAGATTCACCAAGCTTGGAAGATACTTGTTTGCATTGGGAAGCAATATCGAGGCCGCAAGATTATCCGGTGTAAACATAAGAATTGTTACATACGCGGCGTACATTTTGGCATCGGTGCTAGCAGGATTTGCAGGTATTTTAGAAACGGCAAGATTGTGGATGGGAGTTCCCACAACGGGAACGGGTTACGAGTTGGATGCTATAGCAGCTGCAGTTATAGGAGGAGCTAGCTTATCGGGTGCAGAAGGGAGTGCTTTAGGAGCCTTTTTTGGGGCTTTAGTTATGACTACCATCTATAATGGTTCAGTTCATTTGAACGTCAACCCCTTCTGGCAGAGGGTACTGGTAGGTATCATCGTTGTAGCTGCAGTCGGTGTGGATCAACTTAGAAAGAGTAGGCAATAAACATTTTCATATCAGGGGGTGTTGTAGATGAAATACAAAGTGGGTCTCATTAGTTTTTCGGACGGTAGGGAATATGTTCACAAGGAATTGGAAAAGAAGGTAAAAGAATTTGAAGATAGGATAGCAAGAAAGTTGGAAGAAACAGGTGAAGTAGAAGTTATCAGGGCAAAAGAGATTGTGTGGAAACCATCGATTGCTAAAAGAGAAGGTAGAAGATTGACAGAAGAGGGAGCGGAAGTGACGATATTCAATTATGCAGTTTGGGCATTTCCTCATTTTTCAGTACTTGCAAGCAAGTTTGCTCCGGGTCCATTCCTACTTTTCTCCAATATAAATCCACAGTACCCCGGAATGGTAGCAATGCTTTCCGCGGCTGGTGCTTTGGAACAAGATGGAACGAAGCATTACAGAATGTGGGGAGATATAGAAGACGAGAAAGTCCTCAGGAGGGTCATGGCTTTTATAAGGGCTGGAAGTACGTACAAAAAACTCAGGGGACAGAGGTATGGTATGTTTGGAGGAAGATCTATGGGAATGTATACTGCTGTTCCTAACGTAGATCTTTGGAACAAGATATTCGGTGTGGATGTGGAACACATTGATCAATTCGAGATTGTAAGAAGAAGTCAAGAGATATCCGATGAGAGGGCAAGAAAGGGAAGACTCTGGATAGAAGAGAAAGCAAAAGCTGTGCATTACGATGGAAAGTATCTTACACCCGAAAAGTTGGAGCTTCAAATCAAAAGCTACCATGCTGTGAGGAACATAATAGAGGAGATGGAATTGGATTTTGTTGGTATAAAGGGTCAGTTGGAACTTACAGAACATTTTGTTACGATGGACGTAACAGAAGCCTTTTTGAACGATCCATACGATTGGGAGGGACCTCATGAACCAATAGTTTGTGCAACAGAAGCAGATTCCGATGGAGCACTTACAATGCAAATCTTCAAGCTAATCGCAAAAACCCCCGTTCTTTTTGCAGATGTCAGGCATTACGTAGAAGAATACGACATTTTGGATCTGTGTAATTCTGGGAATCATGCCACATATTTTGCAAACAAATCCTTTGATCCGGATGAAAACATGAAGAAAGTTGAATTCTACCCACAGACGTTCTACTTCCCGGCGGGAGGTGCTGCAGTTAAACACATAGCTGCACCTGGAAAAGTGACACTTGGGAGGCTCACAAGAGAAGATGGAAGATACAAGTTTACAGTAGTTCCTGGGGAATTTGTGGATTTCGGTGAGGAAAAAAATTATGAGATAGCGGATAGTATACAGAACAACTGGCCTCATGCGTTTTTAAAGATGGAAACACCAATAGAGGATTTCTTGTCACGATATTCATCCAACCACATCCACGGTGTTTACGGGGATTATGTTGAAGAAATAAAGACATTCTGTGAAATAACTGGTATTGACTTCGTACTTATGAAATAAGGGCGCCAAGGCGCCCCATATTTTTTTTTATAAGGAGGAAGTATGAATGGGATATAAACCTACATGGGAATCTCTAAGAGGACATTCTCTCCCTACGTGGTTCGATGAGGCAAAATTTGGAATCTTCATTCACTGGGGTATTTACTCTGTTCCAGGTTGGGCACCACCAACAGGAGAACTTGGGAAAGTACCAATGGATATCTGGTTTGTTCGAAACCCTTATGCGGAGTGGTATGAAAACTCTCTCAGAATCAAAGGAAGTCCTACTTGGGAATATCACGTAAAAAACTATGGTGAGAACTTCAAATATGAACAGTTTGCCGACCTATTCACAGCAGAGAAATGGGATCCTCGTGAGTGGGCAGAACTCTTTAAAAAATCAGGTGCGAAATACACGGTTTTGACAACAAAGCATCATGATGGATTTTGTCTGTGGAAAACGAGGTATACTGATTTCAACGCGTTGCAAAGAGGTCCCAAGAGAGACATTGTAGAGGATTTTTCAAAGGCTGTGAGAGATGTCGGATTGAGGTTTGGTGTTTATTATTCAGGGGGATTGGATTGGCGCTTTACAACAAAACCTATTGAACATGTAGAGGATTTTGAGTACATCAAACCAAACACTTATGAATATTCCGACTATGCTTACAAACAAATTGTGGAATTGATAGATTCTTATTCTCCCGATATTTTGTGGAACGACATAGAATGGCCAGAGAAAGGAAGAGAAGATGTGAAGTACCTGTTTGCCTATTATTACAACAACCAGCCTAAAGGAGTAGTTAACGATAGATGGAAAGTTCCTCATTGGGATTTCAGAACAGCGGAGTATCATCTAAACTATCCAGATGACATTCCGGGATACAAATGGGAATTTACAAGAGGAATGGGTCTTTCATTTGGTTTCAACAGAAACGAAAAGGCGGAACATATGCTTACCATTGATCAGCTTGTTCGCGTGTTAGTAGATGTGGTGAGTAAAGGTGGCAATCTTCTTCTGAATGTGGGTCCAAAAGCCGATGGTACGATCCCGCAAATTCAAAGAGAAAGACTTCTAGGAATTGGAAGATGGTTGGAAAAGTATGGAAAGGTCATATATGGTACAAGACCATGGGAAAGATGTTGTGCAAAGACGGAAGATAATTTGGAAATCCGTTTTACCACGAAAAATGGGAAACTTTATGTAATCTTCCTTGGTATACCAGAAGAGGAAAGAGTGATAATAAGAAATTTCAATGTTGAGGGGAAAGTGAGACATTTCTTAACAGGTAAATATCTCGATTTTAAAAATATAGGTGAAAATTCTGAAATCATCATTCCGAAAAGTCTTTCGAAACACGACGATCGAACATTAATTCTTGAAGTAGAATTATCCGTCATTTAATCAGAAAGCCCAATCTTCTGGATATTTCTTTCGCAGCTTTTGTCACCAGCTTTGCATACTCTTCTATTTTGTCCTCGGATATTCTCGAAGCTGGCCCTGAGATACTTATAGAGGCTACTGCAAAACCTTTTTCGTTTAGAATGGGAGCTCCTATACAACGAATTCCTTCTTCATCTTCCATGTTATCAATGGAGTATCCTCTTTCGCGTATCTTTCTCAATTCTTCAATGAGTTTTAGCTTATCCGTGATGGTATTCTTCGTTCGTGGTTCTAATTTGATTTTTTCCAATATTTCTTCCTGCTGCTTTTCAGGAAGAAAAGCTAGCAAAGCTTTTCCAATGGCTGTGCTGTACAAAGATGCCCGCTTTCCAATATAAACCTTTGTTCTCAAGGACTGGGAACTTTCCAACGCTTCTATAGAGAGAACGTGCGTTCCTTCAAGAATTCCAAGGTGTATGGATTCTCCAGTTATGGCTTGCAGTTGTTCCATAACGTCTATCGCTGCTTTCCTTATTTCCAGAGAGGAGAGTACTATACTCCCCAGTTCCAAAAGCTTATATCCCAAGCTGTAAGTTTTATCAGGATTTTTTGTCAAAATTCCCAATTCAACAAGAGCATTACAGATTCTATAGACCGTCGGTTTAGGCATACCTGTCTGTTCCGATATTTCTCCGAGACTGAGAACGGGTTTTCTCATACTGAAACAACTTAAAATCTCTACCGCCCTTTTTAATACTTGCATCGATTTTCTGTCCTCCTTAGCAATCTCTTGTTTCTAGAGTTTGACTTACAGGGTTGTACTTCGATATAATTATAACTGGTTTCGATAAATGATAAATCATTTCATATAATGAAATAAAATAGAAAGGAGGAGTTATTGGATGAAAATACATAATTTTAGGTACAACGTTGTAGAGAAATTTGGACGAGTGCTTCTGCCTCTCATAACGGTTTTCAAGGAAGATCAGTCGATTGATTACAAAACCACCCGAAAAGTTGCAAGATATGTGATCGAAAGGGGATTTTGTGATTCTATCATTGTGAGTGGAACGACCGGTGAATTCTATGCTATGAGTGTTGACGAAAGAATTAGACTGCTCAGAGAGATCAAAGATGAGGTGGGGAATGAGGTTCCTCTCATAGCGGGAACAGGTGCTATCTTCGTAGAAGATGTTATTAGATTGAATCAAGAGGCAGAAAGGTTGGGGTATGATGCTGTGATGGTGGTACTTCCCTATTATTGTCACCCTGAACAAGAAGGTATTTACCAGCATTTCAAGATAATCGCTGAAAATACCTCTCTTCCTATAATGGTCTACAATATTCCTCTTTTTGTTGGAGTGAACCTTGAACCTAAGACTCTCGCAAGAATAGCGGAGTTCGACAATGTTATTGCAGTTAAAGATGAAGCCGGTCTCCATCCTGTTCAAACTACGGATTATATAAAAGCTACGAGTGGAAAACTGGCTGTCTATTCTGGAGATGACACGATGATTCTTCAAGTTCTTGTGCAGGGAGGAGTAGGTGTTGTAAGTGGTGGAGCGCACGTTGTAGGGGATATTATAAAAGCTATGATAGATGATCATCTGAACGGAAAAAACGAAGAAGCAATGAAGAAATATCATGTTCTTATGGATCTATTTGCTGCTTTTCACGGAGTGGATGGTAAAAGAGTTAATCCTACTCCACTCGTGAAGGCTGCATTCGAGATGATTTCAGGATTACCTACTTCTGCTGTTCGTTTGCCTCTGATTCCTGCGACTGATGAAGAAAGAGCAAAATTGAAGGATGTGTTGAAAAGAATCGGGAAAATAGATTGATACATTAAAATCTCAGAAGGGGGTGTTTTTATGAGAGGATGGAGGATACTTCTGGTAGTTTTGTTGTCACTAACGGTGATCGCTTGGTCGGAAGTCAAACCAGATTACGTAATTCGTTTCAGTACAGTTGCTGCTCCCACTCAGCCCCAAGTACTTGCGATGCAGAAATTTGCGGAGATAGTAGAAGAGCTTAGTGGCGGAAAAATTAAGGTAGAGGTGTACCATTCGGGACAGTTGGGAGATCAAAGAACAGAGTTACTTGCAGTAATGAGGGGAGACCTCGAGATGTGTAGTGATTCCGCTCCATCGTGGTTCGCTGATCTTGCAGCAATGCCTGAATTTGGTGTCTTCGAGGCGGCTTACGCTTTCAGAGATCTTGACCATATGTACAGAGTTATGACGAGCCAGATGGTTCAGGAACTCTTCGACAAATTGGCAAAGAAAACCAACCTCAGGGTTTTGGATGTTTGGTATCTTGGAACTCGTGAACTCAATTTCATTGAAAGAGTAGGGCCTGTGAGAAAACCGGAGGATCTTAAAGGTGTAAAGCTCAGAATGCCCAACAACAAAACCTTCCTCCACATGGCTCGAGCTTTGGGAGCAAATCCCACACCGATGAGTTTTACAGAAGTTTATCTAGCACTGAAGACAGGAGCCGTGGATGGACAAGATAATCCCCTTCCAACGGATTACAGTGCAAAGTTCTGTGAGGTAACTCACTACATAGTTCTCACCGATCATCAAATAGGAATGATTTGTCCGGTGATTAACGAAAAACTGTGGCAAAGTATGCCGGAAGAGTATAGAAATTACATCAAAAGAGCCATTCAGGTCGCTCGTTACTACATGAACTATACTGTTTTGGAGCAAGAGGCAAAATTGTTGAAACTGTTCCGAGAACAATATGGAATGGAAATAATTGTCCCCGATAAAGAAGCATTCATCAAACATGCACACGAATACTATCTGAATAATCCGGCATTTGATGAGAAATGGAAGGAGTTGTACAGAAAGATCCAAGAGATGTAATAGTTTGTTAAAACCGGTAGAGCCTTTGCGCTCTACCGGTTTTGAAAAGAGGTGAGACTTTTCAATGAAGATACTAAGGGTTATTTTAAAAACAATATTGGATGTTTTGGAAATTCACCTACCATCGATTTTGCTTTTTACTTTCACTATCTCTTTGTTTCTTCAGGTTTTGTTGAGATATGTTTTCAAATTTCCCTCTCCTGAGCTTTATGAGATAACTTCTTACTGTTTCGTGTGGACGGTTTTGCTCGGTGCAGCATGTGCCCATCGTTATCGTGATCATTTGAGATTCAATATAATTTATGAAAAACTTCCTAGAAAGGTTCAGTTAGTAATAGACATAACCTTTGATTCGTTCATAACAATTCTTTTCATAATCTCATTGAAACCTATCTTAAAGCAAACTTTCTGGTATCACCTGATTCGGTCGGAGGTTTTAGGGATCCCCTGGACTTATTTAGTTATAAGTCTTCCTGTTTTCATGATATTGGTTATTTATCACAATATCTCGTATGTATACTACGGAATTAGAGAATTGATAACAGGCGTTCCTGCAAAAACGGAGGGAAAACCATGGGAATGATTTCTTTCTTTCTAACGTTCGGTATAATGTTCGTTTTAGGGTATCCTATAGTCTTTGCCATGATAGCTGCTGGTATAGTTTATTTTCTTTCAACAGGAATAAGTCTTCCAAATCTGTTGGACATTTTAACAATACAATTTTCTGGTCAATACGTTCTGATATCTGTGCCGCTTTTCATATTTACAGCCAACGTCATGAACGATTGTGAAATAACAACAAAATTATTTGATTTCATAAAAAAGGCATTGGGAGGAATTAGAGGGGGGCTTGGATACGCTAACATTGCTGCTAGTATAATTTTTGCGGGTATGAGTGGTTCAGAGATAGCGGATGTCTCGGGAATAGGTAGCATCGAAATAAAAGCCATGCTAGATGAGGGATACGACGGAGCATTCGCTTGTGCTGTTACAGCTGCTTCTGCTACGATTGGTCCTATCATTCCTCCGAGCATTCCTATGGTGATTTATTCGATGCTCACCGGGACTTCCCTGGGATATCTATTTCTAGCAGGCTTCTTGCCAGGGCTTCTTTTGGGAGCTCTTGAAATGTTAATGGTTTATATCTTGTCGAGAGTACGCAACTATCCGTGTACCGGGAGAGTCCCATTACCTTTACTTATAAGGTCTTTTTGGGTCTCTCTACCAGCACTTTTAGCACCTGCCATTCTTCTAGCCGGTCTTTATGGAGGTATCTTCACAGCTACTGAAGCTGCCGCGATAGTAGCAGTTTATGTTATGTTGATAAGTTGGTTAATATACAGAACTCTCGGTTGGAAGAAACTCTACAAAATTTTAATGAAGACGGCAGAAACGGTTGGTTACATTAGTTTTATAGTCGCATCGGCGAACATTTTCACTTATGTGGTTGCCCGAGAACATGTTCCTCAGCTTTTAACAGAAGCTTTCATAAATGCAGGTTTGCTTTCGAACAGAATTTTGCTCTTGTTGAGTGCTAACCTCCTGTATTTCGTACTAGGAATGTTCATAGATGTTTCCATAATTCAATTAGTTGTGATTCCTATGATTTTCCCATTGGTGATAGCTGCAGGGATAGATCCAGTGCATTTTGGTATAATAACCACCGTCAATCTAATGATGGCGTTGGATACACCTCCCTATGGCCAAACCGGTTATATTACCAGTGCGATAAGCGGAACACCACTGAGAGAGGTTTTCAAAGAAATGTTGAAATATTGGATACCAATAGAGGTCGCCGCGCTGATGATCATAACATTTTGGCCAGATTTCGTTCTATTCCTACCACGTCTCTTTGGCTATTCAGGTTGATCTGGTATTATGATAACTTTGGCTTTTCGCCTTTGAGGAGGTATTGTCATGTTTGGAAGATCTAATCGTAATCACACTCATAGTGGGATGGGCCCTGCAGGCTTTTGTGTTTGTCCCAAATGTGGTTACAAAAAACCGCACACACCAGGTGTCCCATGTAAGGAAGAAAGATGTCCAAACTGTGGATCTGTTCTTTTGAGAGAGGGATCTTATCACCATAGATTGTTAGAAGAGAGAAGAAAGAAAGAGGATTCAGATCAATCGTAAAGTGTTGTTAATATGAAAAGTTTCGTTCGAAATCCTACCTTCTTCAGTCCTACCAAGTTGCTCGTTGTGAACTTCCGGGCAACTTTTCTTTCAGTTATCATCACATGAAATTTTAGAAGAGGATTTGGCAAAGACTGGAAAACGGATAGATTCTTGCCGCCTTAAAATGAAAATATTTTTAAATTATAATGTGGTAAAATATCAGATGTGGAAGGTGATATCTGTGAAGAAAATCAGACTCGGTATCGTAGGTTGCGGAATTGCTGCTAGAACGTTGCATTTTCCAGCTTTGAAAGAGCTTTCTCATCTTTTTGAGATAACGGCTGTTACCAGTAGAACAAGAGCGCATGCAGAAGAATTCGCAAGAATGTCGGGAAATCCAGTGGTGTTTGATAGCTACGAAGAACTTTTAGATTCAGGACTTGTTGATGCTGTTGATCTTGCGGTTCCTGTCGATCTGAACCTCCCGTTCATTGAAAGAGCTCTTCAGAAAGGTGTCCATGTTATCTGTGAAAAGCCGATTTCAACGGATGTTAAAACAGGTAAAAAGATTGTTGCGCTATCCAGGAACTCTAACAAAGTGGTGTACATTGCGGAGAATTTCAGACATGCTTCTGTTTTTTGGAAAGCGAAAGAGTTAATCGAAGCTGGAAAGATTGGTGAAGTCGTATACACGAGTTGGCAAATATGGGTGGGTATGGATGAAAGCAACGAATATGTTCGTACCGATTGGAGAAAGGAACCAAAACACGTAGGTGGTTTCCTCTCCGATGGAGGAGTTCATCATGCGGCAGCACTGAGATTGATCTTCGGAGAGGTCGAATGGGTTTCAGCCGTTGCAGAGGATTTGTCACCTCATCTTGGAGGTATGGATTTTCTCTCAACGCTTTTCGAGTTCGAAAATGGTATTGTTGGAAATTATACCGTTTCTTACTCTTTGAAGGGTGAGGACGAATTCGAAGTTGTTGGAACGAAAGGAAAAATGTTTATTTTTTGGGACAAAATCGTTTTGAATGACGATGTTGTTGCTGTTCCGCAGGAAGATAGTTATCAAAGAGAGTTTGAAGATTTTTATCATGTAATTGTAACGGGAAAACCAAATAATTTGGGAAATCCGGAAGAAGCCTTGAAGGATCTTGCTTTCATAGAGGCTTGTGTGAAATCGAACGGAGAAAAGACGTTCATATCTGAGTTTCTGCTTTGAAGGAGGTGTTTTGCATGGAGTATAGAAAAGTTGGAAAATGGGGTATCAAAATTAGCGAGCTTTCTTTGGGCTCGTGGCTTACGTTCGGGAAGCAACTCGATCTTGACACAGCCGAGGAAGTGGTGAAAAAGGCATTCAACAGTGGCATTAATTTTTTTGACACAGCTGAAGCTTACGCAGGTGGAATAGCGGAGGCTATGTTGGGGAAGATTCTCAAGAATTTCAGAAGAGAGGATCTTGTTGTTTCCACGAAAATCTTCTGGGGTGGCAAGGGACCAAATGATTTGGGCCTTTCCAAAAAACATCTTCTTGAGGGAACCTGGAACTCGTTGAAAAGGCTTCAAATGGATTACGTGGATATTCTCTATTGTCACAGGCCAGATCCCAACGTTCCCATGGAAGAAGTCGTTTTCGCTATAGATTACATTCTGAGAGAAGGTTTAGCCCTTTACTGGGGAACTTCTGAATGGAGTGCAAAGGAAATAGAAGCAGCCCATAGAGTGTGTAAAGAACTTGGTGTTATGCCACCGATTGTGGAGCAACCTCAGTACAACATGTTTGTGAGGGAACGTGTTGAAAAAGAGTATGCACCACTCTACGAAAAATACGGAATGGGTCTTACCACTTACTCGCCTCTCGCGTCTGGCCTTCTCTCTGGCAAATACAACAATGGAATTCCCGAGGGTTCAAGACTGGCAACTTTTCCACAAGTCAGGAAGTGGTTAGAGGAAGGTGGACTCCTCAACGAAAGGACGTTCGAGAAACTTAGAGCTCTTCAGAAGATAGCGGACCAACTTGGTGCGACTTTACCACAACTTGCGATAGCCTGGATTTTGAAGAACAAAAATGTGAGTAGTGTGATTCTTGGCGTAAGCAGACCAGAACAATTGGATGAAAACATAAAAGCGGTTGAAATTAAAGAAAAGCTCACTGAGGGTATTATGAAAGAGATAGAATCGATACTAGGAAGTTGAAAGGCGCCGAACGGCGCCTTTTTTTTAATGACAACAACCATGACCACGTGGTTTTCCTTGGTGTGCGTATCTTTCTGGATCATCTCTGAATTTTTCAGCACATTCTTTCGAACAGAAGAAATATTCCTTTCCCATGTATTCTACCCGTTCTACAGCCTCTTCCTTTTCGATTTTCATTCCACAGACAGGATCTTTCACTTTCATAAAATCACCCCCTTGTGCTATAATTAGTTTAGCATAATTCAAAAGGAGGAATCAAGCATGTGTCCATTCTGTTTTTGGCATTGGGGCTTCTGGCCCTGGAACTGGACTTGGGGAGGAGGAATCATCATGATGGTATTTTGGGCAGTGATTTTGGTGGTTTTGTTTGTCCTTTTATTCAGATGGATCGAAGGTAATCGAACGCATGAAAGAGATGCTGGAAATCAAAGAGCCATCGAACTTTTGAAAGAGAGACTTGCTCGTGGAGAAATTTCGGAGGAAGAGTACGAAAGGCTCAGAAGGAGGTTGGAGGATTAATGGGCGACTTCGAGTTATGGAGAAAGACTTTTCCCGAGGTTAGTGGAGCGGTCATGCGAATGAGGAACAAATCTTTTTCCGATGGGGCTATACCTGCGAAATACAAAGTGTTGATGGCGCTCCTTGTGTCTGTTATGGAGAAATGTAAACCTTGCGCCCAGAGTTACTATCGGAAAGCTCTCGAATTGGGAGCCACAGACGAGGAAATAAAAGAAGTTTTCGAGGTAGCTATAACCATGGGAGCCTGCATTTCAGAAACCTGGGCGAGGGAGGTTTGGAAGTATGGGCGAAACATTGAAAACCAAGGAGAATCGTGTTGCAAATGAAGTGAAAAAGACGTTCACCGTAACAGGTATGACTTGCGCAACGTGCGCGAAAACGGTGGAAAAAGCTTTGAAAAAACTCGACGGAGTGAAATTTGCCGCGGTGAATTTGGCAACGTCCACGGGCTTTATAGTAGCAGAAAGGGAAGTCTCTTTCGATGAAATAAAAAAGACAGTTGAAGAAGTTGGATACGGTGTGAGCAAGGAATCCCCAGAAGATGTCGAGAGGAAACGTTATAAAGAGTCCAAAAGAAATTTGATTTTTGCATGGCTTATCACAGCTCCTCTTGCCGTTCTCATGCTCTATCATATGTTCATCGCTGAAATTCCTTATTTTACTTGGATTGAAGTCTTTGCCGGAGCGTTTGTTACCTTCTATGTGGGAAGGGCAACTATCAGAGGTGCATGGATCGCTTTGACACACAGGCACACGAACATGGATACATTGATCTTTTTCGGTGCTGTGACTTCCTGGGTAACTGCTCTATTGGACAGTTTGGGACTTCCTGTGATGTCTTTTGGAGCAATAGGTACGATGATCGTTGCTTTTCATATCACAGGACGTTTCATAGAATCGTACCTAAGGGACAGAGCAAGCAAAGAGATCAAAGCGCTTCTGAAACTCCAGGCAAAAGAAGCTCGAGTTCTTACGGATAAAGGAGAAGTAATGACTCCTATAGAAGCAGTTAAGGAAGGGTTTGTTGTCTTAGTGAAGCCTGGTGAGAGAATTCCAGTGGATGGTGTGATCGTGGAGGGAAAATCTTCTATAGACGAGTCAGTTGTCACGGGGGAATCCATACCAGTTTTGAAAGAAGAAGGTGGTGAGGTAATAGGAGGTTCACTGAATCTATCCAGCCCCATCAAGATAAGGGTTACAAAGGTTGGAGAAGATACGTTCCTTTCGCAGATGATCAAATTGATTCAGGAGGCCCAAGGGTCAAAAGTTCCAATACAGGCACTCGCCGACAGGATCACCATGTGGTTTGTCCCTGCCATCATCATTCTGGCGATAGCCAGTGCCTTTGTTTGGTATTTTAATTACGAAAGTTTTTTGCCATTCGTGGAGAAGGCAAGATCTATATTTCCTTGGATCATACAGACCAGTGATCCTTTGACATTTTCCATATTCGTTTTCGTTGCCACAATTGTTATAGCATGTCCATGTGCGCTTGGGCTTGCTACTCCTATGGCCCTTGTGACGGGAACAGGCCTTGCCGCAAAGAAAGGTCTTCTCATAAGGAATGCCGAGGCGATACAGACTTCGAAAGATATAGGAGTTGTTCTCTCGGACAAAACGGGGACACTCACTGAAGGGAGACCCAAAGTTGTGGATCATAATCTCTCCGATGATTTGATCAAGATTGTTGCGAGTATAGAGAAAAACTCCAACCATCCTTTAGCAAAAGCTATTTCGGAGCTTTCTCAAGAATCTGTTCCTATAGAGAATGTCGAAGAAATCCCTGGAGAAGGTGTGAAAGCATATTACGAAGGAAATGAATATTTTGTGGGGAAACCTCTTGACTACTCGAGATATGATTCTTTGCTCAGTGAAGGAAAAACCGTTGTTGAAGTGAGGAAAAACGATGAAATTGTAGGATTTCTCGCGATAGAAGATCCAATTCGAGAAGACAGTCCAGCTGCTGTGAAAAGACTCAAAGAAATGGGAATTGATTTGGTCATGATAACTGGGGACAACGAAAAGACCGCGAAAGCAGTTGCCAGGCGTCTTGGGATAGAGAAATTTCATGCGGGTGTGAAACCTTCTGAAAAATTGGATCTTGTAAGAACTTATCAAACTCATGGAAAGAAGGTGGCAATGGTTGGTGACGGAATGAACGATGCGGCTGCTTTAAAAGGTGCGGACGTAGGGATCGCTATAGGTTCGGGAACCGACCTTGCCATCGATAGCGCCGATATCATCATAACAAAGGGTGGCATATCGAAAGTCGTCGATGCCATAGAAATATCCAGGAAAACGTTCAAAATCATAAAGCAAAACTTGTTCTGGGCCTTTTTCTACAACGTGGTGGCTATACCGATGGCGATGATGGGATTGCTTCATCCGGTGATTGCAGAACTCGCAATGGCTTTCAGTTCCATAACTGTGACTGTGAATTCGATGAGGGTCAGAAAATGAGTGTGGCAAAAAAATATGACAAGTTTTCAAGATTTTACGATAAAGTCGAAAGCTTTTTTGAGAAGAAATATCTCTCCCATTTTCGTAAAAAACTCTTCGAAAAGTTGGAGGGAGGGAAAATTCTCGAAGTTGGCATAGGTACCGGAAAGAACCTACCTTATTATCCGGACCATGTGGAAATAGTAGGGATCGATGTGAGCGAAGGCATGTTGAAAATATGCGAAGAGAAATTGAAAAGTTATCCAGAAAAGCATGTAAAACTCCTCAGAGCGGATGTTCAAAATCTACCATTTGAAGATGAAAGTTTCGATTGTGTTGTTTCTACGTTCGTTTTCTGTACGGTACCCGATCCTTTGAAAGGTTTGAAAGAATTAAGAAGGGTTCTCAAAACATCTGGCAAGGTGTATTTCCTCGAACATATGAGAAGTGAAAAATGGTACATCAACTTGATACTTTTTTTCATGAATATATTCACAAAATCATTGCTGGGAACGAGCATGCTCAGAAAGACCGATGAGAACATAAGAATGGCGGGCTTTGCCATAGAGGAAGAGGAATTTCTTTTGAAGGATGTGGTGCGCTTGATAGTTGCTAAAAAGGAGGTGTGAAGATGCTTGAAAGGATAAGGGAAAACACAACTCTCAAAGAGATCATAGAAGCTCATGAGAGGTTGGAAAAAGTTCTCAGGAAGTATGGATTCGATACTTGTTGTGCAAAGATGAAAAATCTGAAAGACGCATGTGAGGATAAAGGATTAAACGTTGGAGAACTTCTAAAGGAGTTAAACAGGATCGTAGATGAGATAAACGAAGAAGAGAGGATAATAAAGGAAATCGAATCTAAATTTTTGTAAGGAGGTGTGTGTATGAGATATGTGTTGAGCGTGCCGGATATCTCTTGTAATCATTGTAAGATGAGAATTTCTAAGGCGTTGGAGGAAATCGGTGTGGATGATTACGAGGTGAACGTTGAAGAGAAAAAGGTTATCGTTGAAACCAACGATCTCGATAAAGTTTTGAGAAAGCTCGAAGAGATTGATTATCCTGTCGAAAGTTATACGGAAGCTTGAAGAAAATCTTTCAAAACCCTTTTCAAAAAAATTCGAAATTTTCCATCTTTAAGGCCCTCATTGTGAGCAGGAGTGAGGGCCAATATTTCACCTTCAAAAAATCTCCTCTTCCATCCTGCAACGGTTTTTCCATCCTCTGATTCACTCCAGAGAAATATTTCTACATCCGATCTAAGCTCGATAAAATATTGTTCATCCGCGAGTACAAATTCAACCCTTTCTCCGTAGTATCTCACTTTCTTCTGTGGGGGATGATGGATGAATCTTCCCCCCACTAACCTGTTGTAACTCTCTGGAAAGTGGGCAAGACCCGAATGCCAGGCAAAAAGTTTTCCACCGGATCTGATGTATCCTTCCAAAAGTTTTATTTCCTTCTCTTCTAACCATGGTTTATTTTCATCGATGAGGTTCCATCTTCCTATAACAACCAAGTTCGGTAGCTTCCGTATTTCATAGAATTTGTTTGGCGAGTAATCGTAGATGATACCTTTTTCCAAAACATTTTGAAGAGTTTCCAAATAAAGGTCGTGATCGTGATATTTGTCTCCAAGAAAAGCAAAAATTTTCATGACAATCCCCTCCTCGGTCTAATGCTACTACTGTCATATGTAACAGAAAAGTTAACAGTTGACTCTGGAACTTTTTATGTAATAAAATTTTTTTGCAAAAAGATCTATTTAATACAATTTAGAAAAAAATTTTATTTAGGGAGGTGTTGGTTAATGAGCAAAAAGGTATTGTTAGCCATTGTTTTGGGAGTATTGATTGTTTCATTAACGTTCGGTGCAAAGTATACCTTAAGATTTGGACACGTGCTCGCTCCAGGAGAACCTTACCATCAGGCGTTCTTGAAATGGGCGAAAGCAGTTGAAGAGAGAACGAATGGAGATGTTAGAATCGAGGTTTTCCCGAGTTCACAGCTCGGAGTCGAAGAGGATGTTATCGAACAGATCAGGATGGGAGCACCGGTTGGTTGGAACACAGATTCTGCAAGACTTGGGATGTATGTTAAAGATATAGGAGTAATGAATCTCGCGTACTTCATCGATTTCATGGGTGCAAAGACGCCCGAAGAGGTGATAAAGACATTGAAGAAAATCAAACAATCACCAACTATGCAAAAGTGGTTGAAAGACCTAGAGCAAAGGTTTGGTATCAAGGTATTGTCCTTTTACTGGGTACAAGGATACAGACATTTTGTGACAAACAAACCTATCAGAAAACCGGAAGATCTGAGTGGTTTGAGAATAAGAACCCCTGGAGCCCCCGCTTGGCAAGAATCTATAAGAGCACTCGGTGCGGTTCCTGTAGCTATCAATTTCGGAGAGATCTATACGGCAGTTCAAACCAAAGCTGTTGATGGGGCAGAACTCACCTATGCAAATGTTTACAACGGTGGTCTATACGAGGTTTTGAAGTACATGTCTGAAACTGGTCATTTCCTCCTCATAAACTTCGAAATTGTCAGTGCAGATTGGTTCAACAGTTTGCCACCGGAATATCAGAAAATAGTCGAAGAAGAGATGGATAAAGCGGGAATAGAAGTATCGCTCAAGATCATGAAAGAACTCGAAGAAGAGTACAAGCAGAAATGTATAGAAAAGGGTATGACTGTTATACCCGCTTCTGAAATCGATAGAGAAGCTTTCATGGAGAGGGCGAAACAAGCGTACAAGAAGTTAGGACTCGAAGATGCACTAAATCAGTTAATCAAGGAAGTGAAAGGAGAGTGATCTTCAAGGCCCAGCCCAATGGGCTGGGCTTATTCTGAATTGACAGAGGTGATAGTTGTGAAAAAATTCGATGAAATGCTTCTGAAATTTGAAAAACACTCCGCAAAAGTATTACTCTTAGTGATGATTGTTCTGGTTTTCTCCTCTGGAATTGCAAGGTTTTTGAAGCATCCCATAAACTGGGCGGTGGACTTCAGTACTTTTTTATTCGGTTGGGCATGTTTTTTTGCGGTGGATGTTGCTTGGCGAGAAAACAAGATGATGTCTGTGGATATTCTGGTAAAACGTTTTTCTAACAGAACGCAAAAGATTATAAGGCTCGCAAATTACATAATTATCCTGGCGTTTGTTGTTTACCTCATCATATGGGGGTTCTACCTCTCCTATAAAACTAGATACAGAACTTTCGTTGGGATGCCGAATTTTAGTTACACATGGGTTACTCTGAGTATACCGGTTGGCGGAATACTCCTCTTTAGGACCACAATTCTGAAGATAATCGCAGAATTCAGAGACAACAAGAAGGAGGCAAAGTGATATGGTAATAGTACTGATTGCTTTTGCCGTTTTCTTGATTTTAGGAATGCCCGTTGCTTTCGCTATAGGAATATCGGGATTTCTCTGGTTTCTTCAGCATCCCGAACTTCCTATAACCATACCCATTCAAAGATTGCTGTCGCAGACAGTGAACTTCACTTTACTCGCGATTCCCATGTTCATAGTGGCTGGAAATGTGATGAATTCAGCTGGGGTGACGAGGCGCCTTCTCGATTTTGCTTCGACGCTCGTCGGTCACATGAGAGGTGGACTCGGTCAAGTTTCGGCGGTTCTTTCCACGTTGATGGGAGGGGTTTCGGGTTCCAGTATAGCGGACGCAGCGATGGAAACAAGAATGCTTGGACCTGAAATGTTGAGGAGAGGTTATCCCAGGGGATTTGCAGTGGCCGTAAATGTATGGACGTCTTTGATCACACCGATCATACCTCCTGGAATTGCGTTCATCATCTATGGAACGATTGGTCAGGTTTCGATCGGTAGACTCTTTGCAGCAGGTATTGGACCAGGGCTTCTTCTGATGATTGTTTACATGATCACCATCTGGTTTGTAGCAAAGCGGTTGAATCTTGCACCAGAAAGGGAAAAAAAGGCTTCAACTGGTGAAATAATGAGATCTTTAGGAAAAAGCATTTGGGCGCTCATTTTCCCTATTTTGTTAATTATAGGTCTCAGGGGAGGCCTCTTTACACCTTCAGAAGTAGGATCTTTTGCTGTGTTATATGGAATATTTGTAGGATTTATTATCCATAGAGAGATGTCATTTAGGGTTCTCTATTGGGAAACTCTTGAAAATTCTCTTGGGGACATAGGTAGTGTAATGTTTATTCTGTCGATGTCTTCCATTTTCGGTTATGGAATGATTTGGGAAAGAATCCCTGAAAAGTTGGCTGAATTTTTACTTGGTATCACTAGCAATCCGAACTTGTTGATGATTATGATATCTATTTTCTTGGTATTCGCTGGATTGTTTGTAGATGCCACCGCTCTCATCCTCATGCTCACAGCCATTTTACTTCCTGTTGCGAGACATGTGGGAATAGATCCTGTTCATTTTGGATTGGTTTTCATTCTCTCCGCTGCGATGGGGAATCAAACTCCGCCTGTCGGAGCATCGATGTACGCAGGATGTTCTGTCCTTGGTGCCACGTTAGAAGAATACATTAGAGCGTCTTGGCCTTTCTTGGTAGTTACTGTGATCGCTATACTCATTGTTATTTTCTTCCCACAGATTGTTCTCTTCATACCGAATCTCATCTTCGGATAAGGAGGGATTGAGAAATGAACTTTCAAGGTAAGGTGGTTTTGATAACGGGAGCCGGATCTGGTATAGGAAAGAAAGCTGCTATTATGTTTGCAGAAAGAGGAGCAAAAGTAGTTGTTAACGATATTTCTGAAGAGAAAGGAAATGATACCGTAAAGTTGATAAAGGAAAAAGGAGGAGAAGCGTTTTTTGTCTACGGGGATGTGGCAAAAGATGCGGAGAAAATCGTGAGAAAGACGGTGGATGTATTCGGCAGACTTGATATTCTTGTGAACAATGCAGGAATTGTACCGTACGGAAACATAGAGGAAACATCAGAGGAAGATTTCGATAGGACCATTTCGATCAATGTTAAGGGGCCGTTCTTGCTTTCTAAGTATGCAGTTGAACAGATGAAAAAACAGGGTGGTGGTGTGATTGTCAACGTTTCATCAGAGGCGGGCCTAGTTGGTATACCCAGAAGATGTGTGTACAGTGTATCAAAAGCTGCCTTGATTGGGCTTACCCGATCGTTGGCAGTTGATTACGTCGGATACGGAATAAGAGTTAACGCTGTCTGCCCTGGAACGACTCAGTCTGAAGGTTTGATGGCGAGGGTGAAGGCATCCCCCAATCCTGAAGAACTTCTGAGGAAGATGACCTCTAGAATACCTATGGGAAGACTCGGAAAAGAGGAAGAAATAGCTTTTGCTATATTGTTTGCAGCGTGTGACGAAGCGGGATTTATGACGGGTAGTATCATATCGATAGATGGGGGTTCTACAGCGGTGTGAGGAGGTATCAAAATGGACGTTATCCAAACAATTAGAGAAAAGTATGAGGAATTTACCAAAGCGGAAAAACGTATAGCAGACGTTGTTCTTGAAAATCCAAGAAGTATCATAGAAAGTTCTATCAGTGATTTGAGTAAGAGGGCAGGAGTAAAAAGTGAAGCATCTATTGTGAAGTTCTATAAAAAGTTGGGTTTGAGCAGTTTCCAGCAATTTAAGGTGTTACTCGCACAGAGCATCTCTCGCGCCCCCCTAGAGATAGTTTACGAGGATGTTTCTGATGAAGATGACACGAAGGTCGTCACTGAAAAGATATTCAAAGCCACAGTGAGGGCGATTTTGGATACTTTAGATTCTTTGGATGTTGCCTCTGTAGAAAGAGCAGTAGAGTTGTTCAAAAATGCTAGAAGAATCATATTTGTGGGCTTTGCTGCTTCTGCTGCCGTTGCTTTTGATGCATTTCATAAGTTCACCCGAATAGGAAAGAATTGCTTGTTTTCTAACGATGAACACATTGTAGCCACCATACTCGCAACAGCTACTCCTGACGATCTTCTCGTCACCATCTCGCACACCGGTGAGACGATTTCTATCGTGAATTTTGCTAAAAAGGCGAAAAGTCTGAGGATACCTGTTGTTGCAATAACTGGCAATAAGAAGTCTACTCTTTCAAAGTATTCCGATGTTGTCCTCGTTACAAACACCAAAGAAACCAAGATAAGAACTGATGCTATGACGTCGAGAATAGTGCAACTCGTAATCCTCGATACGATATACACACTTCTCGCTGCAAGAGATCCACGAGCTATAGAAAATCTTAACAAGAGCAGGTTAGCGGTCTCGGAGCTCAAGTATTGAACACGGAGGGGAAATCATGAAGAAAAGAATCTTGGTTGTTACACGCACTTTTGGAAAATATTCTCGTGATCCAATAGATTTTCTTGAAAGAGAAGGCTTCGAAGTGATAAAAGTTGATAGGATAGATGCCAAGGCTTTGAAGGGAGTTGATGCGCTTATAGTGGGAACTCATCCTGTAACAGCGGAAATGATAGAGAGCTCCGATCTCAAAATAATAGCGAAACACGGTGTGGGTGTGGATAACATAGATCTTGAAACGGCTACAAATAAAGGAATACCGGTTACCATTACAACTGGGGCGAACTCACTTTCCGTTGCAGAACTTACCATAGCTTTTGCATTTGCTCTGAGCAGGGGGTTGATATGGGCTCATAACATGCTGTTTTATGAGAGAAAGTGGGAAAGCATAGTGGGTCAAGAAATTGCGGGGAAGGTTCTTGGTGTAGTAGGATTCGGAGCGATTGGCCGGGAAGTTGTCAAAAAAGCTACATGTTTAGGTATGAAAGTTTTGGTCTATGATCCGTTCGTTAGTAAAGATTCCATAAGGTTGTATGAGGCGATTCCTGTTGATGAGTTAGATCAACTGTTGAAAGAAAGCGATATCGTATCCTTACATGTTCCCTTGAATGAAGATACAAGAAACATGATAGGAGAAAGAGAATTGAACCTCATGAAAAGATCTGCTTTTCTAATAAATACTTCTCGAGGAGGATTAGTGGATGAAGCCGCCCTCGTAAAAGCGTTGAAAGAAGGAAGAATAGCGGGAGCGGCTCTCGATGTTTTTCAAGAAGAACCACCAGACCCTAACTCACCGCTCTTTGAATGTCCAAATCTTATCGTAACCGCACACATAGGAGCACACACAAAAGAAGCCATTTATAGAATGAACATGATGGCTGCTCAGTCCGTTGCTGAGTTTTTTAAAGGTAAGGTTCCAAAACATATTGTGAACAAAGAAGTTGTTGATATACTGAAGAGAAAGGGATATCAGGAGGCCTCTTGAACCAGAAAGGACTATGTGTTAAAATAGTTCCAGCGACGAGCAGGCGTAGCTTCAAGCGGTGGAGCGCCGCCTTGGTAAGGCGGAGGGTGTGGGTTCGAGTCCCACCGCCTGCTCCATTTTTTTTGTCTCTTTTTCCCTATACACTTACAACACCCTCTCACCTTCAATGAACACTGCTGCTGGATCGTCTTCAAAAAGAAGAGGATTTCTTTCGTATAAACAAAAATCAGCTTTGAAACCTGTCTCTATCTTTCCCGTCTTTATTTTTACTTGTCTTGCCCCAGCTTCTGTCATCAGATAAAAAGTTTCTTCTCTAGAAAATCCCATCTTCAATGCGTGTTCTGCCACATACTTGGGATCACTTGGAGAAACTGGAGAATCAGACGAGAAGGAAATGGAGATACCCATTTCGAATATCTTTCGAAACGGATAAAGAAGTGCGTTAACTTTTATATTTTTGAGTAGAGGTAAGTCTTCGAAGTAAAAATGTGGTTGAACGGTGAGAGAAGCGCTCTTTAATCTTTTTAGATCTTCTTCTTTTATGAGTTGAGCATGAACGATTCTATGGCCAGGGTGTTTTTCTAAAACATCCAGAGTAACACTCACCGCTTCGTCACCAATCGCGTGTATGTTCAGGATCAAACTTTTTTCATCACAGAATTCAGCTAATTTTTCGAGTTTTTTCTTTGAAACGAGTTGAACACCGTGTGTGCCATCTTCGTATTCACCAGATATGAAAGCTGTTTTCGCACCAAGCGAACCATCCATGAAAACTTTTATTCCTCTAACATGGACTTTAGGGCTGAGATCGCGAAAGTAGTGTGGTCTCAAATTTTTGTACTTCAGTTTCTCGAAGAGTCTAACACGTGAATTTTTGAGGACATCGAGGAGTTCTTCTACCTCAACACCATTTAGATCATCGCTTTGAACGAAAGTCACTCCATGTTTCAAAAACTCTTGTTCTCCGACTTTGTAAAATTTCAAGAGTTCTTTTTTGAATACATGTTCGTATATCGGTTCGAGGTTTTCAACGATGTATCTGGTCTTTATGCCCAGCACTTTCATAGCTGATATATTTAGAAGAGCTTTGTGTCCACATCTTCTAATAAGGAAAATAGGTTTTTCTATCTCATCTAGTTTTTTCAAAGTGGTTCCATCCGGTTCTTCGCTCCATCCTCTTCCAAATATCACGTTCTCCTGTTTCCGTTCGTTCAGCTTTTCAAAAAGTTCATCCCATGAGGAAAAAGAAATGGAATCTTTGGCAAATCCAGTTCCCACAACGTGTGCGTGTGAATCTACGAAACCGGGTACTAGAAAGTATCCCTTCACATCGATCGAAGGACCGTGTGATTTTTCAACGAAAACACCGTTTTCAACAAATAAATCTTTTTGCACAAATCTATTTCCATTCCAGACAAGAGCACCTTTCAGAATCATTTCAATCCCCTGCTTCCCGGTTTCATCGAGGGGATCCCTTGTTTACAAAGGGGACATTCGTCCGGTTCGTATGTGGGTAGATCAAGCGTTAGTAATTTTTTAAAAGGAACACCAAAGTCCACTTTGCTTCTCGATCTATCAATTATTGCCCCAACACACACCACAGTGGCACCTTCTTTCTTGAGAAGTTCTATAACTTCCTTTACAGAACCACCTGTCGTTACGACATCTTCAACTACCGCTACTCTTTCTCCTGACTTCACATGAAATCCTCTCCTGAGTTTCATTACACCGTTTTCTCTTTCCGCAAAGAGAGCTCTTGCCTTCAGATATCTCGCTACTACGTAAGAAAGTATCACTCCACCCATTGCAGGTCCGACAACCGTCTTCACATCGTACTTTTCAAGAAGTTTCGCTAGCTCTTTACCCACGACATCACCATACTCTGGAAATTCAAAAAGTCTTGCACATTGAACATATTTGGAAGAGTGTTTCCCAGAAGAAAGGACGAAGTGGCCTTCCATAAGGGCACCGGTCTTTTCCAAGATTTCTTCTATCATGTTATCGTCTCCTTGATTTTCCTTATTTTTTCCTTAGGATTTCCACTTAAGTAAATTTCTCGCCCCAGTACTGCAAAATCCGCTATTCCTTTCATCTCTTCCAAGGTCGCCACATCTTTCTGATCATCTGCTTTGACTTCCATTCTGATTCCGGGAACGAGAATTTTTCCTTTTATTCTCCCTCTCAAGATTTTTGCCCAGGATCCTGGCAGAACAAAATCGCATCCGATATTGTTCAACTTCTCAATCCAGTCGATATAATCCTCGAGATTTCCTTCCATAGAGGTGAGTTTTACAACGGCAAAAATGTACTTGTCTGTCGTCTTAAGAGCTCTTTCAATACTTTCATACCCCGAACAGGAATGAACAGTGAAACCTATAATGGCGGGGTGATCCCAACTTTTAATAGAACGTTCTACTGTTGATGGAATATCGCAAAATTTCAAATCCAAGATCACTTTTAAGTTCATTTCATATAGACTATCCAGAATCTTTTTCCCGTAGACGGCCAAGTTGTGCCCCACTTTCACCACATCGAAACTACCGTTCTTTTTTATAAAGTCAAGAGGGTCTTCCATATCCAAGCTCAAAACCGGTATCATCCTTTCACCTCCAAAAGATATCTGCCGATTTCTTCTACGATTTCGGGATTTTTGAACAAAGCACTTCCTACACCTACAACATTTGCGCCAACATTTAGAAATTCCTCTGCATCTTTAACACTATAAACGCCTCCACTCGCGATGATAAAGAGATCAGGATACATTTTTCTGACTTCGTAAACTGCCCTGAGAGCTATTGGCTTCAACAAAGGACCGGAAAGACCTCCCAAGATCATGTGACCTCTTTCGAAATGAAGTCCTCTCACTGTATTGACGAGGGTGATACCGTTCCAACCGGAATCCACTACGATTTTTGCAGCTTTTTCGACAAAGACACCTTCTATTCCCACCTTCGCGATCAAGAAAGTATTTGGAAGGATGGTTCTGATCTCGTTCAAGAGGTTTTTCCACCTGTTTGTGTCTTCGACGATCGAAAGACCACCTTCTTTTACGTTCGGACAGGAAAAATTGTATTCAACACCGCAAAATCTCTCTGAAACTTCCTTGAAAATGCGTGAAACTTCCAAGTATTCTTCGAAGGAATCTCCACCTAGGCTTGCTATTGTTGGGATAGAAAGTTGAGGGATCTGACGAATGAACGCATGAATCCCTGGGTTTTCTAAACCTATTCTGTTTATCACATAGAAATCTCCGTCTGCCATTCTCGGAGTGGGGTTTCCCTTTTTAGGATGGAGCGTGACAGTTTTCAATATAACTCCTCCAACGTATTTTGGATCAACGAGCTTCAAATATTCTCCAAAACCAGTGGGACCGGAAAGTAACACAAGTGGAGGACTCAACTCCAACACAACTCATCACCTCTAAATATAGGTCCATCTGTGCAGACATGTTTCACCCCATTCTTTGTAAAAACGGCACATGATTTACATGCTCCTATACCGCAACCCATATACTCCTCAAGGGAAAAATAAACGTTTTTTCCCCTCAGATGGTTCCAACACACTTTTTCCATACTTTTGGAGCCAGAAACGAGATACCAATCGTACTCTGGAAGGGTAGAGATCTTATTCAAAAATTCTTCGTTTCCTACAACAACGTCGAACTCAAGAGGTACAAGTACGGGTGTTTTACTTCCCACCAGAACATCCACATTAACTTTCTTTCTAAAGGCATTCACCATAGTGAGACATGTAGGGGAAACGATGAGGATTCCCTTCCCGTCTTTTTTGAAACCGTTTCCAAGTGGACCGTGACCTTTAACTTTCCGTGTCTCCTCGACGAGCCATTTTGTTCCCTTTCCTTTTACCTGAACAGATATTGCGAGATTGTCTTCCCAATAACCGAGGACGAATGGTTTTCGAACGAGTTTTGGGGTTTCCAACATAACAAACTGACCTGGTAAGAAATCAAGATACTCTTCGAAAATGATTATCCAAGTGTCTTCATTTATCCGGATACTTTTTTTCTTCGTTAGGCAGAACTTCTCCATCTATCATCACCCATCTTCCCTTGAGTTTCAAAGCGATTACCTTTCCTTTCAGTTTTACACCGTCGAACATGGAATTTTTTCCCTTACTTTTGAATTTTTTCGCATCGACAACATACTCGGCTTCGGGATCTATGAAAACCAGCGAATCTTTCTCCAATTTCCTACTGATGCCGATAACTTCAAGAGGGCGCTTTGTGAGCTTGTCTATCACTAATTCGAGATCTTTCAGAACAGTGTAGTAAGCGGAGAAAGCGATTTCTATAGAGGTTGAACCGTACGGTGCGGTAGAGAAATCGTTTGGTTTTTCAGGATGGGGTGCGTGGTCTGTAGCCAAGACATCCACCACACCCGTTTTCACCGCCTCAACTAGGGCTTCCCTGTCTTCAGGAGATCCGAGAGGGGGATTAACTTTGAAGTTCGTGTTTTTGATGTCACTGTAGCAGAAAAAAAGGTGATGTGGAGTGGTTTCGCATGTGACTTTGGCGAACCGTTTTAGAAAAGTAATCATTTCTATCGAATACTTCGTTGTTAAATGCTGAATGTGAAATTTGCGAAATCCAAATTCCAAGCCAGTAAAGACGGTCCTTGCTATACCGATCGCTTCGTTCGAACGAGGTCTCTTGGGGAGTTCTAAATGGGCGCCTTCGTAAAGGATGCCATCTATTTCATAAAGTTGACTGTGATCAAACCAGAGCGATTCTCTTTTTTTCTTCATTGCCTCAACCAGCGTAGGATAATCGTATTCTATCCCATCTGTTGAGAAGCCCACCACCCTTTCATCTTCTACTTCGAGTGATCCGAAAGGAGACACGGTGAAGAGAAACTCCACTCTTTTGTTTTTTGATAATTTCAAGTGATTTTCAAGGACGGTGCGATTTTCTATGGGTGGAGACGTGTTCGGTTGAATTAATGTTTTAGAAAAGCCTCCCACAAGGGAGGCTTTCTCTAAAGAGTCGTAATCTTCTCCGTTGTTGAGTCTGATATGAGTGTGAAGATCAACGAACGGAGAAGTAGCGATTAAACCTTTAGACGGGAAAGGAGTTTTAATATCTTCCTCCAGCCACTTTTTTCGAAAAGGATCGTAGATTCTCACCGTTTTCCCTCCGAGGTTTCTTTCTTCCGATTATTTTACCATCCATTTTGCAATAGTTTCTATTACGTTTTCGTCAACATGACCTTTCTTGATGTATTCGATTGGAGTAGACTGCTCCTTCCCACTCATCATGAGATGATTGAGATCTTTGAACACGACAATTTTCACATTTTGCTTCTCCGAAAGCTCTCTGCTCCAAATTTCGCGATCTTTTTTCGTCACTTGGTAGTCTCTTTCGCCAAAGATTAGAAGCATAGGTATCGAAATCTCTTTCGCAACGGAAACAGGATTTCTATCTTCCAAATCGTAGAAATAACGAGCAGAGGCTCCTAAAACAATCTCATCAGGTGGTACTTCTCTTTTTTTGAGTTTCTCAAGAATTTCCAGGTTTTTTTCTACATCATGAGCGAGTCCCAAAGATTGAAGATATTTCAGCTGATCTTCCATCACTTCTTCAAGGGGTCTTGCAGGAGGAGATATCATGACAACACCATCTGCGTGCGACCTTTCTGCAATCTCGGGTGCGAGCATGGCACCAAGACTGTGACCCAGTACAAATACTTTAGAAACATCCTTTCTTTTTCTCAAGATTTGTACAGCTTTGATTGCATCTTTTATAACTTCTTCTTCAACTGTCAACGATGACGGATCCATTGGTTTCACGTATGTTCTTTTGTGATATCTGAGAACTATTATCCCGTTCGAAGAAAGACCATAAGCTATGTCCTTGAATATCTTGTTGGGTCCGATGGTTTCGTCCATATCGTTTGGACCAGATCCATGGATCAGGACAACAGCGGGGAAAGGTCCTGTACCTTTTGGAACGGTGATCTTTCCAGGGAGATCACCTACCATCACATCTTCTTCAATGAATCTCTCTGTGTTCACGTACTCAGGAGGAGAATATTTCTCTTCTGGTGCTTGGGTGAAAAAAAGACCTGCAACTTTTCCATTTCTGTCGACGGTGACTAGAGTGGAAATTTTCCCCCTTTCGAACTTTAGAACGACGTTATAGACTTCATATTCACCTTTTTGTGTGCCTTCGTAACTCACTACTTCTTTGAAACTTCCAAATTGAGTTTTCAATGAATTCCAGATGTTTGAAAGACTTTCCGGGGTGAGTTGAGCTTTTACTTGATCGGTACACATTTTCAGAGCGGCGTCGAATTTTTCGGATACAAGTGTTTGAACGAAAAGAAACACTTGTTGATCGAACGATGCAAACAAGAAGACACTTGCGAAAACGAAAAAGAGAACGAGTTTTTTCATTTTTTCTCCCTCCTCTTCTTGAATTTGATCAGAACATTTTCTTTCATTTTGTTTCTCACTCTCAGAGATCTTTCAACATGAACTCTTTCACCGGTGAACGGATCGATCCCCGAGTAATACATTGCTGTGCTCACTGTTCCTGGGGTTGGTGTGAAGATTTGTATTTGTTGTGGGAAGTAGCCCAAATGCTTTAGTATGAATTCTCTCAGATAGTTGTTCTCTTTCAAGCCTTCGCCTGGATGACCCACCATGAAGTATCCGATCACGTACTTTTTCTTCATCTGTTTTCGAGCGAAGTGTTCGAATCTCCTTTTGAATTCTAAAAATAACTCGACAGGGGGTTTTCTCATGAGCGACAAGACTTTTGGGTGAGCGTGTTCTGGTGCTAATTTCAATTGACCTGGAGTGTACTTCACCAATTCCTTCAAAAAGATATTTGGATCTTTCTCAGCAAGTACAAAATCATGTCTGATACCAGAGGAGATAAAAACATTTTTCACTTTAGGAAGTTTTTTGATGGATTCGAGGAGGTCTATGAATTCATTGTGGTTTGGTTTGTTCCCTCCACACACATGTGGATACAGACAGAATTTTTGACACTGCCCTTTGGCCTCTCTGACAAGGCATCTCGAACCATAAAGATTCGCTGTTGGACCGCCCACATCTGTGATGACACCTTTGAAATCTTCCCTCTTTGTCAGAACTTTCACTTCTTCGAGTATCGATCCTTTACTCCTTGAAACAACATGTGTTGTTTGATGTTGAGTAATAGCACAGAAAGAACAACTTCCAAAGCAGCCACGAACTGCTGTGATCGAAAATTTCACAGTTTCAATTGACTTCACCCTTCCCATCTTTCTATAAAAAGGATGTACTTCTCTCTCGAAGGGAAGAAGATAGAGATAATCCAGATCTTTCTGTGATAGGGGCGGAAAAGGAGGATTTTGAACCACATATCTTGTGTCCTGGCGTTGGTACAGAATGGTGTTTCTGTAAGAATCGGTGTACCATGTTTGAAGCCTGAGTGCTTCTGCATACTTTTCGGGTATTTCATTGATTTCATCGTAAGAGGGCAGTTCTATTCCATTCTTTGGTTTTTTGGAAGTCCACCAGACAACCCCAGGAACGCGTTTGCATTTCTCAATATCACCTGTCTCTGAAAGAATCCTTGCAATTTCTAAGATCGCTCTTTCACCCATTCCATAAACGAGTAAGTCCGCTTTAGAGTCGACCAAGACAGACTTTCTAACAATATCTTGCCACCAATCGTAATGTGCGAATCTCCTAAGACTGGCCTCGATACCTCCGAGCACGATGGGAACACCAGAGAAAAAATGTCTTATGAGATTTGAGTAAACGATGGTTGCTCTATCTGGTCTCTTACCAAACTTTCCACTGGGAGTGTAATCGTCTGTTTTTCTTCTCTTCTTTGAGGCGGTGTAGTTTGCAACCATGGAATCTACATTTCCGGATGTTACGCCAAAGAAAAGGCGGGGTCTTCCAAGTCGTGTGATATCTTTCTCGGTTCTCCAATCTGGTTGGGCAATGACACCCACTTTGTATCCCTTTGAGAGTAACAACTGACCGATCAAGGCTACTCCAAAGGAAGGATGGTCGACATAGGCATCTCCCGTTACAAGAATCACGTCCAGTTCTTTCCAACCTAAACTTTCCATTTCTTCGCGCGTTGTAGGAAGAAACACTGTGTATCACCCTGTATATTCTAAACCAAAATCCTCTCAAAGAAAAGATTTGTCCTAGGAATAAAGAAAACACAGGGGCCCATTCACTGCTTTCTCTTTTTGCCAACTTTTTCATTGTGAATAGCTATCAATACATTTGCTGGTATGAATGGTATCATACTTTTCACCTCCTTTTTGAGAATGATTCTCATCTACTGTTCAAATCGTACCACTCGAATGTTAAGAATTAAATGAGCCGCAGCTAATTAAATGTAACAATTTGCCATTAAAAAGGCACTTTTAGCTCTTTTTTCTTTTATTAAAAATTTTTTGGGGTACTTGACAAATTATTTGGAATATGACTAAAATATTTTGTAGGAGGTGACAAAATATGCTACCGAAATGTCCGGTGTGTGGAAAAGAGATGATTGTGACAGGGCTTCATTGTGATAGAGATAACGTCACCGTGAAAGGACGTTTTAGAGCAAGTCCCTTTGATTTTCTGGATGAAGATGATCTCGAATTCGTCATTCTATTTTTTAGGGCGCGAGGGAATTTAAAAGAGATAGAGCGTTACACGGGACAAGGATATTTCGCTCTGAGAGGGAGATTGGAAAGAATTCTGGAGAAGATGAAACTTCAACCGCTTGGAGAAGTGAAAGAAGAGGTTTCAGAGGAAGATCTTTTTAAACAAGTGAAGGAGGGAAAGATCAGTGTTGAAGAAGCTTTGGAACTCCTTAAGAAAAGGAAAAAGGGAGGGGAAAGTGATGTCTGAGGAAATCAGAAAGATCCTGGAAGCGGTAGCAAGAGGTGAAATCAGTCCTGAGGAGGGAGAGATGTTGGTGAACGCTCTCCTGGAAAAGGAAGAAAAAATCGATTTTTCCAAAAATTCAGAAGTCTCATCAGAGAAAGATTTCATACTCGAGAGAGATGAAGTAGTGGATGGGGATCTTGTTCTCAGCAAGAAAAAGGTGATCATAAAGGGAAAGGTCAGAGGAGATCTTGCTCTCATAAACTGCAATACAATTTTTTCAGGAGAAGTGGATGGAGATCTTGCGGTGATCAGCGGAAAAGTGGTGTTCGACGGTGGTAGAGTGAAAGGTGATCTTGCGTTGATCGGAGCGAAAGAGTTGGGCGAAAAACCGGTTGTTGAAGGTGAAATTGCCAAAATCTCCAACTTTTTCATCGGAGGGATTTTGAAGATGATAGCACCTTTTATAGACAATATCTCTGTTTCTTCCAAAAAGCGAAAAAAAGAGGAAATTCACGGAGAGGAGTGATTTTATGAAGATTTATCTGATGGTATCGGTAGCTTTCGTGGGATTGTTATTTTCGTTGATAGGATTGTATGTAATATTGTTTCCATCTCCAGAGCAAGAATTTTATGCGTCATCAGTAGAAGATCTAAACCTATCTAATGGAATGTCAGAGGTTTCAAAAGAAATTTTCATAGTTTTCGATAGAAGTGCATCTATCAACATCAATTCCAATATATTTCCACCAAAACAGAAAGATCGATAAGGAGGGATTGTGTGAAAAACAAGGTTTCTTGGAAAAGAAATTTTATTCTTCTTGCCGTTGGGCGGTTTGTCTCTATACTTGGCAGTTCGATTCAAGCGGTGGCAATTCCTCTTTTTGTGTTAGATTTAACGCATTCTGGTGCCGCCGTTGCCACTATGTCAATAGCCTACATGCTTCCTAGAATATTCCTTATGCCCATCGCTGGAATCATTGGGGACAGAGGAGATAGAAAATTTCTCATGGTTTCAATGGACTTCTTGCGAGGATTTCTCATTTGTTTTTTGGCATTTCTTGCTTCCAGGAATCTGGTTAGCTTACCAATCCTCCTTTTCGTACAGGCTGCAATGGCAGTCATGGACAATCTTTTTGAAATACCAACCGGCGCCATGTTTCCTGACATAGTTCCACAGGAGTTCTTAATGAAAGCAAACTCTATCATGGGTATGGTCAGAATCTTTCCCCAGATTCTCGGACCCGCTCTAGGGGGTGTTCTGTACGGTTTCTACGGTATAACGGTAGTATTTCTCGTGAACGGGATATCTTTTATCCTCTCGGCCATCAGTGAGCTGTTCATAGTTTATAAACAAAAAATAGAAAAAAAATCTGCGCACGTTTCTCAAATCTTCGCAGATCTCAAAGAGGGATTCCTTTTCGTGTGGAATCACTCCCTTATTCGTACTATATTGATCTTCGCCTTGTTTCTCAACTTTCTCGTATCCCCCCTTTTCATGGTAGTTTATCCTTACACGATGAGGGAAGTGATGAAATTTTCAGCCCAAGAGTTTGGTTTTCTGGAGACTTCTTTCACTTTGGGAGCACTGTTGGGGAACTTTTTAATAGCTTCCTATTTGTCGAAAAGGAATATATGGAAAGCAATGAAAGTTTCCGTCTTTCTCTTCGAGGTTCCCATCATACTTATGGGTATATTGGTTGCGCCTAATGTTGTAGCAGCACTTGAGAAGGCTACTCTTTTCATCTCATTCTTCGTGATGCTTCTGATTATGGGATTTTTGAATCCGATTATAAATGTTCCTCTCGATACTGCTTTTCAAAGAATGACACCTTCACACATAAGAGCTCGTGCTTTCTCTTTTTTAGTACTGGTCAGCAGTGGTATGGTACCACTCGGATCCGCATTGTACGGTTATCTCGTGGACAGTTTACCAACACATTTGCTCTATTACACAATTGGAATTTCATCGTTGGTTTTGGCTTCAGCTCTGTTGATTACAATTAGAGGGAAGAACTTTTTCTCCGACAACTTTTCAGAATGAGGCTTAAAAGCGGCCTCATTGCTCCACCTTATAGTAATAGAATGTTATAGATCTCCACTCTTTCAAAATTACCCGAGGATGTTTTCGAAGGTTTTCAACGGACATCCTCGGGTCGTTGGAAAATCTAGAGAGCAGACTAGTCACCTCTGCTTCAGTCATAGGATGACGTTTGATTATAGAAATGATACCTTCAATGGGATTTTGCGAGAAAATTTCGTAGTCACTTTCAGTAAAGAAGTCCAGTGCGATCGCATTCAAAATTTTAGCTGCTTTTTTCAAAGTCTGAGTATCAGGTGGCTCTACCCATGCTTCTGCTGGAGGCCTTATAGGAACATTGAGATAAACCCTATCTGGAGAGATCTCTTCGACGATATGTTTTATTCTGGAAAGAACTGAGTCACTGTCGTTGATGTTTTTCATTAACATTATTTCCAACCATACTTGTCCCGTGTATTCTTTGATGAACGTTTTCAAACCTTCGATGATTTCCTCGAATTTGAGCGACGGATGTGGTCGATTAATTCGACGAAAGCTTTTCTCATCCCATGCATCCAGAGATGGAAGAACGATGTCGGCGTACGACAGTGCTTTTCTTACTTCTGGTTTGTAAAGCAGCGAACCGTTGGTGATGACAGCTATTGGTAAACTCACATACTTTCGAATTCCCAATATGAGTTCGTCGAGTTTTGAATAAAGTGTCGGTTCTCCTTCTCCGACTATGGTAACAACATCCGCATCGCTCGGTGGAATATTCGCTATCTCTTCTATGATATCCTTCACCGGATAGAACTCTTGCCTTGTGTTGGTCATTCTTGTGGTCCTACCGAGCTGACAATATACACAGGAATAATTACACGTTTTCGCGGGAATAGGACTAACCCCTAGGGATTTCCCTAGGCGTCTTGAAAACACAGGTCCATAAACATACTTGTAATCCATACACATCACCATTCATTCTACAGAGTGAGTTGGGCCACTCATTTTCGTCAGCGTTCCTTGTTTGTACGCCTCGATCGCTCCTTTGAGAGTTTTGCCTTGGAACAAGTATATCTCTATACCTGCCATTTTCAACGCTTCGTAGGCATTGGCGCCTACATTTGCGGTGATCAAGACATCAACTCCTTTGTCCGCCAGGAACTGTGCCATCCGTGGTCCTGCCCCATGAGCTTCAGCTACAGTATTTTCATGGAAATTGAATTCGCCCGTTGCCTCATCGAAAATCGCAATATAAGATGCTCGTGCGAATCTCTGATCTATTTCTGCATCGAGGCTTTCTGAAGTAACCGGTATAGCCACTCTTTTCGGTTTCCGACTGTGAAAATGTTCTGTAGGTTCGTACTCAGAGTCCTTCAACTCGCCTCGAAGGTAGGACTCTACCAGTTCCTTTACAGTTCCATGAGCACCACGTAAAACACGAATTCCGTACTCATTCAGATATTCAACGGCTCTGTGGCCTATACCTCGTGCGATCAGAACGTCTACACCTTTCCCTTTCATGTATCCAGGGATCTGACCAGGGCCATGTTCGATGAATGGATTTGGCTCCACTTCCACAGAGACGATTTTTCCATCTTCTACTTCTATGAATGCGTAATACGGTGCTCGGCCGAAATGTTCTGATATCACTGAATTTAAACCCTCATCTTTGATGACAGGTATAGCTATTTTCATTTCAACCCCTCCCATTTCAGATTTCGAGTTCTTTCTTCAGATTTTTGAATATCTCAACAATACTGTACACTGCCGGACTCTCAGGGTATTCTAAAATGGATACACCGTTCACAGTAGCAGTGTTTACAATTGGGTCAAAAGGAATCTCTCCCAAAATAGTGATATTTTCATTTTTACAGTATGAAGCTATTTCTTCTTTTCTTTCGGGATTTATTGTAGACTTGTTGATTACCACTCCAAATCTCCTTCTGTAGAGCCGAACAGTTTCAACAATGCGTTGAAGATCGTGAAATCCTGATGCGGTGGGTTCTGTCACTATTACAACGTAAGTCGCGCCGGTGATAGAAGAAGTAGCAGGACAACCGATACCTGGGGCTCCATCAATGACAACGATATCCCGTCCAGATTCCTTGAACTTCAGGGCAGCTTTTCTCACTTCCGCGACAAGGCCTCCACTGGTCTCTTCACCAGGCTGGAGTTTTGCGTGAACCATGGGACGATTACCTGCCATGGAAACATAATATTCCCCGGCTTTGTTACTCACTAAATTTACTGCACTGTATGGACATTTGAGTACACAGACACCACAGCCTTCACAAGCGTAAGGATCAATCGTTACCTTACCTTCTTCGTGTTTTATTGCGTTGAATCTACAAAACTTTTCGCAAACTCCACAAGAAGTGCATTTTGTGTAATCTATGACCGCTTTTTTTCCTCCAAAGTATTCGTATTTTTGCTGTATGATCGGCCGAAAGATAAGATGGAGGTTCGGAGCGTCTACATCACAGTCTGCTATTACGTTATTTTCGAAGAGCAGGTTCAAAGCAGCTGAGAGTGTGGTCTTTCCTGTTCCACCTTTCCCACTTACGACAGCTATTTGTATCATACGTTCACCAGCTCCTTGATCTCTTTGAAAAGTTCGGTGAATTTTGTCTTCCACTCTGGAAGTTGAGCCGAGAGAAGTATTCCTCGCGAGTAAAGCTCTGCAATCCGGGTATCATAAGGGATTCTCATAAGAATCGGTATACCACTCTCTTTTGAAAAAAGGTCTATACCGTTGAAGCCCTCAGAATCTCTGTTCACAACTATCCCGGATTTAATTCCCATTTCTGCCACCAATTCTGCTGCCATACGGACATCATGAAGACCAAACGGTGTAGGTTCGGTAACAAGCAAAGCAAAATCTGCCCCACGGAGGGATTCCACCACAGAACAGGACGTACCCGGGGGTGCGTCAATTATCACAACGTCAGCTGAAGTGTCTATGTTTTTCTTTAATTCTCTGATAATTTTCACACCAGAAGGTTCTCCGATATTTAAAACTCCCATACCAAAACGAATATCATTGAGAGCTTCCCCTAACTTTATTTGACCGATGGGTTTGGGAATCTCTGTGATGGCTCTTTCAGGACATATCATAGAACAGGCACCGCAACCGTGACAAAGCGATTCAAAAACCATCACACCCGCTTTGAACACAGATATGGCGCCGAACTGGCATGCTTTGGCACACTCCCCACATTTGGTACAAACGGTCTGGTTCACTTTGGGAATTAATATCTCGACAGATTTCGTTTCATCTATTTGTGGCGATAGAAAAAGATGAGCATTTGGTTCTTCGACATCTGCGTCTAGTAATTGTACTTTCCATTCAAAAGATAGAACCCATGCAAGATTAGTAGCAACAGTGGTTTTTCCCGTTCCACCTTTACCACTCAAAACTGTGATTATCATTTCGATTACCTCCGTAATGTTATCTTCGATAAATGGCCCCTCTTACAAAAGAGGGGCCATGCCTCTTACCACCAAAAACCGGCTCTAGGGCCTCCACGCCATCCCCAACCTCTTCTGAACTGCATGCCAAAACCCCATCCTCGTCTCCATCCGAATCCTCTGCCCCATCCGGGCCAGAATCCGAAAGGTCTTCTGTACCAAGGTGAAACAGCGTAAGGACCATAGCCGGCCCCATAACGACACCATCCAAGGCCACGACCGGTCATTGGACCCATTCCTGCTGGTCCTGTTCCATCAAGTCCAGGCATGTTCTTCACCTCCTTTTGTTCTCGCTGTATATTACCTTCTTACCATATATGTATTATACATATATTGTCTGTGATAAGTCAAGGGTGAGTGTGCAACTCGTTGAGGGAATCGCGATCGAAAAATATCAGATTCGAAAACGTTCAGATCTCTTGATTTTCGTGAAGTGTTCTGTTAGAATAATAATCAAATAGAGGTGGAAAGTTATGCTTGTAGACAAAACGATGTGGATTGAACCTGTCAAGCACAATTATTATTACTTTTGGTTTAACAAGGGCACCTGTCCGTGAGTGCAACAGCTCCGGGCAGGTGCCTTTTTCGGTATCTGCCCGGAGCTAAATCAAAGAACAAAAGGGCTCCGGGCAGCGGAGCCCTTTTTTTATTACCAATTAGGGAGGTGGTACACCTATGATTGTGGTTTTGAAACCTGGTTCTACGGAAGAAGATATAAAGAAGGTGGTGAAGTTGGCGGAAAGTTACAATTTGAAATGTCATATTTCGAAAGGTCAGGAAAGAACAGTTATAGGTATCATCGGAGACGATAGGTATGTAGTTGCAGACAAATTCGAATCGTTGGATTGTGTTGAGAACGTAGTTCGAGTTTTAAAACCTTACAAGCTTGTTTCTCGTGAGTTCAAACCAGAGGATACGGTGATAGATCTTGGAAAAGTAAAAATAGGAGATGGATACTTCACCATCATGGCGGGACCCTGTGCTGTGGAAGATAGAGAAATGCTCATGGAAACAGCTCATTTCTTAAAGGAAATGGGTGTGAGTATTCTCAGGGGTGGTGCTTACAAACCTCGTACATCACCTTATTCGTTCCAAGGCCTTGGTGAAAAGGGTTTGGAGTATTTGAGAGAAGCAGCTGATGAATATGGTATGTTCGTTGTAACGGAAGCCTTGGGCGAGGAAGAACTTTCTAAGGTTGCAGAATACGCCGATATCATCCAAATTGGCGCAAGGAATGCGCAGAATTTCAGGCTCCTTTCGAAAGCTGGTAACTACAACAAGCCCGTTCTTCTGAAAAGAGGTTTTATGAACACCGTTGAGGAATTTTTGCTCTCTGCTGAATATATTGCGAATTCTGGAAATGCGAAAATAATTCTCTGCGAGAGGGGAATAAGGACTTTCGAAAAGGCTACTAGAAACACCCTGGATATTTCCGCTGTTCCCGTAATCAAAAAAGAATCACATCTTCCTATTTTGGTCGATCCGAGTCATTCTGGTGGAAGAAGAGATCTCGTCGTACCACTTTCAAAAGCCGCTATCGCTGTTGGTGCCCATGGAATCATGGTAGAAGTTCATCCGAATCCGGAAAGGGCTCTCTCCGATGGAAAACAAAGCCTCGATTTCAAATTGTTTGAGGAATTGATCAAAGAGATGAAAAGACTCGCAGTAGCGTTGGGGGTGAAGGTGAATTGAGAATCTCTATCTTGGGGGCTGGATGTATAGGTGGTTCAATAGTTTTTAAATTGAATGGAAAGCATCAGCTCAAGGTCTTTGACAACGATGAAGAAACGAGGAAAGTGTTACTGGAAAGAGGATTGAACGTGGTTTTCAATCAAAGAGATCTTTACGACACAGATCTTCTTATTCTTGCACTTCCGATGAGGGAAGAGGAAAGGTTTTTAAACGAGACGGACTTCGAGGGAAAAATTCTCGATGTTGCGAGTGTGAAATCTCCTTTCATGGAGATAGCAAAGAAAAGAAGGTTGCGTTTTGTAGGAGGTCATCCAATGGCCGGAAACGAACGAAAGGGAAAAGAAGGTTGGGACCCTGAGATGTTTGAGGGAAAGATTTTTTTTCTCTGCTCTTTGGATGGGCTTAAGGATGAAGAGGTAGAAACCGTTGTAAAAGATCTTGGGGCGAAACCTGTATGGATAGATCACAACATGCACGATGAGATTGTTGCTGCAGTGAGTCATGTGCAGTACTTAATATCTTTGACAGCGAAATACATCGGAAAGAATCATGAGAGATTCGCTGGTCCTGGTTATCGATCGAATACTAGGCTTTCAAAACAGAACATGGAAATGGCGTTGGATATGATCAGATATAATAAAAGAAACGTTCTTAAATATTTGGAAGGTGCAAGAAACTTTCTGAGTTCTCTTTACACCCTGGTGAAAAACGAAGAGTTCGAGTATTTGGAAAGAACGATAAGGGAAGTGACATCATGAAGATTGAACCTGCAAAGAGCGTGAAGGGAGTTTTGAGTGTTCCTCCCGACAAGTCTATAACGCATAGAGCCCTCATTCTGGCTGCCCTTTCTGAGACGGAAAGTACGCTTTATAATCTATTGAGATGTCTTGATACGGAAAGAACTTATGATATTCTTCGAATACTCGGAACGGAGTTCGCAGGTGATTGGAAAAAAATGAAAGTTTTTCCAAAACCATTCGTTGAGCCAATTGAACCTCTTTTCTGTGGAAACTCTGGTACAACAACGAGACTGATGAGCGGTGTTCTGGCTTCCTACAAAATGTTTACTGTACTGTACGGTGACGATTCTCTATCCAAAAGACCTATGGGGAGAGTTATTGAACCCCTTGAAATCATGGGAGCAAGATTCATGGCACGTCGGAACAACTATTTGCCTATGGCTATAAAAGGCAATCGTCTTTCGGGAATAAGCTACAAAACACCTGTTGCGAGTGCTCAAGTGAAAAGTGCTATTCTCCTGGCTGGACTGAAGGCTGACGGGAAAACGATCGTTATCGAGCCGCGGAAGAGTAGGGATCACACAGAGAGAATGTTGAAGAATTTAGGAGTTCCTGTCCACGAAGAAGGAACACGCGTGGTTTTGAACCCTTCTTCTTTCAGAGGATTTCAGATAGAGATACCAGGAGATATTTCTTCGGCTTCTTTCTTCGTTGTTTTAGGTGCAATACATCCCAACGCTCGTATTACTGTGAACGACGTGGGGTTGAATCCTACTCGTATAGGTCTCCTCGAGGTTATGAAACTCATGGGGGCAAACGTAGAATGGAAAATCACGAGAGAAGATCTCGAACCGATTGGAAGGATCGAAGTAGAGACATCTCCAAATTTGAAAGGCATCATCGTTCCAAAAGAGTTGATCCCGTCCATGATAGATGAACTTCCCCTTGTCGCATTACTTGGTGCCTTTGCCGAGGGTGAAACAATCGTCAGAAACGCGGAGGAGTTGAGAAAGAAAGAGTCAGACAGGATAAGTGTTCTTGTAGGGAATTTCAGGAAAATAGGAGTAAAAATCGAGGAGTACAATGATGGTTTCAAAATTACTGGCAAACAGAGAATAAAAGGAGGTAAGGTGGATCCGAAAGGGGATCATAGAATAGCAATGCTTTTCTCTATAGCAGGAGTTGTGAGTGAAGAAGGAATAGAAGTGCAAAACCACGGGTGTGTGGAAGTGTCTTTTCCCAATTTCTACGAACTTCTCGAGAAGGTGATAGAGTGAAATTCTGCATAATTGGTTACCCAGTTAAACACAGTATATCTCCCAAGTTGTACAACGAATATTTCAAGAAAGCTAGAATGAACCATTCTTACGATATGAAGGAGATACCTCCTGAGCTTTTTGGTTCCGAAATTGAGAAAGTGTTAGAGGAATACGATGGTTTCAACGTCACGATCCCTCACAAGGAAAGAATGATGAAGTATATTGAACCTTCTGAAGAGGCGAAAGCAATAAAAGCAGTCAACTGTGTTTACAAAGGAAAGGGATATAACACCGATTGGTTGGGTGTGTTGAAGTCACTTGAGACGGTGGAGGTAGAAGAACCAGCAGTGGTCGTGGGAGCAGGAGGAGCTGCACGGGCGTTGATCTATGCCCTTCTTCAAAAAGGAGTGAAAGATATTTGGGTAACGAACAGAACTCTCGAAAAAGCAAGGAATTTAGAATTCCCCGTTCAAGTTTTTTCCTTTGACCAACTTGAAGAAATGGTGAAAAAAGCTCGTAGTTTTTTTAACGCCACTTCTGTGGGAATGAAAGGGGAAAGATTCAATATTTCTGAAGATTCTTTGAGAGACCTTAATCTCGTTTACGACGTGATATATTTTGATACTCCGCTTGTAACCACAGCGAAAAAGCTCGGTATAAGGTATGTCATAAAAGGGAATCTGATGTTCTATTATCAGGCTATGGAGAATCTTAAGATATGGGGAATATTTGTCGAAGGAAATTTTTACGAGGTGTTCAAGGAGGTTCTAGGATGAAACTCACAATAGCAGGTGATTCGCATGGAAAGTGCATGGTTGCCGTTTTAGAGGGTATCCCTGCAGGAGTGAAGATCGATGAAGACATTATGAAAACTGATTTATTCAGAAGGAGAAACTGTTATGGTAGAGGAAAGAGAATGAACATGGAAGAAGATAACTTTGAGATAGTTTCTGGAGTCTGGAAAGGTCTTACAACAGGAGCGCCTATCACGATCCTCATCCCAAACAAATCAGGGAATCCTGTAAAAGATGTTCGAAGTGTTCCAAGACCAGGTCATGTGGATTTTTCTGCATGGGTAAAGTACAAACTGCCAGATTTGAATGTTTATGTGGAACGTGCCAGTGCAAGATGGACTGTGGCTTTAACTGCCGTCGGATCGTTGTTGAAAAGTCTTTTGAAAGAATTTGGAATAGAGATTATGGGTTTTGTTACGAGGATAGGGAATATTGAAGTCAAAGAGACTCCTTCGAATTATGAAGAAATAAAAAAGAGAAGAGACGAATCCCCTGTGTTCTGTCCGGATCTGGAAGCAACGAAGAAGATGATTGAAGAGATAGATAAAGCAAAGAAAAAGGGGAATACCCTCGGAGGGAAGATAAAAGTAATTGCCAGGGGTGTTCCAATGGGAATAGGAAGCTATTCGAACTTGTTCAAAAGACTCGACTCGAAAATAGGATCTCTTTTCTTTGCTATTCCTGCGGTGAAAGGGGTTATTGTGGGAAGTGAAGAAATGTGGTATGGATTCGATTATTTGGATGAGTTTGAAATCGTAAACGATCGGATAAAAAGAAAAACGAACAATCTTGGTGGAATAGAGGGTGGAATTTCTAATGGAGAAGATATTTGGGTGAACGTTTATGTAAAACCTATTCCCACAACGGGAAAATCTTTGAATTCTGTTGATTTGAGAACTCTCAAACCTGCTAGAACTCCTTATGTTAGATCCGATGTAACGGCTGTCCCACCCGCTTCCGTGGTTAGTGAGGCAGCGCTCGCGGTTGTGTTGGCCGATGCTCTACTCGAACACCTGGGTGATGGAAACATTCAGGATTTGAAAAGGAGGCTTGAAAATGAAAGTCTTCCTCGTTGGGATGATGGGTTCTGGGAAAAGTACGATCGGTAAGAAGGTAGCTGAGATCCTCGATCTTCAGTTCGTGGATATGGACGAGGAGATAGAAAAGAGAGAGGGGAAAAGTATCAAAAGGATATTCGAAGAAGATGGCGAGGATTATTTTCGTTTGAAAGAAAAGGAACTTTTGAAAGAACTCATTCAGAAAGACAATGTTGTAGTGTCAACAGGTGGAGGCGTGGTGACCGACCCCGAAAACAGAGCTCTTTTAAGAAGAACGAAAACACTTTTTCTCTACGCTCCTCCTGAAGAGCTGGTTCAACGAGTTACTGTGGAAAACAGACCCCTTCTCAGTGAAGGGAAGGAAAAGATATACGAAATATGGGAGAAGCGAAAATCATTTTATGCAGAGTTCAAGAGAATAGATACTTCGAAATTGAACGAATGGGAAACAACCGCTCTTGTTGTGCTTGAAACTCTCGATGAAATAGAAGTGACATCGATCGAGAAACCCCACCGTATTGAGGTCGTTCTTGGTGGCTTTAAAAGAGTGAAAAACGAAGAATTAGTCTTTACCACGGAGAGAGTAGAAAAGATTTATGGAAGGTACCTTCCAGAAAGGAAACTTCTCTTTCCTGATGGTGAAGAGGTGAAAACCCTCGAACATGTGTCTAGGGCTTATTACGAGCTCGTGCGAATGGATTTTCCCAGGGGTGAAACTATAGCGGGTGTTGGTGGGGGAGCACTCACAGACTTCACGGGTTTTATAGCGAGTACCTTCAAAAGAGGTGTTGGCCTTTCTTTTTATCCAACAACTTTGCTAGCCCAAGTTGATGCTTCTGTTGGTGGAAAAAACGCAATAGATTTCGCTGGCGTGAAGAACGTTATAGGGACTTTCAGAATGCCAGATTATGTGATTATAGATCCCTCAGTGACGATTTCTATGGACGAAGGTAGATTTGAAGAAGGTATAGTCGAGGCGTTCAAAATGATTCTCATTTCTGGTAGGGGAGTAGATCTTCTCGATGATCCAAAGGGAATAGAGAAGAGAAATCTCAAAATCATCAGTGAAATGGTGAGAATTTCTGTTGAAGAAAAAGCAAAGATAGTGATGGAAGATCCATACGATATGGGGATCAGACATGTTCTAAACCTAGGTCACACTTTGGGACATGTTTACGAAATGCTAGAAGAAATCCCTCATGGAATAGCGGTGGCATGGGGATTGGAGAAGGAAACTATGTATCTTTACAGGAGAGGGGTTGTCTCAAAAAAGATTTTGAAATGGATCGTTGAAAAGCTCAAGCAGATTGTACCAATTCCTGTACCTTCTGTCGATAAAGAAAGAGCGAAGGAACTCATTTTGAACGACAAAAAAATATTGAAAGGTTCTAAAGTTCGACTTCCCTATGTAAAAGAAATAGGAAAGGTGGATTTCTTGGAAGTGGATCCTCTTGACCTTTTGGAGGTGATAGATTGAAGATTCTCGTCGTAAATGGACCGAATCTGAACATGTTGGGAAAGAGAGATAAGAATGTCTATGGTAATTTTACGCACAACTATTTGGTAGAGGAAATAAAAAAGTGGGGGGAGGAAAACAGCATAGAAGTGGAAGTTTTCCAGTCTAATCACGAGGGGGAGATTATCGATCGATTACATAGACTAGATTTCGATGGACTTGTGATAAATCCTGGAGCTTTTACTCATTACAGTTATGCTATAAGAGACGCCCTTGAAATAGTGAAAGTACCGAAGGTAGAGGTTCATATTTCCAATATACATAAGAGAGAGGAATTCCGGAAAATAAGTGTCACGGTAGAAGCGTGCGATGGCCAAATCACTGGTCTTGGCCTGCACGGTTACATCTTGGCTTTGGAGTACATAAAAAGGAAATTGGAAGAGGTCATTTGAAAACACCAATTAAAAAATATATTCCAAAACCTATTAACATCAAGGACGTCAAAATTAGCATAATCTTGTACACCACTTTCCATGAAGATTTTGCGAAAAGATGTCCAGAAATTCCTAAAAGGGTGTACCAGGATATGTCCGAAAGTATGTGGCCCAAGTAAAACATAAGAACTCCGAAAAAGAGAGATTCTTGTGCTTGAAGGAGAAAAGTGCTTCCTACCGTAAACCACCAAAAGAGGAAATAGGGGTTAGAAATGGATATGAGAACTCCTTGAAGAGGTATCGGAAGAGAGAGTTTTCTTTTTCTGCTCCTCAGGAACGATGGGAGTTCTCTCATCTCACGGAATTGAGAAATCCCCATGTAAATAAGGAATGAACCACCTGCTGCAGAGACAATCTTCATCGAAGCAGAAGATTTTAGTACTTGGACACCCGCGATCAAAAGGAGTACCAAGAACGCTTCTAGGATCACGTGTCCTAAGATCAATTTCAAAGAATTCTTCCAATTTTTTGCACTTTTTGAAATTGCCACCACCATTAAAGGTCCTGGTGCCATGGCACCGGAGAGACCCACAAGGAAGCTTCCAAGGAATATGGAGAGCATAATCCCTCTTCACCCGCCTTTGTTTTTCTAGGATTCTATCAGAATTTATTCGCATCTCAAAGTTTCTAAGGAACTTTCATGTAGATACTTCCTTGTTTTAAAATTTTCAAATTTTATTCCTCCGATGGGGAAAAACATGAAAATTGACTTTTTCATAGACAAGTAGAGAGCATCATTGTTTTGACGGGAAGTTTTTATTGTACAATTCAATCGGTTCGAAAGGAGGTGGTAATATGGTCTCCATAGAGGATGTAAAAGAAGCTCAAGATGTTTTAAAGAAAGTAGTCCATCGAACTGCTCTAACTTATTCTTCTGTTTTGAGTGAAATTACTGGCGGAGAGATTTACTTGAAAATGGAAAATCTCCAAAAAACAGGTGCGTTCAAAATAAGAGGTGCTTACAACAAGATAGCTCACTTGAGCGATGAGGAAAAAGAGAAAGGAGTTGTTGCTGCCTCCGCAGGGAATCACGCCCAGGGAGTTGCATTGGCTGCAAGAATTTTCGGTATTTCTGCAACCATCGTCATGCCGAAATACGCGCCTCTGTCAAAGATCACTAAAACAAAGAAATTGGGAGCGCAAGTGATCCTCGAAGGTAATGTCTTTGACGAAGCATATGAGGCAGCTTTGAGAATTCAAGAAAAAACTGGAGCGGTTTTCATCCATCCCTTCAACGATCCTTATGTGATAGCAGGGCAAGGAACAATAGGACTTGAAATACTAGAAGATTTGCCGGATGTGGATCTCGTTGTCGTACCAGTTGGCGGAGGAGGGTTGATATCTGGTATCTCTGTTGCTATTAAATCCTCAAAGCCTGGCGTTCAGGTGATAGGGGTCCAAACTGAGAACATGCCTTCTATGGTTGCTTCTTTGAGACGAGGAAAAGTGGAAAAGGTGGAAGGAAAACCCACTCTCGCCGATGGAATAGCTGTGAAAAAGCCCGGAGATTTGACGTTCGAGATAATAAAAAAATACGTTGATGAAATGATTCTGGTTAACGAAGAAGAAATAGCAGATGCAATTCTTTTTCTTTTGGAACAAGCAAAGGTAGTAGCTGAGGGAGCAGGGGCTGTTGGTGTAGCGGCTCTCTTGAACAGATTAGATGTGAAGGGGAAGAAAGTTGCGATTGTTATAAGCGGTGGGAACATAGATGTGAACATGATAGATCGCATAATAAACAAAGGACTCGTAAAAAGTGGTAGGAAGGTCTTCATAGAAACTTTCGTGATGGATAGACCAGGTGCGCTCAAAGAGCTTCTCGGAGTTGTGGCAGAACTGGGAGCAAACGTCCTTTCTGTATCCCATAACAGATCTTCCAAAGATGTTCCAATCGGATATGCGAAAATAGAACTCGAGCTTGAAACAGTCGACGAAAAGCATGTCGAAGAGATAGAAAGAGTCCTTATCGCCAAGGGATACGAAGTGAGAATACCCGGATGACTGTATGAGAAAATTTTCACAATTGTAATCGTTATGAGATTCACAATTAAGTTACATGGTTTACGATCGACACTGGGAGGTGATAAACGATGTGGACCAAAGAAGTTGATATAAAAAATGTAGTTGAAATGAGGCTCAAAACAACTTGCTACTTCGGTGTCGGTGCTCTGGGAAAGATAAAAGATATTCTCGATTTTTTGAAGGAGAAAATGGGAATCAGATCAATAGCCATTATCACAGATAAAGTTGCATACAAGGTTACTGGTGTTTGGGATGTTCTGGAACCCGAGTTGAAGAGGAAGGGTATCGAGTACATAGTGTATGAAAATGTTACACCGAATCCAACTACTGCGCAAATAAATGAGGCAACGAAGAAAGCTTTGGATATTAACGCTCAAGCGGTAATCGGTATTGGTGGGGGAAGTCCTATAGACACAGCTATAAAGTGTGGCGATTCTCTTGGAATATTCTCAAAGGAGTGCTGAGGAATTGTATGAGCAAAAGTTTGCTCCAGAGAGGGCAAAACCCATAGTGGCTATAAACACAACTCATGGTACTGGTACAGAGGTTGATAGGTTCGCAGTGGCATCTATTCTCGAAAAAGAATACAAGCCAGCAATTGCATATGATTGTATATATCCAACCTTTTCTATCGATGATCCAGAACTTACAAAAACACTTCCAGAAAAACAAAGTATTTATACATCACTGGACGCTCTAAACCATGTAACGGAAGCATCGACAACCGTTCTAACGAATTCTCTCTCTATAAACCTTGCAAGGGACACTGTGGAACTGATAGCAGAATATCTACCAAAGGTGATTGAAGAACCTGAAAATTTGGAAACACGTTATTTCTTAATGTACGCTTCCATGATTGCCGGTGTTTCTTTCGATAACGGCATGCTACACCTCACACACGCTCTCGAGCATCCATTGAGTGCCGTAAAACCAGACTTGCCCCATGGGTTGGGGCTTGCAATGCTCCTTCCAGCTGTTGTTAAGTATACTTATAAAGTTAAACCTCAGATACTAGCCTATATCTATCAGCCAATAATCCCCGGGCTAAAGGGTATATCAGACGAAGCCGAGGAAGTTGCTGCGAAGCTGGAGCAGTGGATTTTCGAGCTTGGAGTTAAAGAAAAACTCGCGGACGTCGGTTTTTCGGAGGAAGATATTCCCAAACTCGTAAAACTTGCCTTCGAAACGCCTGTTCTCGATCTCCTTTTAAATTCAGCTCCGATGAATGTCGATAAGGAATTGGTCAAAACGATTTATAGTGAATCCATGAAACCTTACAATTGATTGGTACAAAGAGGCTACAACAACAAGGGCAGGGAAATCCTGCCCTTTTTCTGTTAGAATATCTTTTGCGGAGGTGAAATGTTGAGACTCGTTTCTGATATCTCGTTTTTTGTGGGGTTTGGTGCCCTTTTTGTATCCATCGTGTTCTTTGATCTTGGGACTCGTGCCATTAAACGAAAACAGGAACAAAAGAAAAGGTTTTACGATAAGAAGGGAAAGAAATTCCTTCTTTTGAGTCTCATTTTCTTTGCTGTATCCATAACTCTTGCGTTGGTTGGCAGGGGATGAGTGTGGTCTTTCTGATCTGCAATCCAGTATCGAATAGTGGAAATACTGGAAAAGTTTGGCCGAAAGTAAAAAAAATCCTTGAAAAATACGGAATATCATACGAAGTTATTTTCACGAAAAAGCCGGGTCATGCTGTTGAGATCTCTAGAGACGCTTGTATGAAAGGTTATGATAGGATCGTCGCGATGGGTGGAGATGGTACAGTGAACGAAGTAGTAAACGGAGTGTTCTTGAGTGATTGTGACTTGGAAAAAGTTACTTTCGGATGGATCCCCGTTGGAAGTGGAAAGGACTGGGCCAGGACGATTAACGTTCCCTTGGATCTCGAAAAGGCAGTCGAAGTGTTGAAAAAAGGTAAAACTTTCGTGCAGGATTTGGGAATAGCAGAATATGAGGCACTGGATGGTAAAAGGAAAAAACGAGCGTTTGTTAACGTCGCTGGATTGTTTTTCGATGGATTTGTAACGTATAGAACAAATCTTCTCAAGAAGAAGAGCAGATTTTCTTATTTTTTGAGGATTTTCTCTTCCATTTTAAAGTACAAACCCACGGATGCAATCATTGTAATCGATGGAAAGAAATGGAAAAAGAAAGTTTTCTCTATGAACGTTGGAATTTGTAAGTACAATGGAGGGGGGATGAACCAAGTACCCCATGCTGTTCCCGACGATGGACTTCTCGCGGTTACGGTGATCAACGATATAGGTAAACTCAGAATATTGGCTAATGTTCACAGGGTGTTTAATGGGAAACTTTTGGAGCATCCCGGTGTTGAAGGTTATCAAGCGCAGAGGGTGACCGTGGAATTTCAGAAAGAGGAACCAATAGAGCTGGATGGAGAAACTATTTGGGTAAAAAAAGTGACTTTCTCTATATTACCAAAGGCATTGAAAGTAATGGTGGAAAAGTGAGGGGAAAATACCCCTCACTTTTTGATAGACTTTGCAAGCTCCAAAAACTCTTGAGCTATTTTATCTCCACCATACTTCTCCACAAAAATCCTTACTTCTTTCCTTATATCTTCCACTAGTTCCTCATCCATCATAAGAAGTTCAAGTTTTTTCACCAAATCGTGTACATCCTTGTACTTTACGATAGGCCCGAATCCGTAAGAATCCGTTTGAATCGTTTCAACGAATCTACTGTCTCTTATGACGATAGGGGTTTCACTTGCGATAATCTGATAGAGTGTAGAAGATACTACCACATTTGGTGTATTCCCCTTTGGTAGCAGATGAACGTTCGAACCTTTTAGATAGCTGTATAATTTTTCCACAGTCGGTCGTTTCTGCCACTGAGTAATCCATTCTGCATCGTAGTCGACTCTACCATCCGATCTAATTATCCAATAATGAAGATTGGAGAACTTATTTCTCAGTTTCCTCAAAGCGTTCAGGAAATCACAGTACTCTTCAACGGGCTGCCTTCCGAAGGAAAAAAACAAAAATTTATTTTCATCAATGGGTCTTTCCGGCGTTACATCGAATGGTTTCATCACTGGATAGCTGATTACTTCTACTTTTTCTCTGGGAATTTCGTAAAATTCAAGGATTTCATCGTAAAACCTCCTATCGAATATTACGATCTTGTCGGCTGGCAATTTCACAATTTCTTTTGCCTTGAAAATGTTGGCCTCGTGGAAGACAGATATAATAGGAACTTTTAGCTTTTCGATCAATTTCGTGAGAGGTTTCACTGGGATCTTCCAAAATGCTTCTACTATCAACAGGTCGAAATCTTCCTTCAAAATCTCTTCTTCTTTTATCCATCCCTCTTCCGTGACGTTGTCCACTTCGGTGTACATTTCCCTTTTAACAAATTCAGGGTCTTGAGCTTCCGTTCTTTTGTAGTACTTCACTTCCTTTAAGGCGCTCTCTTCCGTTGGGGCGAAAACTATCACTTTGTGCCCCATTCTGATTAATTCTCTTGCGAGGATCTCTGCATGCATCCCCACGCCACATGTGGCGCCCCATCTACTGATGAATGCTATCTTCATATCTTTCACCTCCTTATTTTTTGATTCTTCTACTATAATTATTTTAAACCAGCGAAGGATTGTGACTTGGTCGAGTTGCTAATATGGACAAAAGAGTTTTAAAGGAGGTGTGCTATGATAGAAGAACTTTGGGATATAATCCAGAGGAGCCTTCAAAAATGTCCGTGGCTTGAAAAACAAAGTCTGTACGATCTTCTCCAAGCACTTTCTTCTGAGATCGAGGAAATAAAAAAAGCCCTTGATGAGAAAGATCTAGACAATCTCGAGGAAGAGATAGGGGATTTGATATACGATGCTTTTCTTGTAGGAGTAGTGGCCAAAAGGGATTATGGAATAAACCTCGATAATTCTATAAAAAGAGTGGTAAAGAAAATCTCTCACAGAAAACCGTGGTTGTTTTGGGAAAGAAGAATATCACTGGAGGAAGCAGAAAAAATCTGGAGAGAGCGCAAGAAGAAAGTTTAATCTATCTTTTCTATGGGTTTCTCACCAAAGAGTTTAGCGGGTAGAAAGAAAATGGGTGATCTGAGTTTTCGGTTGAATTTTTCCACCTCTGAGTAGTATTCCTTTCTCGCTTTTTCCAAAAGGGACAGTATTTCTTTGTATTTTCCTTCGACAAGAGAATTACCGGATTTTACTTCTCTCTTGAAGAGTTTTTCTCTCTCCTCCAAAATGGATATGTCTCTCTCTATGTATTTGATGATTTTTCTGTGGCGAATCAGAAAGGCCCAAGTGTAAAATGAATATATGGTGAAGGCTAACACAATCAAAGCAACTGTCCACATATCTAGATCACCCTCACCAATGATAACACAAGGTGTTCGAAAGGAGGAAGTGGAATGATAAAGATAGGTGCTCATATGCCAATTTCGAAAGGATTCGATAGAGTTCCGGGAGATACAGTAAAAATTGGGGGAAATTCTTTTCAAATATTTCCCCACAACGCCCGTTCATGGAGAGCTTCCATCCCTTCTGATGATGTTTCTAATAAGTTCAAGAGGGAAATGAAAAGGTGCAAAATCGATTGGGAAAATGCTTTCTGTCACTGCGGATATTTGGTAAATCTCGCCAGTCCAAAAGAAGACGTGTGGGAAAAGTCTGTAAGTTTGTTGAAAACAGAGGTAGAGATTTGCAACAAATTGGGGATAAAATACTTGAACATTCATCCTGGGAGTCATCTTGGAACTGGTGAAGCTGAAGGAATGGATAGAATCGCTCGTGGTTTGAACGAAGTTTTGAACACCACAAAACGCGTTGTTATACTCCTCGAAAATGTGTCTCAAAAGGGAGGGAATATCGGTTACAAGCTGGAACATTTGAAGAAGATATACGATCTTGTTGATCAGAAAGATAGGATGGCGATCACGTACGACACGTGTCATGGTTTTGACTCCAACTACGATATCACCAAAAAAGAAGGAGTGGAAGCTCTCTTGAACGAAATAGAAGATCTTTTTGGACTGGAAAAGCTCAAGATGATTCATCTCAACGATTCTAAATATCCTCTTGGAGCCGCAAAGGACAGGCATGAGAGGATAGGAAAGGGTTTTATCGGTGAAAAAGGTTTCGCCGTTTTCTTTTCTTTCAAAGAGATTCGCAATGTGCCTTGGATTTTGGAAACACCAGGTGGAAACGAAGAACATGCGGAGGATATCAGAAAAGTTTTTGAGATCATAGAGAAGTATGGCATAGAGGTTGAGTGATATGCCGGTAGACGGTTTATTGATCTACAAGGTGGTCAGGGAATTGAGGAACCTAAAAAACGAATACCTCAGGCAGATATATCAGCCTACAACCGTTGATTATTACTTTTTGTTTCGGTCAAGAGTTATTCGTGTGTGTCTGAAACCAGATATTTCTCACGTTTCTATTGCCGAAAAGGAAAGCTCATCAGAAAAAATGCCTACTTCTTTTACGATGCTTCTGAGGAAGGAACTGAAAGGAGCGAGGCTTCTGGGTATAAAACAGCTGGGAATGGATAGAACGATCGTTTTCGAGTTTGAAAAGTTAGATGAGGTAGAAGGAAATGTTCAAAAAAACCTCTTTGTAGAAATAATGGGGGCACACTCTAACATAATTTTGGTGAAAGAAGGAAAAATCGTAGATGCTCACAAGAGAATTGTGACGAAGAAAAGAGAGATTCTTCCCGGGAAAGAGTTCACTCCTTTTCCATCTGGGAAGTTTTCTTTATTTGAGCTCAAAGAACTTCCTGATAAAAGTCCGAAGACGGCAAAGAATGTTCTTTTGTCTCTCTTAGAAGGTTTCTCCCCTTTGTCTGTGGAGGAAGTGTTGTACCGATGTGGATACTCCTCCGATACACCATGGAATGAAGTGGACAGGATAAGGATCCTCGAAGCCCTAAATCGGATAAAGGAAGAGATCGTTGATAACGGTGTTTTTGTTTACTACGAGAAATCACACCCTGTGGAAATTTCTGCTTTCAAATATACGATGCTGAACCTTGATGAAAAGTATTTCGAAAGCCCTTCTGAAGGACTCAACGAGTTTGTAAGATGGAAAGAAGAAAAATCTACTTTGGAAAACATGAAGAATCGTCTTTCTAAAATCGTGACGAAAAAGATCGAGGAGTTGGAAGAGTTAGAGGAAAAGCTTTTGAAGGAGCTCTCGAGTACAACAAAAGCGAAAGAGCATAAAAGAATCGGTGATCTGATAATTCAGAATCTTTGGAAAATCAAAGGGAAAACAGGGAAAGTTGAACTTGTGGACTGGGAAACGGGTGAGAAGGTTGTTGTAGATGTAGGTAATGATCCTTCTCGTACTGCTCAAAAGTACTATGACACTTACAAAAAACTTTTGAGAAAGAAAGAAAAGGTTAGCAAACGAATCCAGGATATTCAGAAAGAGAAGGATTATCTTTATCAACTATGGCAAACCATAGACGACGCGGAAGATCTGGAGTCACTTGAAGGAATAGAGGAAGAAATGAGAGAAGCTAGGCTCTTGAGGAAAAAAGAAAGTAAAAACAAACACAAGAGAAGAGAAACTTCTCGATTTAGAGAGACGAAATATATGGGGTTTAGAATTCTTATAGGAAAGAACAACAAGCAAAATGATGAACTTGTTAGATCTTCTTCCAAAGAAGATATTTGGTTGCACGCTCACGAGATGCCGGGAGCACACGTTGTTGTAAAAGCAGGTGGCAAAACAGTTCCACAGGAGGTTATAGAGTACGCAGCGAGTTTCGCTGCAGGTTATTCAAAAGGAAAAGATTCCGGGAAAGTCCCAGTAGATTATACTCTCATAAAATATGTTAAAAAGCCAAAGGGGTTCAAACCTGGGATGGTCATATACACGAACTACAAAACAATATTGGTAGAACCTAGGAGGTTGGAGGAATGATAGGGTATCAGTTGTACGTAAGATCTTTCAGAGATGGAAATTTCGATGGCTTAGGAGACTTCAAAGGGTTGATATCCTCCATCGGATATTTCAAAGACATCGGTGTAGATTTTGTCTGGCTCATGCCGGTTTTTTCTTCCATATCATTTCATGGATACGATGTAGTGGACTTTTACTCTTTTAAAGCTGAATATGGTACGGTGGAAGAGTTCAAAAAATTGGTTTGTGTCTTTCATGAAAATGGTATGAAAATCGTTCTCGACCTTCCCATTCATCATACGAGTTTCCTGCATTTGTGGTTTCAAAAAGCTATGAAAGGTGATCAGAAGTACAAAGATTATTATGTTTGGGCGGACGATAAAACAAATTTAGATGAAAGAAGGGATTGGGATGGGGAGAGGATATGGCATCCTTTGGAAGATGGAAGATACTACAGAGGATTGTTCGGGCCGCTTTCCCCGGATTTGAATTACAACAATCCCAAGGTGTTCGAAGAGATGAAAAAACTGGTTCAATATCTTTTAGAAATGGGCGTGGATGGTGTTAGATTCGATGCAGCAAAACATATGAAAGATTCTCTCGAACAAAATGTGCGTTTTTGGAGGCATTTTCTTTCCGGATTGGACGGTATTTTCCTTGCGGAAATATGGGCGGAATACAAAGTAGTCGATGAGCATGGTAGAATTTTTGGATACATGCTGAATTTCGATACGTCTCATTGTATAAAAGAAGCCATCTGGAAAGAAAATGCCAGTATTTTGGTTGCATCCATCGAGAGAGCGTTGATCGGGAAAGACTATCTTCCCGTCAATTTCACATCGAACCATGATATGTCGAGACTTGCAAGCTTTGAAGATGGTTTCATAAAAGAGAAAGTGAAACTCTCTCTCTCCATTCTTTTTACGCTTCCCGGTGTGCCGTTGGTATTTTACGGGGATGAACTGGGAATGAAAGGGATTTATCGGAAACCACATACTGAAGAAGTGTTGGATCCATTTCCTTGGAGTGAGAATATGTGCGTTGAGGGACAGGCTTTTTGGAAATGGCCATCTTTCAACGAACCTTTCAGTGGAATTTCCGTTGAGCATCAAAAAAAGGATCCAAACTCTGTTTTTTCTCACTTTCTGAAATGGGCCACGTTTCGGAAGGAAAATCCATGGTTGGACAATGCAGAATTGGAATTTCTCTGCAGAGAAGGGAAACTTCTTGTATATCGACTAAAAGATAAGAACCACTCTCTAAAAGTGTTCCACAATTTGTCTGGAGAGGAACATGTTTTCGAAGGTGTTCATGTAAAAGCTTACAGTACGGAGGTGATTTGAGTGAAAGCGGAAAAAAGGAATGTCTGGCACTACAGAGAAAGAGGAGAGATAGAATCTTTCTCAAAGGACTACATAGCATTCATAGGAAGAGCGAAAACGGAACGTCTCGTTGTAAAAGAGGTGAAAGACCTTCTTGAAAACGCAGGGTTTGTTCCTCTTGGAGATTTTGTAGGAGATCCTATGAACATGACTGTTTATGTTGTGAACAGAGGGAAAGCAATTGCCGCTTTCAAGGTGGTAGATGATCTGAGAAAAGGCTTAAATATGGTAGTGGCTCACATCGATTCTCCCAGGCTAGATTTCAAACCCAATCCCTTGGTTGAAGACGAACAAATTGCACTGTTCAAAACTCATTACTACGGCGGAATAAAAAAATATCAGTGGTTCAGCATACCTCTTGAGATTCATGGAGTGTTGTTCAAATCGGATGGGAGTGAGGTAGAAATTCATATAGGTGATAAGCCTGACGATCCTGTTTTCACCATTCCGGATCTTCTACCTCATCTGGACAAAGAAGATGCCAAGATCTCCGAGAAGTTCAAAGGGGAAAATCTCATGCTCATTGCTGGAACCATTCCTCTGAATGAGGAAGAAAAAGAAGCGGTGAAGACGAACGTTTTGAAAATCTTGAATGAAATGTACGGTATCACAGAAGAAGATTTCGTCAGTGCTGAGATAGAGGTTGTTCCCGCTTTTCCTCCCAAAGAAGTAGGTGTGGACAGAAGTCTTATAGGAGCCTATGGACAGGATGATAGGATATGTGCTTATACAGCTTTGAGAGCTCTGCTCGATTCACAGCCTGAAAAGTCTGTGGGGGTTGTGCTTTTCGATAAGGAGGAAATAGGTAGTGATGGAAACACGGGAGCAAAAGCAAGATTCTATCTAAGAGTTTTGAGGCAAATTCTGAAAATGCAAGGGGCAAAAGATTCAGAATTTGCTCTCGATGAAGTTCTAGAGAGAACATCGGTGATTTCCGGAGATGTTTGTGCCGCGGTTAATCCACCTTACAAAGATGTGCACGACTTGCAAAACGCTCCCAGAGTTGGTTACGGTGTGGCGCTTGTCAAATACACGGGAGCCCGGGGAAAATATTCTACAAACGATGCTCACGCGGAATTCGTTGGCCGTGTCAGAAAAGTTCTGAACGAAAGAAATGTGATATGGCAAGTGGCGACACTGGGAAAAGTTGATCAGGGGGGAGGAGGTACAATAGCGAAATTTTTTGCGGAAAGAGGAGCAGATGTGGTCGATATGGGACCCGCTCTTCTTGGAATGCATTCTCCTTTTGAACTCTCCTCAAAAGCGGATCTTTTCGAAACTTACAAAGCTTACAAATATTTACTCGAAGATCTGTGAGGTGAGATGTTGATAGAAGAACTCGCGCGAGAGATTATAAGACGTTTTCCAAGGGATCATAAAGAGAAAGATCCTTTTAAAGTGCTGATTTCGACCGTTTTAAGTCAGCGAACTCGTGATGAAAACACAGAAAGAGCTTCGACGAAACTCTTCAAAGTTTATAGAACGCCAGAAGATCTTGCCAAAGTTAAACCAGAGGATCTTTATGAACTGATAAAGGAATCTGGTATGTACAAACAAAAAGCCGAAAGAATCGTTGAGATATCCAAAATCATCGTGGAAAAGTACAATGGAAAAGTTCCTTCCGATTTAGAAGAGTTGCTGAAACTTCCAGGTGTAGGGAGGAAAACCGCTAATATTGTGCTTTGGGTTGGATTCGGAAAACCAGCTCTTGCAGTAGATACCCATGTTCATAGGATCAGTAACAGATTGGGATGGGTGAAAACGAAAACACCGGAGGAAACAGAAAAAAAATTGAAGAAGCTCTTAACTAAAGATCTCTGGGGACCTATCAACGGTTCGATGGTCGAGTTTGGAAGAAAAGTGTGTAGACCAGTGAATCCAAAATGCGAAGAGTGTTTCTTGAAAAAACACTGTGAATTTTACAGAAAAAGGGGGAAAGAAAGATGAACTACGGAATAGAGCTAAAGGGAAGCTACTCCCTCTTGAAAATTTTCCTATCTCCAGGTGAAAGTGTGAAAGTAGAGCCAGGTGCAATGGTGTACATGAAGGGGGACATAGAAGTCAATACCTCATCAGGAGGCAGTGTTTGGAAAGCTTTAAAAAGAGCCATCCTTGGTGGTGAGAGTTTCTTCATGAATACCTATACCTCCCACGGAAATGGGGAGGTTGGTGTAGCTCCGGAACTTCCCGGTGATATTGAAGTGATATCCCTGAAAGAGGAACTTTACGTACAATCTACTTCTTTTCTGGCTAGCGATACCTCGGTGGATATAGATGTTTCTTTTGGAGGATTCAAATCGTTTTTTGCTGGAGAAGGAATATTTTTGTTGAAGCTTTTAGGATTTGGTGATGTGGCTGTTTCTTCTTTTGGCGGCATCAAAGTAATAGATCTTCAACCGGGCGAAGAGATAACAATAGACACAGGTCATGTTGTTGCTTTTGATGGAACGGTAAATTGGAATGTCAGAACATTTGGTGGATTGAAATCTACTATTTTTGGTGGTGAAGGATTAGTATGCACTTTCACGGGGCCCGGTAGAGTTTACATTCAAACTAGGAATTATTCCGCATTTGTTAAATGGATCGAATCTCTTGTATCCAAAAAAACAGGGAGTAGATAGTTCTCGTATTGTGGTAAAATAGTTCGTGAAACGAACAAAAATGGGAGGAGACTTATGCTTTTTTTAACTAACACACTTCGCTCAATGGGGACCATGAGTTTTAATCTGTTGATACAGCTTCGCATGAAGGAAATCGGGGCAACGCTTTTTTTGATAGGTCTCCTTTCCAGTCTTCGAGGGGCTGTTGGTACCTTTTCAAATCTCTTCTGGGGAAGAATATCCGATAAAACAGGTCGTAGGAAGCCTTTTCTTATTTCGAGTCTGGTTCTGGCTTCTGCATTTTATCCGTTGTATGCAGTCATAAATAGTCCGCTTTCTATCCTAATAATCTCTATGGTAATTGCTTTTTTCAACGGAATGTATCCTCCTGCAGCTATGGCACTCAGTAGTACCAAAAAAAGAATGGCACTTGGTTTTTCTCTCTACAATTCTTCAAACTCATTGGGGATGCTTTTGAGCAGGCTCTCTATAGGTTTTCTACTTATCTTCATCGATTTAAAAATGGCTTTTGTTTTCTTTTCGATTGTTATAGCCGTTGCGGTGATTCCCATTCTTATGTTGAAAGAAAAGAAATTGGAGAAAAAGAGAGAAGAGAAACATTTTAAGAGACTCGTTCTCGAAAATGGAACATGGGCTGTATACGTCGGCAGCCTTCTGAGGCAAATGGGAACCTCCGGATCTATGTCTTTGATAGCAGTTTATTTGAACGATACCTTCCATTTTGATGCTTCAACAATAGGGTTCATAACATCGGTAAATCCGCTCATTCAGATACCCTCTCATTTTTTATTCGGTAGATTGTCAGAGAAAATCGATCCGAAAATAGTGAGCGCTTTGGGGATTTTTTTATCAGCGCTGACTCCATTTTTAATGATGGTTCCTGAACGATGGGCTCCTGTTCTCGCTTATGCCACCTTAGGTACAAGTTTTGGGGCTTTCATCAACGGTACCAACAATTTTTTGGGAAGAAGGTTCCATTATCTCCAAAGAGGACAGGCCCTTGGCCTTCTCAGCTCGGCAAGGTTCTTTGGTGCTACCGTTGGACCTCTTTTGGCGGGTATTCTCGCGGAGAAATCCTATGATCTCATGTTTTCAGTACTAGGAAGTGTGATACTCTTAGGAGGTCTTGTGGTATTATTTTTTACAAGAAGCGGGGAGAGATCCCCCGCCTCATAATTTCTGGATGATGGACTCCAATTTCTGTTTAATTTCTTCAAGTTCTTTTTTGATCACTTGGAGTTTTTCACTCTCAGAAATCGACATGCCTTCCCCTATGATTCCTTCTACGTTCAATCTTCCTTCTTTAAGCAATTCATAGGTTTCGTTTACGAGCTTCCCAGCTTTGGTATCTCCTTTAACGTGTTCTCTAATAGTTGCTTCAGTTCTTCCAAGTTCTTCAGCGATCTCAGATGCGGTCATTCCTGCTTTCGCTCTTGCAAGCGCACCGGATGCCACTGCCAAGCTGTCTACCCATGTGAGTCTTTCAGAAGAATTGCGGATCTCTTCTAGTACCTCTTTTCTGAAAAGAGTTCCAACGAGCAAAGCAACTTCGAGTCGATGGATTTCCTCTTTAGTCACCGGATTGAAATTAAGCTTCATCTTTTTCACCCCCCTCTGAAAGATGTATTACGATTCCTTTGTTGGTGATCTCGAAGGGATGCCTTTTCATAGAATGTGATGTTCCTCTCATTTTCCATACGATCAAACTTCTTTTGAGTTCACCATCTATCTCGTCTAAATCGAGTCTTATGATACCGTCCACACCGTGTTCAACGCCAGGGCCTCCAAATCCCTTTTCCGTAACCGATACTTGACTTACAAAAAGCGAAGTACAACCAAGACCGGAAAGGATTCTTTTGAGTTGGAATATCACACTTCTTGCCATCGCTGGTTTCGTTATGTAAAGAGTTGTAACAGAATCTATAACCACTCGCTTTGCCTGTATATCTTTTATTGCTCTTCTCAAAACCTCAGCGAGTTCTCTTACGTCGTCTATATCCCTCACAACATACAGCTCTTTTTCTGCATACTCACCGATTCCACCAGTAAAAGCATCCACTATGACAAATTTTCCTTCCTTTTCAAAAGGTGTTACATTCCAACCAAATTCTTCCATATTTTTCTTTACTTGAACGGGATGCTCTTCAAGAGCAACGTAAATGCCTGGTTCTCCTATCTGAAGCCCATTCCAAAGGAATTGCTGAGAAAAGATGGTCTTACCTGTTCCAGGTCCCCCTGAAAGGAGAACAATATTTCTTTCAGGTATTCCTCCATGGAGAATTTCATCCATACCTGGGATACCCGTTTTTACCCTTTTGATCATTTTCCCACCCCCTCTATGATTTTTAGCAGAGATATATTAAGATCGATAAACAAAAAACTTACAATTAAATTAACATCACCATAACAAATGAATTTTTCTTCTGATTTTTTTATATTTATGCTGTATAATTGTATGTGCTTTCAATATTGAAGAACGGAGGTGATTGGTCTTGAAAGTGTCAAAAAAAAGAAGACAAGAATTGATAAAAAAGATAATACACGAAAAGAAAATAAGCAATCAATTTCAAATCGTAGAGGAGCTGAAAAAGTATGGAATAAGGGCCGTTCAACCAACCATAGCTCGTGATCTAAAAGAAATCGGAGCGGTGAAAATTATGGATGAAAACGGGCATTACGTTTATAGACTCTTGGATGAAACGCCCGTTATCGATCCCTGGAAAGAATTGAAAAGAAATTTCAAGTCCTTCGTTGAGAGTATAGATAAAGCGGGAAATTTGATCGTTATAAAGACTATACCAGGAACTGCCAGTGGTATAGCCCGAGTCATCGATAGACTTGACATTGATGAAATTGTGGGAACGCTTGCAGGTGATGATACAATATTTGTTGCTGTGAGGGATACTGAAAGCTGTGAAAAGATCGTTGAAAAGCTTTCTTCTATACTTTGATTTTTCTTCGGAACAATGAGTAAATCACCGGTATTACAAACAGTGTGAACAGCATGGATATGAGCATTCCAAAGATCACAACCCATGAAATGGGAGATTCTATTTCGGCGCCTTCTCCATGGCTCAAGGCTGTTGGAAGCAACGCCACAATGGTAGTGAAGGTGGTCATTAATATGGGTCTAAGCCTTCCTTGTGCTCCTTCCAAAATAGATTCTTTCAAATCTTTATCTTTTCTTATTTGCTCGATTCTAGTAAGCATAACGATTGCGTTGTTAACAACAGTTCCAGATAGTGTTAAAAGACCGACAAGAACGGGTACATCCAGCGAGTAATTGTTTATCAAAACAGCAAAGGCTACACCAACGATTGCGAAGGGAACGGTGAGGAAAATGACGAATGGTAGAACGAAAGATTCGAACTGAGCCGCAAGGATCATGTATACAAGAGAAATCGCTATGTAAACAACTGAACGAAGCTCAGAAAGCGCTTCATCCATGAAAATTTTTTGTCCTGAAAGATCTACTTTCACTCCTGAAAGGTCCAGTTTTTCTAGAGTTTCTTCTACTTTCTTTGATATGTTTCCAAGCGACCCTTCTGCTATCACCACATCCACGTAAGCAACTCTTTCACCGTCTGAATGATCTATCACCGAGGGAATGTCTCGTTGAGAAATGCTTGCGATTGTTCCGAGAGGAACATCACCTTTCAAGCCTCCAAGAGGTATTTTGGGCAAATATTCCACCGTGAGAGATTCGCTTTTTCTTAAGATTATGGGTAATGTTCCTTCAGATGTTTTCAAAGTTCCCAGAGTCTTTCCGAGAAGGTACGTTTGCAGATCCAGGAATACCTGACCAGCTACCACACCGTTCATAAGCGCTTTATTTCTATCGATTTCGATGTGCATTACATTCTTTTTATATGAATCTCTGATCTGAACCTTTTCGATTTCTGGAATGGCTTTCAGTGAGTTGTAAATTTCTTCGGCTTTCCTTTGGATTACTTCCAAATTATCTCCTCTCACCTCGATTGTTATAGGATATCCGAGGATCTCGTAAATCTGTTGGGATTGTTCCAAAACTTCTACCTTCGCGCCAGAAATATTAAGCGAAGATATGTCTTTTTTCAGTCTCTCTCTATTTCGACCGAACTCTTTTCTGCTACCTCCTAGATTCACCATGATTCGAGCTTCATTCTGCCCTCTTCCCATCAATTGGGAATATTCACTCGTCACACCTATTTCCGAATAAAAAGATGTTATGTTGTAATCCAATCGATATGTATTCAGGTAGTCCTCTATCACTCGGACTGCTTCTGCTGTTTTCTTATAAGAAGCTTGGGGGGGGAGTTTCATATCAATTACAACAAGATTCGTTTGAAAGGTCGGAATGAAACCCAGTGGTTTTGAAAGAAGAAACATTGCAGATATGATCACAAGAGCAATTGCAACAGTGAGAACGATACTTTTTCGCTCCAAACACCACTCCAGTGCTTTTCTGTACGATCTTTGAAGTTTCTCGGTCATTCTGCCCTTTTTCGGCTTTATCCAACGTGTGCCAGCTGGAACGATGACCGTTGACACAAAGAGTGAAGAAAAGAGGGCCAACGCAAAGGCAAGCGCGAAGTACTTGAACAATCTAACCACGAAGCCAGTAAAGAAGACAACGGGAAGGAATACGGATACGGTAGTCAGAGTAGATGCCAGTATGGCGACCCATACTTCGCTAGTTCCTTCCCTAGCAGCATCGGGGATAGGTTTTCCCTGGGAACGGTGTCTGTAAATGTTTTCGAACACAACAATCGAGTTATCCACCAACATCCCCAATGCCATTATTAATCCGCCGAGCGTCAGTGTATCTAGGTTGATTCCGAAAGCGTACAGAAAGACAAAAGTTACCGTCAAAGAGAGAGGTATAGAAAAAGAGGTGACGAATGTGGAGGTGAAATCTTTAAGGAATATCAAAACCACGATAAAAGCAGCAATAAAGCCATAAAACAGATTTTTGAGGAGATTGTCTATAGCTCTTTCCGTATAATAGGCTTGATTCACAGCTTCGACATAATTTATGCCGGAATTTTTCAAGATCTTTTTTATTTCTCGTACAGTTTTAACCGTGTTCGCACCACTTCTTTTATATACTGCGACGAGAGATGCTTTTTTTCCGTTGACCCTGATTTCTCCTTGAACGTTTTCTTCTGTTATCTTGACATCTGCTATGTTTTTTAAACGAACGGGGACGAGTAATTTGGGAATATCTCCTCTCAACAGAGACTGGTATTTCACTCCTCTGAACCCAACGATAGTGTTTTTCAAATCTTCTAAGCTTTTAAAACGACCGTCCACGGACACTGGATAGATATTTCCTTCACTGTCTTCTACATAACCAAAAGGATAAACCAAGTTTCCAGAGAGAAGAGTTTCTATAAGTGATGGATCTACATCCAACTTCTTTATTTTTTCATGGTTCAGAACGATTTCAACGACTTTCCTAGGTTTTCCCAACTCTTCCACACTGGCAACGTCGGACAATCTTCTTATATGTGAGACAACTTCTTCGTAGTTTTCTTCAGTTGAGAAGGCGTACACTGGTAGCAAAGATGGATCAAATTCAACTACTATTGGTTTCACGCCTTCCGGGAGCTCTCTTGCTGCAAGGTCTATGTATCGAGAGAGTCTGCCTACTGCGTCAGAAGTTTTCACGTTCCAGTTGAACTCCACAATTATGAACGAAACAGAATCCATAGACATGGAAGTAAACCTTCTAACCCCTGGTGTAGAGGAGATGTACTTTTCGAGAGGGATTGTTACGAGTTCTTCTACTTCCTCCGTCCCTGCTCCCATGTACGTGGTTATAACGACGGCATACGGATATTCGATCTGCGGTAGGAGATCTAACTTCAGGTGTTGAAAAGATATAATCCCTAAGAATACAACAGCGGTTAGTAACATCAGGATGGCAATAGGTCTCTTTGATGATGCTTCTGCTAGTTTCATTTGTATCCCTCCCTAACGCAATTTATTATAGCTTATTTTTTTAGGAAAATGTTCTTGTCATTCATACATTTCGTTTGCTATACAATATTATTACATATACATTACCATACACAAAATGGTCTTTTTATCATATTTTTATCTATTAACCAATTTGAATCCTAACACTTGACATATTACCCAGAGCTTTCTATAATTTTCCACGGAAAGACCGATAAGGAGGTGGAAAAATGGCAGAAAAGAAAGAATTTGTTGTTGGAATAGACCTCGGAACGACTAATTCTGTCATAGCTTGGATGAAACCGGATGGAACGGTTGAGGTGATACCCAACGCGGAGGGTAGTAGAATAACACCATCTGTTGTTGCTTTTACTAAAAGTGGAGAAATTCTCGTTGGTGAACCTGCCAAGAGGCAAATGATACTCAATCCCGAGCGGACAATAAAATCCATAAAGAGAAAAATGGGAACCGATTACAGAGTTAGAATAGATGACAAAGAATATACTCCGCAAGAAATCAGTGCATTCATTTTGAAAAAGCTCAAAAAAGACGCTGAGGCGTATTTGGGTGGGGAAATAAAGAAAGCAGTCATCACATGTCCTGCATACTTCAACGATGCTCAAAGACAGGCAACAAAAGAAGCAGGAATCATAGCGGGACTTGAAGTTTTGAGAATCATCAACGAACCAACAGCGGCGGCTCTCGCGTACGGTTTGGATAAGGCTGGTAAAGAACAGAAAGTCTTGGTTTATGATCTCGGAGGAGGAACTTTCGATGTTTCAATACTTGAAATAGGTGATGGAGTGATCGAGGTTATCGCAACCGCTGGTAATAATCATCTTGGTGGAGATGATTTCGACCAGAGACTCATAGATTGGATGGCTGAGGAGTTTAAAAAGCAACACGGAATAGATCTCAGAGAGGACAGGCAAGCTCTTCAGAGATTGAGAGATGCAGCCGAAAAGGCTAAGATAGAACTCTCGACGAAGATGGAGACAGATGTTAGTCTTCCGTTCATAGCAGTTTCTCCAAGTGGTCAACCTTTACACCTCGAGATGAGAATCACAAGGTCCTTGTTTGAATCGCTCACCAGAGATCTCGTTGAAATGACTCGTGGGCCTATAGAACAAGCACTAAACGATGCTAAGCTTTCGCCAAAGGATATAGACGAGATCATACTGGTTGGTGGAATGACGAGAGTCCCAATGGTTCAAAGGTTTATAAAGGAGATCTTTGGGAAAGAACCCAATAAGAGTGTTAATCCGGATGAGGCTGTTGCGATCGGAGCAGCAATACAAGCAGCCATACTGGCAGGAACGGAGGGGGCCAAGGGAAGGGACATTGTTCTTGTAGATGTCACACCACTCACCCTTGGGATAGAAGTCAAAGGAGGTCTCTTTGAACCGATCATACCAAGAAATACCAAGATACCTGTAAGGAAAAGTAAGATCTTCACGACTGTCGAGGACGGTCAAACAGAGGTGGAAATCAGAGTTTATCAGGGAGAAAGACCTATTGCGAGAGAAAATATTTTCCTTGGAAGCTTCAAACTCGTGGGAATACCACCTGCACCGAGAGGGGTACCTCAGATAGAGGTGACATTCGACATAGACAGCGATGGTATTGTTCACGTGTCTGCAAAGGATCTGGGTTCTGGAAAAGAGCAATCTATGGTTGTCACCGGTAGACACAAACTCTCGGAGGAAGACATAAAGAGAATGATAGAGGATGCTAAGAGGTACGAAGAACAAGACAGGCGCATCAAAGAGGAAATCGAACTCAAGAATAAAGCAGACGATCTCGCTTACAGTGTTGAAAAAACGTTGAGAGAGTACGGTGACAAAGTCCCCGTAGATCTCAGATCGAGATTGGAGAACATGATTAAAGAACTTCGGGATGCTATTAATAGAAACGACATTCCGAGAGTTAAAATGCTCTTCGATGACCTCCAGAAAGAAAGTATGAAGATAGGGGAGTATCTCTATAAATCCGCAACTGGTGGTGAATCATCGAATCAATAAAAGAGGGGGAGGTGATACGATGCTTCTCGGAAGAAGAGAGGATATATTCAAACCGTTCAGGGAACTCCAGAGGGAAATAGACAGGCTCTTCGAAGATTTCTTCAGGAGTGACCTGAGGCCAGCTGCTGAGGCTTTTGCACCGGATATGGACGTGTACGAAACAGACGACGAAGTGGTGGTAGAAGTTGAGATTCCGGGTATAGATAGAAAGGATGTCAAAATAACGGTCGAAGAAAACATATTGAAAATTTCCGGTGAGAAAAAGGTCGAAAGGGAACAGAAGGGGAAGAACTACTACTTCGTCGAAAGGAGCGCCGGGAAATTCGAAAGGGCAATAAGGTTACCAGACTATGTAGACGTGGAAAAGATCAAAGCAGAGTACAAGAATGGAGTCTTGACTATCAGAATACCGAAGAAAGAAGAGAGAAAGAAGAGAGTCATAGAAGTGGAAGTTCAAGAGTAAGATAAAGGGGAGCAATCGCTCCCCTTTTTAAAATTCTACTATGTAAACAAAGTCCCCTGTGTTCAGCATGGCAGCATTCGCCTCATCGGTGTCAACGTGAAACTCCAATACAAAATCTTCTCTTACCCTTATGAGAACATCGTCAAATATCAATTTTCTGTCACCGTTCTCGACGATCACTTTGACAATATCTTTATCTTTCACACCAAAATGTTCTGCATCTTTAGGGTGCATATGAATATGTCTCTTTGCAAGGATCACACCTTTTTCTTTCACCAGGATCCCGTTCGGTCCGATTATCACGATGCCGGGAGTGCCTTCGAGATCACCAGAATCTCTCACCGGAGGCCGAATTCCCAATCTGAAAGCATCTGTTCTTGAGATTTCAACCTGTGTTTCTTTTCTTACGGGTCCAAGTACCCTCACGTTCTCAATAGCACCTTTGGGCCCTACTATGGTAACAGTTTCTTTGGCAGCGTACTGACCTGGCTGTCTGAGATCTTTTATTGGTGTAAGTTCATAACCTTTACCGAATAACGCTTCAAGATCTTCTTTTGAGAGATGAACATGTCTGTTGCTCACTCCTACAATAATTCCTGGTTCTTTTTTTATCAACACCTGCACCTCCTTTGGTTTATGCATTTATTCCAATCGATATAATTACACATCTTTATTTCTTTCTCGTTGAAAGTTAATTAAAAAATGTATTTTATTCCTGCAATCACTATTGCAATGAACACTATCCATCTCACCCATTCCGATCCCTTCTTGATAGAAAGATTCGCTGCAAGCCAGGCACCTGTCATGTTGCCAAGAGCTAGTACAAACCCGTACAGAAAGTTCACCTTTCCGTTGAGTATAAAAATCACAAGCGCTATCAAGTTGTAAGATGCCACGATGAAAACTTTTATGGCGTTGGTTTTTACCAGTTCGTATCCAAGAAGTAGGGTGATAGCCGGCATGAGGAGGAATCCTACTCCTGCTTGTATGAAGCCGCCGTATACACCTATCAAAAAGAAAGCGATGTATATCAACATCCAATTTCTCTTTGTTTCTCTATCCTCCACCCATATTCTTGGTTTCCATATGAGAGATATCGCCATGATAAGGAATATCACACCCACGATTTTTTGAAGGAGATCTTTGTTTATTTGGACGGCTATGCTACTCCCCAATAGGGCCCCTCCAATAGCTGGTATGGACACAAGAAAAGCCTCATTCATTTTCAGCATCTTTTTGGCTTTGAACCTTTCAATGGCAACAAGGTTTTGTAAGATTATGGCGATTCTGTTTGTACCGTTTGCTACGTCAATACTAAGCCCCAATGCGGTGAGTATCGGAAGAGTGATCATCGATCCTCCGCCTGCCATTACGTTTAGAAAGCCTGCCAAGATACCTCCAAGAAAAGCAAAAAATAACATTCGTGGTCACCTCCAAATGCTTGAAATATCACAAAAAGATGATAACATGATGAAAAGAGGGGGGATGATTTTGGAAGTGTTGAAAGTTGTTAATCTGAAAAAATACTATGGCGAAGTGAAAGCGGTTGATGGGATCAGTTTTTCCGTGGAAAAAGGAACTGTGTTTTCATTTCTTGGCCCCAATGGTGCTGGAAAGACAACCACAGTGGAGATTCTAGAAGGGTTAAGAAAGAAAGATGAGGGAGAGATCTACTATTTCGGAAAAAGGAAAGAATTTTTGGATAACGATACTAAGAAGAAAATAGGGGTTTGCCTTCAGAAAAATTCATTTTTTGAAAACCTCACCGCGTGGGAAACTCTGAAACTTTTCAAAGGGCTTTACGGAAGAGGACTAGAACTTTCAGAAGTTGTTGATTTGTTTAGTCTAGAAGGGATAAGAAACAAGAGAGTGAAAAATCTCTCCGGCGGACAATTTCAAAGACTTGCTGTAGCGATCGCTTTTATCAATGATCCTGAGATCGTTTTTCTCGATGAACCTACCACAGGACTCGATCCTCAAGCGAGAAGACAAGTGTGGGAAGTGATCAAACATTTCAAAAATCGTGGCAAGACGATCTTTTTAACAACCCATTATATGGAAGAAGCAGAGAGACTTTCGGATTACGTGTGTATCATCGATCACGGCAAGATCATCGCCGAAGGGTCACCAGATCACTTGATAAACTCTTCAGGCCTGAAAACGGTTGTAGAGTTCGACAGCGAACAGAGCATCACGGTGGATTTTCTTGAAAAAAAAGGCAGTCATTACGTTGTTGAAACAGATAAACCGGAAGAGTTAATAAAAGATCTCATAAAGAGATGGGACGTTTCAAATATTATGATCAGGAAGCCTAATCTCGAAGACGTTTTTTTAAAACTCACAGGTAGGGATCTGAGAGAATGAGGCGATTGATCGTCTCCATTCTGAAGAACGATTATTTCAGAAACAAAGGCACTCTTTTTTGGAATTTCATCTTTCCGATTGTTCTATACTTAATTCTGGTTTCTATCTTCGGTGGCATGCCATCCAGTATGAATCTTAGAATAGGGATAGTTGGGGATAGCAAGATATTGAAAAGCGTTTTCGATAACCTACCATCGGGAATAAAAGTGATTGAAATCGAAGAACCTGAGAAAGCCCTGAAATATGGGAGAGTTGATGCATGTATTATCATACCTGAAAATTTTGATTCTTTGTTTTCACAAGCCCTCTTTCTTTCTAAAACAAAAGTGCGAGTTCCGGTCAGGATAACCGTCGCCTATGCAGCGGAAAGGCAAGAATCGATAGCCCTAGCCAACATTATTTCAAGTATTCTAGAATCTCTTGATTTACAGATTAGAAAACTCAAGGAAGTCAAGGTGGAATACAAAAAGAAGGAAAGGGAAAATATTAATTACTCACATTTCGTGTTTCCTGCCATTTTACTTGTAGGGATAATGTCCGTCGGCCTCTTCACGGTTCCCTATCAACTGGTACTTTACAAAGAACAAGGCATTTTGAAAAGACTCCTCGCATCTCCTTTGAGCAAATATGGATACCTAGTCGTTCTTATCGTTTGCGGGCTCTTTGCTATGACAATGACGTCTACCGGAATCATGGTCCTCGCACGGGTGGTTTACGGAGTTTCCCGTTTGAGTTTAAATTTTTTCGGCGGTGTACTTTTCTCTTTCCTAACTTTTCTGAGCATTTCTTTCCTCATGGTTTCTTTGTTCAAAAGTTTTTCCGCTCTTGGTGCGGCTTCGCAGGTTTTCAACCAAATTTTTATGTTCATGGGGGGATTCTACTTCGACGTGTCAAACGTTCCTTGGCCTTTGAAAGCTTTTGTTCTGGGGAATCCAGCCACGTATCTTGTGGACTATTTGAGGGGGAATCTTGGTTACAAGATGATCTATTCGAACCACCTTTTGGTTCCAGTCATATGGATTGCTGTTTCTCTGATCCTTTTCTTGTTTAGATGGAGGCAGGTGATGGTCGTTGAGTAAGTTTTTAGCTCTCTTTCTCGCTATGTGGAAACAAGCTTGGAGGGATAGAACAGCTACTTTTTTCGGAGTAGCTTTTCCTGTGTTGTTTCTTTTGATATTTGGTTTCATCTTCGGGGGTTCTGGAACTTCTGCGAAGACAGCTGTTGTAGTTGCTGACTACGAACCCTCAAGTTTTTCGGATTTCGGTGATGTCTTTTCGTCTCTCGAAGAAATAAAGGATTACTACCACGAGGTAGCTGTGATAAAGAGCGATAAAATAATCTTCATAAGAAACACAAGCGACGAATATTATTCATCTCTCCTCGATTCTTGGGAAATGTCTTTGAAAACCAGAGTGGAGAGACTCCTCAACAGATTGAATCCCGTTGTGATTGTGGAAAAGAAGGCTGTGGGAAGCTCTAAAGAGCTCACTCCGTTCGATTACACCCTCACTGGAGTTATAGCCATTTCCCTTCTTTCAATTGGCCTTTTTGGAACGGTAGAGGTGTTTTCACACTATCGTGAGAGAGGGTTCTTGAAAAGGTTAAAAGCAACACCAATTGGAAATTTTTCTTTCGTCTTTGGTTTGATATCAGCAAGAATGTTTTATGGTATCGTGAGTACGTCGATTATTCTAATACTTGGTGTTCTCATTTTCGACGTGCACTACTCCTTGAATGTACCTTTTTTTCTTCTTTCTGTGGTGAGCTCTGTTCTCTCCTTCATCGCGTTGGGAGCTTTTATTTCTCTCGTTTTTAAGAAATCAGAAATAGCTTCAGAAGTCGCCGTCATAATCTTTACAATAATGATGTTCTTAGCAGGTGTATATTTCCCTGTTTCCTTCCTTCCTCGCTATCTGAAATTTGTCTCTTACTTTCTTCCTGTAAAGTACGGTGTGGAACTTATCAGATATTCCATGGGTTTTGAAATATTCCCATTCTCTCAGTATCTTTTCACAACTTCTGTGATGTTTCTACTCGGACTTGCATTCGTATTTTATACATCTATTCTCGTTTTTAGAGAAGAAGATTAAACATTCCATTTGACAATTTCAGAGAGATCTTTTCTCACTCTCTCGGTGTTCTCTATTTTTCTATGTTTTTCTGAAAGAATGGCTTCATCGCCCAGAAATCCAATGGCGATAAGTGTTATAAGGATATAGTCTTCTGGTATATTCAATATGTTTTTAACTTTTACAGGATCGTATCCAGCAACAGGGTGTGCTACAAATCCCATTTGAGTTGCTTGAATGAGCAAGTTCCCAACCGCTAAACCCGTATCAAACAAAAAGTATTCTCTTCTGTCAGATAGTTCACAGTCGAGTTTTCTTTGTGAATAAACCGCTACCAGAACGGGTGCGTTTTTCATCCAGTAATTTCCACTAGGTAAAGTCTCGTGTATTTTTGAAAGAACATTCTCATCATCCACAACCACAAAACGCCATGGTTGATTGTTCATACACGATGGAGCAAGGTGTGCGGCTTTAATGAGTATCTCTAGCTCCTCTCTTGGTATTTTGTCCCTTTTCAAGGCTCTCCTTGCTCTTCTCCATTCTATGTATTTGTTGAGGGACAGGTCTTCTTTTATCATATTTAAGAGTTCTCTTTTTACCTCTTCTACATGACCTTCAACTTTGACCTTTCTCCATTCTCTTCTAACAAATCCCCATCTGTCGAGGATGAACGTAGACCGTATTGTTTTTTGCCCTTCTTGAACATCGAACATCGAATGGAGTGTTCCCTCTGAATCTGAAAGGAAAGTGATTTTCAAATTGTGTTTCTCCTTGAAATTTTTCAGAACTTTTATACTGTCCTTAGAAACACCCACAATTTGTGTCTCTTCAAACTGCTCATTAGAAAAATCTATCGCTTCTTTGGTACACCCACTTGTACCGGCTTTTGGAAAGAAATATAGGATCGTGTACTTTCCATAGAGATCTGTGTGTGTAAACTTCTTCCCTTCTTCCGTCAGAAGTTCAAAGGGTTTCACTCTCATACTTTCCCTCCTAGCTAAGCTAAAACTAATTCTCAACGATCATTGTACCATAAAAGAACCCCGCATTGAGCGGGGTGATTCATCTTCTTATAGCCGTTGAGCTGTAGAATTGTCTCTTTGGGTATTCGATTTCTCTTCTTTCTTTGTTAAACGCTGATACAGGAACAAGATAACCTACTATCCTCATGTATTCATCTACTTTCGGTTTTCCACAAACAGGACATCTATTTCCGTAGAACGCATGATTTTGTTCACATACACTGATCTTTGTGTTGAAAGCAAAGTACATTACTCCCATGTCTGCTATCATTTTCACCATGTTGAACGATTCCTCTTCAGTTTTGAACGGTTCTCCAAGATTTATATGTAATATGGCACCACCGCTCACTTTCTTATCCCATTTTCCAGAGTATCTGATTCTGTTTAAAACGTCTGTGTTTGCAGCTAGAGGTATCCACTGATTGGAGTAAATCTCGAAAGGCTGTCTTTTTCCGAATATGAACCTATCTTTGAGAGCGAGTGTTACTGCGGCCTTTTCTGCGGGAACCTGTTCTATGTTGAATGTGAATCCGTACTCTTCGTATCCTTTTTCTGCTTCTTCCCTTATGAGTTCCAACATGGTATCCACGAACTTTTCACCTTCTTCTGTATACTTTAGTCCATCGACGTCTTCTTCTGTCATATCCATTATGGAAGCACTCTCCCAAACTCCTGTAATTCCTATCGTACCGTATTGCCTGTTCAACAACATGAGTTCATTTTCGTAAAGGGGTAGAAGCCCCTCAGAAATTCTTTCTTTTATGATCTCTCTAACCGCTGAAAGTGCTTTCTTTACGAGCTGTACTCTATGTTTCAAAATGTGGACGAATCTTTCTTTATCACCATTGCTTTCTAACGCTATCCTTGGTAAGTTTATTGTTATAACTTTGAACGAACCTATATTCAAATCTGAACCACCTATGGAGTTCATTCTCCCTTTCAGTTTTGTATCTTCTTCATTTGAAAGTGAGAACTTTTTCAACGTCCGAGTGGAGGAAGTAAGTCTGCAACACGAGGCAACCGCATCGATTGAATCGGAAATGTACCAATTTGTATCTTGCCATTTCATATTGATTCTGTTTATGAAGCGGGCGCTATCTTCGTCCAAAAATTTTCCATCTTTGTAAAGCAAACTTGCAGTGAGAACGGGGAAGGTGAACATCTGCCTTTCTCTTTCTTTAGAAACCCATTCCCAGTAGTGTTTTTGAAGTCTTATTATGTCTTCCACGTGGTCGGTTATTAAGGTGCCATCGGGATAGTACTCTCCATCGAAAATGGCCTTTATGTAATTCCTATCGAGATAAGTGAAATTTGTGTAAGGAGATTGTGTTGTTCTGATGGGTTGGTTGAGTGAATATGTGAGTATTTGAAAGTGCTGTTCTATATACCAGTTGAGCTTTTCAGGAGGAATGATACCTTCCTCTAAATCCTTTTTAATGTAATACCACATCCACACAAAAAAGTCTGGTAATCCAACTGCACCGGAGCTTTGATTGGATGCAAACATTACGAATTGGATTACATGTTGTATAAATGTAGAAAGGTGTTTGGCGGGTTCTGATTTTATGGTCTTTATGAAAGGAAGTCCTCTCTCAACAATCGGTTTCAAAGTGTAAGCGAAACAATAAGGCATGAGAGCAGCGTGGTGTCTATCATGAAGGTAAATAGCACCGTTTATCTGAGACTCAATGAATTCATCGGCATATTCTTTTCCGAACATTTCTTTCATCTTCTGCCAGATTCTATAAAGTGAATACAGATAAGTGTGAGGCTTGGAAATCTCAATGAAGTAAGTACTTATATTGGTTACCCTCACATTTGCGTTGGTATCGATGGTGGATTCTATGATACCCCTTTTTACGAATTCTTCCGTGAACTTTACCACATCGAGTTGATCCCCTAGGCCGTCCAATTGAAACATTTCGTGACCGTATTTGGAAATAAGACTGTTCAGCAAATTTTCGAAATCATTCTCAAATGAATATCGAACTATCACGATGCTCCCTCCTTTTGATAACGTTTACCATCTTTTCAAAAGTTTCTCTGTCAATATGAAGTTGGTTCTTAGAGGCTGGAAAACCATCCTGATGATACTTGTGAAGATACCTTCCGAGAACGAATTCATCAACGTATTGAACGTATTCTAGTAGTCTCTCCCTCACAATGTCTTTTGGTGTTCTCCAACTGAAAAGAAGAATCACAAGTCTGGATCCGTACTTTTCTTTGAAATGTTTTGATAGGAGAAGAACATCTTTTCGGTTGTTTGGTGCCAAAGGCTCTCCCCCAAGCAGTGCCAAAGAGACTTTTGGAAAGTGTGTCAAGAGATTGGATATCTTCTCATTGATTATTTTTAGCGTCTTTTCTGGATCTCTCTTGTACTCTTCAGAAACAAGCCATGTCTCTGGGTTATGACACATGTAGCACTTTGGTTCGGCATCGCACCCTTGAAAGTAGACAGATACCCCAAGGAGATCTGGATGATCTCTGAATGTACCGATTCTGTTTATGTACAATGGGAAAACCCCCTCTCTCGATGAGTTCCAACAAGATTATACCACAATATATTGTGGTACTATGAGTTACATATCAATAAATTGTTGATGGAGATTCTAAAACACTGGAAGAGTATGTTAATGTTTTTCACCATTTTTCATAATGTATTCTTTCGGGTTTGAATCTGTCCTCTGGTTCAGGATGCTCGGCTGGATATCCCACAGGGACAAGAGCGAACGGTATAACGTGTTCTGGTATTTCGAGAAGTTTTCTGAAGTTTTTCACTCTTTCTTTATTGGGATACACACCACACCAGACGGTACCGATACCAAGCTCTGCTGCTCTCAAAAGCAGATTTTCCACTGCGGCGGAACAATCTTGTACCCAGAAACCTTTACATTCTTCAAGGGTGGGATCCCCACAAACAAGAATCACAACGGGAGCTTCTGCAGCCATTTTCGCATACGGATGGAGTTCCGCTATTTTCCTTTTTGTCCTCTCGTCACGAATCACAACAAAGTGCCATGGTTGTTGATTGCACGCGGATGGCGCATGCATAGCTGCTCGTATCAACTCGATTACTAATTCGTCAGGGACATCCTTTTTCTGGTATTTTCTGATACTTCTTCTTTTGTAAATGATACTCATCATGTTCACCCCCGGTATAATTTTAAGTATGAAGTTGAACGAGCTTTACAAAAAGTTAAAATCGATTCACGGTTCCGTTGGTAAATGGTGGCCTGGAACGCCCGAAGAGATAGTGATAACAGCCATTCTAACCCAGAATACAAACTGGAAAAACGTTGAGCGTGCTATGAACAACGTAAAAAAGCGAATCAATGAAAACAATATTCTGAAAGAGTTGAACTCCATGCCCGTTGAAGAGATCGCTGATCTCATAAAACCTGCTGGTTTTTTCAATGTGAAAGCGAATAGATTGAAGTCACTATTAGAATTTTTGAAAAGTTACGATTACAATTTGGGTCTCCTCGAAAAGGTGCCAACAAATATTTTACGAGAATCACTGCTGAAAATAAAAGGCATCGGCAAAGAAACAGCCGATGCCATTTTGTTGTATGCATTGGAAAAGCCTGTTTTCGTTGTTGACAGCTATACAAAGAGAATTCTAGAAAGAATTTTCAACATAAAGATTTGTGATTACGACGAGATCCAGCAACTTTTTATGACGTACTATCCTCCCAATACCTCTTTGTATCAGGAACTGCACGGACTTATTGTGGAACACGCCAAAAAGTTCTGTACAAAAAACCCAAAGTGTGACAAATGTCCTTTAAACGGAGATTGTTATTTTTCACAGATGAATCGGTCTACCTGACACGCCTTCCAAAGCTCCAAGTATGGTTTCAGACAGAGTGGGGTGAGGATGTATAGCTTTTTCGAGATCTTTTGCTTTCATTCTGTATTTTACAGCAATGACTCCTTCCATGATCATATCAGTCGCGTATGGTGAAACGATACTCATTCCAAGAAGAACACCACTTTTCTTTTCTGCTATGATTTTCACGAATCCGATGTTTTCCAACATTGTCCTTGCCCTTCCATTTGCGGAAACAGGAAATTTAGAGATCACTACATCTTCAGGTTTCACATTCTTTTCCTTTAAACCAACAGATGCTATCTCTGGCGAAGAAAAGATGATGTTGGGTACGGCGGAATAATCCATTTCGTTTTCTACCCCTGCGATATTTTCCGCAGCCACGATTCCCTCATACATGGCTACGTGTGCAAGCATGATATCTCCTCTGATATCTCCTATCGCGTAAACATTTTCTATGTTTGTTCTCATCTTTTTGTCTGTCACCACTCCTCTGTCTATCTTAATGCCAAGTGCTTTCACATCTTCAGGGATGTTTGGTTGTCTTCCAGTTGCAAGGAGAACACGTTCCGCTTTTAAGGACTCTCCTGTTTCGAGAAGTATTTCAAAGCCATCTTCAAATTTTTTTAGAGAAGAGATCTTTGTCTTTTCAAGAATTTTCACACCTCTTCTTTTCAAAGACTTTTTCACCTCTTCTGCAACGTCTGAATCTTCGTAAGGGAGAATGTGGTCTGCTATCTCTACGATCGTTACGTCCACGTCAAAGCTGCTGAAAAATGTCGCAAATTCTATTCCGATAACTCCTCCACCAACTATAACAATTGACTTGGGAAATTCTTTCATCTTGAAAACATCATCACTCGTCCAAACTCCTTCCGTTTCAAAAGGAGGGAACACTGATGGAACAGATCCGTGTGCCAAAACAAGATTTTTGGTCTCCAATTTCTCACCTGTTTCTTTCAAAACAACGGTGTTCCTATTTTCTATTATCCCCGTTCCTTTGTAAACATCTATACCGTTCTTTTTCATAAGATACTCTATTCCTTTTCTGGAGAGCATTACACTTTTTTCAACATGCTTCATTATACTGGAAACATCATAGTCGATTCCTGTGATTCTCAAACCGTACTTCAATGCTTTTTCCTTTATTTCGATCATCAAATGTGAAACCGTGAGCATCGCTTTTGTGGGAATACATCCCTTATTTGTGCATGTTCCTCCAAGAGCTTCCTTTTCCACTAAGGCGACCTTCTTGCCGAGTTGTGCTAACTTTATTCCACAGACGTATCCTCCGGGTCCTCCACCTATGATGACAGCGTCGTACATATCGTTCCCTCCTAAAAAATCCCCTCCCAACTGGGAGGGGAGGTGTTATTTTCCAAGGAACTCCATGGCGATTTCGTAAGCTCTCAAACTGTACATTAACGCAGGACCTCCTCCCATACAAACAGCGACCTTTATCACGTCTAAAATTTCTTCTTCTGTTGCCCCGGCTTTCACAGCAGCTTCTGTATGCCAAATTATGCAGGGTTCACATCTTACTGCGATAGCTATTCCAAGTGAGATAAGTTCTTTTGTTTTTGTGTCGAGAGTTTTTGGGCTTTCAGCTGCGTGAACATATTCTGCAAATTTACCGATTTCAGAAGCTTTTCCGATCAACTCTTGAAGCTGTTTTCTGATTTCTTCGAGTTTTTCCTTGCTCGCCATTTGTAACACCTCCCAATTTGAGAAAATTGTCACTAGATGTTATAAAACCATTTCCGCAGCCTTCGCCAACGGGTAGACTGTCGGCGCTGCAGTGAGAAGCGGGTGAGTGCCTATTTGCATTGTGAAGAGATCGTTTGCTGTTATTCCTTTTTGAATTCCAAGGCTAAGTATATTTACAATTTCTCCTACACTCTTTCCACCGCATACCTGTGCTCCAAGAAGTATTTTGCTGTCTTCAGAGAATATAAGTTTCACGATGAGCTTAGTGGTATCCTCAAACTTTCCAGGGTGCCTATCTGGCGCTTCTGCTTTACCGACGATAATCTCGAATCCTTCTTCTTTTGCTACCCTCTCGGTTATTCCTACAGAACCAAATGCTTTGCTCCCAATTACCGTCGAATAGGCGTTCAACGATCCTTTGTTCGTTCTGATTACCTTCAATCCGTACAAGTTCGAGGCGGCTATTCTTGCATCGAAAACAGCAGCAGAAGCGAGCATGAGTCTGGAGGGTTTTCCAGTCAAGAAATCTTTGTGTTGTACGCAGTCTCCCGCTGCAAAAACATCGGTTGCCGATGTTCTCATGTACTCGTCGGTTTCTATGAATCCGAGGTCTGTGACTTTCAACCCAAGTTTGTTTGCAAGTTCAGAATTTGGCTTGTAACCTGTCGCCAGTACAACCACATCTGCAGGAATAGTTTCTTCGTTGTCCAATTTCACTCCTTCAACTTTTGTTGAACCGAGTATTTCCACAATTTTTCTTCCTGTCAGAACTTTCAGATTCTCCGCTTCTATTTCTTGTCTTGCTAGCTCCCCAAAGTCGGGATCGAAAGAGATAGGGAGAAGACTATCCATGATCTCTACCAAGGTAACATTCTTCCCCGTCTTTTTCAGTTCGTCTGCAACTTCCACTCCTATGAATCCTCCACCAACGATCACCACGTTTTTTGCTTCTTTAACTTTTTCAAAGAGCTTTTTCAAGTAGTCGGCGGTTTTTGGAACTGTGAAGACACCTTCTAAATCAACACCAGGGATCTTCGGAATTCTTGGGGAAGATCCTGTTGCTATGATCAATTTGTCGTAGTAAACCTCTTTCCCATCTTTCGTAGTGATTTTTTTCTGATCAGTATCGCCGCCTACAACCTCGTCTATCATAAGATCTATTCCAGCACTTTTGAAACGTTCTTCTATTCCCATGTAATCCTTTTCAACACCTCCAAGGGTATAGAATATGTAAGGAATTCCACATGGTACCATCTCTTTTTCTGTTCTCTTCACCACGAGAATTTTTTTGTCTTTATAGAACCTCTTGGCGGTGAACGCAGCGACGAGACCAGCTGGCCCGCCTCCTACAATTACTACATCGTACTTCATACTTTCACCTCCTAAAGAGAAAAAATTCACAATCCCATTGTAATTCTACCACTTTAAAGATTCAATTTCAACAATATAAGTAGAAAAATGTGCTCCAATAGTCTCAGAATTCATCTTTCAAGCTTCTTCTCATGAGGTCTCTCATAGACTGGATTGGCGACTTTCTTTCATAGACAATGTGGTAAACTTCTTCGGAAATGGGCATTTCCAGTTTTAACTCTTTTGCGATTTTCAGAACAGCTTTCACTGTGAAAGCACCTTCTACAACTTGATGGGAACTCTCTAGAAGTTTCAAAGGTTCAAAACCCTTCGCTATCAGTTCACCGAATCGTCTATTTCTGCTGTATCTGCTGTTACAAGTAACCATCAGATCACCTATTCCAGCGAGTCCCATAAACGTAGTTTGTTTTGCTCCAAAGTGGATGCCGAATTTTGCAATTTCATATATCCCTCGTGTTTCAAGAGCCGCTTTTGCGTTATCCCATCCCCCAAGACCATCAAGAATACCCGCTGCTATTGCTATGACGTTTTTCAGAGCTCCGGCAATTTCCACACCTACTACGTCGGTGCAAGTGTAAACCCTAAAATAATCGTTAGAAATCCTCTTTTGAAGTTCCTTTGCGTTTGCTCCAGCGAGTGTGACAGCTGTAGGGAGTTTCCTTGCCACTTCTTCAGCATGAGAGGGTCCTGAGAGAACCGCGTACGGACAATTCAGCGTATCTTTGACAATTTCGGAAATTCTTTTCCCTGTGTTAATCTCTATCCCTTTTGAAAGATTCAAAACCATCTTTGGCTTTCTTGGGAGTTTCAAAAGTATTTCTCTAACATGTTGAACAGGAAGAGCTATTACGAGGATATCTGAACTGCTAAGGTTGTTCAATTTGTTTGTTGCTTCAACTGAGACTTTCATTCCTTCGGTATAAGGACTCGTGTGCGAAGAGTTAATGTAGTCAGCGACTTCTTTTCTTCTTGCCCAAAGGATCACGTTTTCCCCGTTGTCTTTCAACATCTGGGCGAAAACGGTTCCCCAACTTCCAGCACCAAGAACAAAGAATCTCACCTTTAAACCCCCTTTTTTACTAAATTATACGTTCTGAAGGTTTGAGGGAAATGTTTTGAAAATTTTTTTGAGTGTGGTATGATTAAAAACGTATTAATTCATGTTACGAAAAAAGGAGGGAATCTTCATGGAAGTGAATCTTGGGATAAAAAACATAGAAGACTACAGAAAGGTGATTGGAGAGAAAGTGGACGAGATCAAGGAACTTGCAAAACCTCTGAAGGGAGTGAAAATACTCCATGTGAATGCGACAGCATACGGTGGTGGTGTTGCAGAAATACTTCACAATCTCGTTCCTCTCATGAGATCTGTAGGGTTGGATGCAAAATGGAGGGTTTTGGAAGCACCGGATGGGTTCTTCAATGTTACTAAGAAGTTTCACAATACTCTCCAGGGAGCGGACGTAGAAATTTCAGAAGAAGAATGGGATCTTTATGATCGAGTTTGTAAAGCTAACTCGAAATTGATAAAAGATGAAGAAATAGTTGTCATCCACGATCCGCAACCTGCTGCGGTGAGAAACTACGTGGGCGGAGTAGATAAAAAGTGGGTTTGGAGGTGCCATATAGATCTTTCAACGCCGAACTTGGAGGTTTGGAAGAGGTTTTCACGTTATCTTACAGGATACGATAGACTCGTTTTCCATTTGAAAGAGTATTTCCCGAAAGGTTGGGAAGAAAAAAGTACGGCATTTCCTCCGAGTATAGACCCATTGAGTGAAAAAAACTGTGAATTGGACGAACAGTTTATAAAGAAGACACTTGAAAGATTCGAGATAGATCCCAATAAGCCTCTCATAACGGTTGTGGCAAGGTTTGATCCATGGAAAGATCTCTTCAGTGCGATAGACGTTTATAGGTTGGTGAAAAAAGATATACCTGAGGTCCAGCTTGCAATCGTTTCGGCCATGGCCACGGACGACCCAGAAGGATGGATTTTCTTCGAAAAAGTGCTTAGATACACTGGTATGGATGATGATGTAAAATTCTGCACGAATCTTAAAGGTGTTGGTAACAAGGAAGTAAACGCTATCCAAAGATCGGCAACAGTAGCTCTTCACACGGCGACAAGGGAGGGTTTTGGACTTGTGATAAGTGAAGCACTTTACAAAAAAGTTCCAGTTGTCGCTAGACCGGTCGGGGGCGTTAAAATTCAGGTAAAACATGGAGAGAACGGATACCTTGCATGGACGAAAGAGGAGTTAGCAGATTACGTGAAGAAACTTTTGAAAGATGAAAGATTGAGAAAGGAACTGGGAGAGAATGGTAAGAAAACGGTAGTGGATAATTTTATCATCACCGTTCACTTGGAGAACTACCTTAGAATGTTTTTAGAAATCATGAGGTGATATCTTGCCATCTCATCTACTGAGAAAGGAAAACAAAGTCAAGGTACTTGAATATGTTTTCGACCACAGTAGAGTCACAAGAGACCAACTCGTGAGTAAAGTAGGGGTTGCTCACAGTACCCTCAGTTATATTGTGCGGGAATTGGCAGAAGAAGGGTTCTTGATCATTGAGGAGATCAAAACGAAAAGAGGAAGACCGTATCAAATGTTGAGGATAAATCCCAAAAGATTCTCGTTGATCGGTGTGAAAGTTGGGCGAGAAGAAGTACGTGGAACTCTTTTTGATGCCTCACTGAATCCGTTGAGGAAGTATGCTAGAAGAATATTTTCTACGATGAGAAACAAAGATGGATACACCGCTGCTCTGAAAGAAGTGGTTCAGCATTTGATCGCTGATGATGTGCTGGGGGTAGGTGTTTGTTCTTCGGGAATAGTTGAGGAAAGCGAGGTTGTGGTGTCCCATCTTATGGGTGTGAAAAACTGGGATGTGAGGGAAGTTTTAAAAGAAGTGAATAATCTCATTCTCATGAATGATGTAGATGTTTTATGTTATCAAATTTCTCAAGGGATGAACTCAGATTTTCTCGTTGTTAGTTATGGAACGGGAATAGGGGCAAGTTTTTGGAGTAACGGAAAAGTTCACCACGTGGAACTCGGACATACCATCGTTTCTTCCGAAGGAAAATGTTATTGTGGGCAAACAGGATGTCTGGAATATCATTCCTCAGAATACGCTGTCTTGAAGTCATATTTAAATACAGACATAGATTTCCAGGATTTTGTGGAAAATGAGGAGGAAAAATATCGAAAAATCATTGAAAGCTTGAGGAAAACTGCTAGAGAAGATTTCGAATCCGTTAAGAGGCATTATGAGAAGGCATTTCAAAGTTTCTCCATTGTTTTAGGGAACGTTTTGATGATGTTGAGACCGGCAAAAGTGTTTTTCGTTGGAGAAGGTTTGGTTAACGAAGATATGGTGAAGCTTCTCGAAAAGTATGTAAGAAAACGATTCATTTCTGAATTCATAGGGGATGTGGAATTTACTATGGCGGACCTTGATTGGATGCTCGGTGCGGCTCGGGCAGTAGTAAAACATTATCTTTTTTCTATTGTGGAATGACAACTCCCGGCGTTTGCCGGGAGTGTTTTTAATACGCGTAGAGTCTACCGTACGGTCTATGAGTGTAAGGTTTCAAAAGAACGAACTCTTCACTCAAAACTTCTTCAAGATCGTAATCGAAGAGTTTACAAAATTCTTCTATGTAAGGTCTAACACGTCCCATGTCTTCCTCGGTAGGTTCGAAAATTTTCACTTCTTTTCCTAGTTTGTGCTCTTCTATTGTCCCTCGTAGAAATATCTCTCCACCGTGCATACCCGTTCCCACGTAGTTTCCAGCAATGCTACCATCTTCATCTCTTTCGAGTCCGAGAACTATTAAAAGCCCACCTGCCATGTACTCTCCAAGAAAATCTCGAGCGAATCCACCTACTACTATTACAGGATAGTTCTCCCTGTAAGCCTTCATGTGTATTCCCACTCGATACCCCACGTTTCTCTTCACGTATATGTGTCCGCCCCTCATAGCGTATCCGATGATGTCTCCTCCGTGTCCGTGAATAACAATTCTTCCATTGTTCATTGTGTTTCCTACTCCATCTTGGGCATTTCCATTCACAACAATTTCTGGACCATCCATGAAAACCCCCAAATCGTTTCCTGGAACTCCGTTTATCTCTATTTTCACCTTTTTTCTCATTCCTGCTCCGATGTACCTTTGACCACAAACGTTATCGATTATTACCTCCGTTTCCCCATTTTCCACACTTTCCCATATGATATCATTGAGTTTTTTGTAGTGGACTCCTTTCGCATCTATTCTAACCATATTTTTACTTCCCCCTCCAACATTTTCTTCCTGAACTCCTTTGGTAAATAGACAAGGCCGAAATTCTCATCGAGGAGTTTGTCTTTAAAAGAAGATACATCAAGTTTTTGAAGGATGAGGCCTGTGTAGATTCCCGCTCTGTCTATATCGTTGACGAGCACAGCTCCAACAAGTCTGTCACCTTTCAGTACCATCTTTTTGTAAGTGTTTTCGTCTTCATAAGTAAGGACTTCGTACTCTTCTCCTTCTACATTGGTATGCCCAACAGAAATGGTAGGAATACCTGCAAGTTCGACAGAGTTCATCGGTATTCCACCAGGGTATCTCACATTTCCTCCTGCCATGTTGTATCCCGCTACTCTTCCTTGTGCAACTGCTACAGGCCAAATTGCAATAGTTTTCCTTTGACCGTCTATTAAATCGTAAAATTCAGTACAATCTCCTGCTGCGTAGATGTCTTTCACATTCGTTTCCATCTTTTCGTTGACGACTATTCCTCTGTTTATTTCTATACCTGAGCTTTTCAAAAAATCCACGTTTGGTCTCACACCGATCGCGATTATTAAAAGTTTTGTTGGTATTTCCTTGCCGCTTTTCAGAATGACGGAAGAGATTTTATCGTTGCCTTTTACAGATTCGATAGTATCGTTCGTTATAACATCACATCCCACTTTTTTCAAGGCGTTCATGATAATTTCGGAGGCTTTCCTATCAAATGTTACGGAGAGAATTCTGTCTGCTAGCTCAACAATAGTAACTTTCACTCCGAGTTCCATCAACGCTTCTGTTGTCTTAAGTCCTATCAAACCTCCTCCAAGTACGATCGCCTCTTTAATATTGTTTTCTTTTATGTACTTTTCCACCTTTTCCTCATCTTCCCAGGTGGTAAAAGTGAATATACCTTCCTTTCCCTCAAGACCCTCTATTTTTGGAACAAACGGTTTCCCGCCGACAGCAAGAAGCAGCTTATCGTACGCGAATTCCTGCCCATCTTGTGTTACAACAATTTTTTTCTCCGGGACAACCTTCTTTACTCTTGTGGCGGGTTTTATATCAACACCCAAATCCCTTAAAAATTCCTCAGTTCTGTAATACATTTTTTCTTCCGTTACCTTTCTACCTAGAAGATAAGTTATGAGAGGTCTTGAATAACCAACATACTTTTCGGCGGTGATGAGAAGTATCTCGCTGTCTTTATCGAGTTCTCTAATCGCTTCTATCGCGTTCAGCCCGGCAGGTCCTGATCCTACTATTACATATCTCATCATTCTCTCACCTCAACCAACACAAGTGCCTCATTTGGGCATCCCTCAACACAAGCAGGATTTCCTCTGTCAGTACACAAATCGCACTTTGAAGCAACTTTTTTCTTTTTTGTATCTCTTCTAACAGCACCAAACGGGCAAGCCATCACGCACATCCAACATCCCACACATTTTTCTTGATTCACCTTTATAGCCCCAGTTTGCTTATCTCTGTACATCGCTCCCGTCATACAAGCTTTCAAACACGAAGGGTCGTCACAGTTTCTACACTGAAGAGCGAAGGTAATGTAGTCGTGTTCTTCAACGATCACGTTTGGCTCTGGAAGGTCGGGGATATATCTGTAAACCTTTATGAGATTCTCCGTTCCCACTTGTGCGGCCACACAATTTATTTCACAGAGTTTACACCCCATACAATATTCTTCTCTGATGAGTATTCTTTTCATTATTCTCACCACGCCTCTCCTGCAGGTTTTATACCGAGAAGTTTCAATTCGTATTCGTGGAGTCCGATACCTCTGAGAGCTTCTCTGTTGCCTCTGAGAGACTCAATAGCGTTTATTCCCATACCACCTAAAATTTCTTTTATTTCATGTGCCCAAGCTCTCAGCAAATTTGCTGCCCTTCTTGCACCTATCTCTGGATTTAGCCTCTTCGTAAGTTTGGGATCTTGTGTTGCGATTCCCCAATTACATTTCCCCAGATAACATGTTTGGCAAAGGTGACAACCGAGAGCTACCAAAGCAGCCGTACCAATGTAAACCGCATCCGCTCCAAGAGCAATCGCTTTTATGACATCTGCGCTGTTTCTTATTCCTCCTGCAACGACAATAGAAGCCATGTGTCTGATACCCTCTTCTCTCAATCTCTGATCTACAACGGCTATGGCGAACTCTATAGGTATTCCAACATGGTCTCTCGTTATCTTGGGAGCAGCTCCTGTTCCACCACGGATACCGTCTATGACTATATAATCCGCCCCCGCTCTAACCATACCAGCAGCTATCGGAGCAACGTTGTGGACGGCGGCTATTTTGACGCCAACTGGTTTTTCGTACCTTGTTGCTTCTTTTATGGCGTATATGAGTTGTCTCAAATCCTCTATGGAGTAAATATCGTGATGAGGAGCAGGAGACAGCGCGTCTGTTCCAACAGGTATCATCCTGGTTTCCGAGATAGGTTCTGTGACTTTCTCACCTGGAAGATGGCCTCCGATACCCGGTTTTGCTCCTTGCCCGATCTTTATTTCGACAGCGGATCCTGCGTTCAAGTAGTCTGCACTCACACCGAACCTACCTGAGGCAACTTGTACAATCATGTTGTCTTTGAATTCTCTGAGTTCCTTTGGTAAACCTCCTTCACCTGTGTTGAAAAACGTCCCCACCGTTCTTGCAGCTCTCGCAAGGGACAAAAGAGCGTTCAAGCTGATGGAACCATAAGACATGGCTGTGAACATCACTGGGACTTCGAGCTTCAGTTGGGGTGCTATTTCTGTCTTGAGCTTCACGTTACCTTCTTCCTCTTCTTCTATCTCCAATTTCGATTCTTTTCTTCCTATATAGGTTCTGATTTCCATGGGTTCTCTGAGGGGATCTATGGAAGGATTGGTCACTTGGCTTGCGTTGAGAACAATTCTGTCAAAATAACTGAAGTATGGTCTGTCGTTTCCCATGCTAGTTAGAAGAACCCCGCCAGTGTCTGCTTGTTTCATAATTCCTATCAGGTGTTCCGGAGTCCAATGAGCGAGCGGCTTGATGTCAAAGTTATTTCTTTTAATAGTTATCGCTTCAGTTGGACAGATAGCTTCACAGAAATGACATCCAACACATTTATAGTTTTCTGTATAAACTTTGTTGGCGTTTTCATCGTAATAGTTAGCTCCATAGGAACACACTCTAACACATGCGAGACACCTTATACACTTGTAATCGTCACGTTCCACAACGAATTCCGCTGGGACTTTTCTCTTAGCCATTTTCTCCCTCCAATACCATCCGAACTTTTTCTTCAGACTTCAGAGTTCCAATTACGGGTTCACCAGCTTTGGGAGTCCAAACTTCATCAGGATTCGGACAAATAATCCTTATAGCGGACTCCTCCGAAGCTATGTACAAAAAGTCGTTCTTTGTTGCAGCGACTAAAGGTCTAAGTTTTATCCTGTCGTTTAATCCCATCATCATGTTATTGTTCGCAACAATTATGGCAAAAGGCCCGTTGAGAAGAGCTCCTCCATAGTTCATTCTCAATGCAGTGTATAGCTTTTTTTCTTCTTCAGGCATGAGATCTATATCTTTCCATAAGGGGGCTGCAAGTATTTTGGCGGTAAGTTGAGGACTGTATCCAAATCTCCTCATAAAGAGATCAACAAGGTAAGCAACAACTTCCGTATCCGTCATGAGGGTACATTTGTAGCCATAAGCCTCTAGGAATCTCCTATTTATGCCGTAAGAAGAAATCTCCCCATTGTGTACAACCGTCCAGTCTAAAATGCCAAAAGGATGTGCTCCTCCCCACCATCCAACCGTGTTCGTTGGAAACCTGTTGTGTGCAGTCCAAATGTATCCTTTGTACTCGTCTATTCTGTAAAAGTCTCCTATATCCTCTGGAAAACCGACCCCTTTAAACACTCCCATGTTCTTTCCACTGGACATCACAAAAGCCCCGTTCATTTTTTCGTTTATGAACATAACGGTGTCAACCACGTAATCTTCTTCTGTTCTGTCCTCAGGAATATCCTTTGGCTTCAAAAAGTATCGCCATAGAATGTGAACTTCTTTGATATGGGGATTTTTTCTAGTGGGGATAGGTTCACTTTCGATGATTTCGTAATGATCTTTTATGTATTCTTCAGTGTTTTTTTTATCGAGATTGCTATTGTAGAGCATATGAAAACAGTAAAAGTCTCTCAGCTCCGGATAAATTCCATAAGCAGCGTAACCCGCACCAAGACCGTTTCCTCTTTCCCTCATGAGTGCCATCGATTCGATTATGATGCTGCCGCTGAATCTTTTACCGGATGTGTTCATAATTCCAGATATACCGCACGCAGATGGTACCCTGAAATCCTTATCAGGTAACAAATGCGGGAGGTCATAAGGCAAGACATTCACCTCCTGAAGGATGGAAAAAGCATGAATATAAAATCTTGTGTATAACATTTATACCATATCAAATATGTTTGTGCAAGAAATGTAGCATAAATTTTTCAATTGAGAAATGTGGGTGGTATTTGTGAAAAACACCTGTAATTATTCAAAATACCGCATAAAAATAAAAACTGTCTATGAAGAAAAAACAAGGGATGCCACTGCATCCCTTGTACTGGCTGGGAGGGGAGGACTCGAACCTCCACCAGCGGATCCAGAGTCCGCCGTCCTACCGTTAGACGACCTCCCAACTTTTGCGTGTTAAATTATACCTCAAAAATAACTGCCTTTCAAGAAAGATAAGGAGCCTTTTCGAAAATACGAATCGAGAACAAGAGAAGCAAGGTATGTCGATTTTACACGCTTTTTTTACATTCAAACTGGTAAAATTCCACTGAGTCAAAATACATGGAGGGGTGAGAGGTGAGAATCCTTTTGGTCGAAGATGAGCGCGATCTTGCCGACTTAATAGCAGAAGCGTTGAGAAGAGAAATGTTCACAGTTGACGTTTGTTATGATGGAGAAGAAGGAATGTACATGGCTTTGAATGAAGTCTTCGATGTTGTAATATTGGACATTATGTTACCTGTCCATGATGGCTGGGAAATACTGAAAGCGATGAGGGAAAAAGGTATCAACACACCTATTCTGATGCTGACAGCTCTTTCTGATGTGGAGTATCGTGTGAAGGGTCTCAACATGGGAGCAGATGATTACCTTCCAAAACCCTTTGATCTAAGAGAACTAATTGCCAGAGTGAAAGCCCTGATTCGAAGAAAAACAGAGAACAAGAACACAAAGCTTGTTTGCGATGATCTCGTGTTGGATACCATCAGTAAGAAAGCTTTCAGAGCTGGAAAAGAAATAGATCTCACAAGGAAAGAGTACCAAATCTTGGAATACCTTATGATGAACAAGAACAGGGTAGTTACAAAAGAAGAGCTTCAAGAACACTTGTGGAGCCTTGAAGATACTTTTTTCTCTGATGTTTTAAGAAGTCATATAAAAAATTTGAGAAAGAAAGTGGACAAAGGATTCAAGAGGAGATTAATTCACACTATAAGGGGAATCGGTTATGTCATTCGTGACGAATGAAAAAGAAGCTTTCAAAAAAACACATCTCACCTGGACTGTCATTTTCACCTTTTCCATACTTCTCGTTGTGGCAATAGCAGCGGGAATCATTTTTGTTGCCGAAAAAAACAGGATCACAAGGCAATTCGATGGAGAGCTCATGAGAACATTAGAATTCATCGAAAAGAGACTCAGGGTACCTGGAATGATGGGAATGTTGCGGATGATGAGAGAATTGAATCCTGTTTTTGTCCCACGTGGGGAAGGATTTCAATTTGTTTTTCCTTCTGGTGAAGTATTCCTCGAAGTCGGTGAACAACTAAAAGCACCAGGGACTCCAGTAAAGGAAGGATTTTCGACGGAAGGAAATTACAGAGTGTTCACTAAGAAGATCGAACTTGGAGATACTACAATTTTTCTTAGAGTGGGAAGAGATATGTCTGATCTTATCGAAAGAAGAAAGAGACTTGTTTCCATGTACTTGTTACTTCTCGTTTTCACATCCAGTGGTGCTTGGATATTTGGCTATTTCATATCAAAACTTGCTCTTAATCCTGTAAAAATTGCCTACGAAAGTTTGAAAAGATTCTCTATGGATGCTTCTCACGAACTTAAGACTCCTCTCACGGTTTTAAAGACCACCTTAGACATCTTGAAATACCAGAAAGATCTTCCAGAGAAGGTAAAAGATAAACTCTCTACAATGGAAAAACACGTGAACAAGATGATAAAACAAGTAGAACAGCTTCTTCTTTTGGCTAAGAGTGGCGAACCGTTCAAAAGTGAAATGAGAGAGGTGGTGAATGTAAAAACGCTTTTGAGACAGATTTTAGAGGAATTCAAACCGAAAGCGGAGACGAAAGGTCTAACATTGGAAATTGAATGTCCGGATAACTTGTATTTAGAAGTTCAAAAAGATGCCCTGAGAACCATTCTTGAGAATTTGATAGACAACGCCATAAAGTTTACAGAAAAAGGAAAAGTTACTGTGGGAGCTTACAAGGACAGTAAGCTAACGATCTATGTGAAAGATACAGGCCCAGGTATTCCGAAGAAAGAACAAAAGAAGATATTCGAAAGATTCTATAGAATATCAAGAAATACAGAGGGATCAGGTCTGGGGCTTTCTATAGTAAAGGAATTATCTCAAAAGTTGGGTGCAAAGGTGATATTAGAGAGTCAAGAAGGTGAGGGAAGCATCTTCAAACTGATTTTTTGAGAAAATTGTAGCACTTTCTACACACCGATATGTACTTTTCCCGGCCTCCTACGTCTATCTCTTCTTCACCCCCCGAAATTTTTAGTGTAAGGGTTGCATTGTACTCACCGCATCTGTGACATACTGCCTTTTTCTTTATCACCGTATCTGCGAGACTGAGTAACAGCGCGGTTGTTTCAAATGGATTTTGTTTGTGTGTAAGATCCAATCCTGCGCAGAAGACATCAATGCTTCTATCCAACAGTTCTCTTACCACATGGAAAAGATCTTTTTCGAAAAATTGAACCTCATCTATGAAAACTCCTTTCGTTTCTCGATCGACATGTTCTAGGATTTCCTTTGGATTTTCAATTGCAAGGGCCTCTACACCATTGCCCGAATGGGAAACCACCTTGACTGTATGATATCTTGTATCAATTTTTGGCTTAAAAACAGCCGTCTTTTTCTTTCCTAGTCGGTATATTTCTATGAAGGAAAGTAATTCTGTTGTTTTCCCAGAGTACATGGGACCTGTTATTACTGTCAGCTTTCCAGACATAAAATCCCTCCTAGAGCATTATATCACTATATATATGATCGAAACATTCTCGTAATTGACTTTCGTGATGATGATTGTTACCATTAAAGCATACAAAAATTCCTCCAAAGAAAATTTGACGATATTTTAAATTAAATAGATAGATAAATATGGGGTTCGTGCCCTTAAAAGGAAGAACTCCATAGTGTTGTATTTTTATTGTTGATAAACTTTGTTCATACAAACTTATAAAGGAGGTGTTTTTATGCGAAAGAAGGTGTTCTTGTTATTTTCTATTCTTTTTATGATTTCTTTAGGGTTTGGTCAAAGTAAAAGTGTAGACATAGAAAAAGCTCTAGACATGGTATGGATTCTTCTTTCTGCTGGCTTAGTTTTCTTTATGCAAGCAGGCTTTGCCATGGTTGAATCTGGTTTCACACGTGCAAAAAACACGGTCAATGTCATCATGAAAAATCTCATGGATTTTTCTGTAGGCTCCATAGTCTACTTCCTCTTTGGATATTGGATAATGTTTGGAAAACATCCGCTTTCTTTCGATCCCTCAACAAAAGAAGGACTATGGGAATTCGCAGTATGGATGTTTCAAATGGCGTTTGCAGGGACTGCTGCAACTATCGTATCTGGAGCCATGGCAGAGCGTACAAAATTCAGTGCATACCTATTTTATACAGGTTTCGTCACAGGTTTCATCTATGCAGTCGTCGGGAAATGGATTTGGGGAGGGGGATGGCTTGCTCAAAAAGGTTTTATTGATTTTGCGGGTTCTACTGTTGTGCACTCTGTTGGAGGATGGGCCGCTATGATAGGAGCAGCCCTCCTAGGTCCCAGGTTTGGGAAATATGACAGTCGAGGTAATCCTAGACCCATTCCTGGACATAACATTCCACTTGCTGCACTTGGGACTTTCATTCTCTGGTTTGGATGGTTTGGGTTCAACGGAGGAAGCACTCTTGCGGGAACGAATGCAGCGATAGGTATGATAATCCTGAACACCAATCTTGCTGCCGCAGCCGGTGCAATTACTGCTATGATGACTGTATGGTTGCGATTTGGAAAGCCTGATGCAAGCATGACTATGAATGGGGCTCTTGCCGGACTTGTTGCTGTTACCGCCCCGTGTGCTGTTATCTCCCCAGTGAGTTCTATCATTGTAGGAGCGATCGGCGGAATCCTCGTTGTTTTTGCTGTAGAATTCTTTGATAAGGTTTTGAAAATCGATGATCCTGTTGGTGCCATATCGGTCCATGGTATCAACGGAGCGTGGGGTACGATCGCTGTAGGATTGTTTGTACAAAGCAAGTATGCTCAAGCAAGTGGGATAGGGGATATTAATGGTTTTTTCTTTGGAGGAGGAATCCATTTGCTTGTGGTTCAATTGATGGGAGTTGCTAGTGTTTTTGTTTGGACGGTTGTAACAAGCTTTCTCGTTTTCTGGATGATCAAAAAAACGATAGGCTTGAGAGTTGATAGAGACACTGAACTAAAAGGTCTTGACATCGATGAGCACGGCATGGAAGGGTATGCAGACTTCGAGATATTTACAACAAGATGAGGAGGTGATAGAAAATGAAGTTGATAATAGCAGTTATACAACCTCATAAACTTCCGAATGTAAAAAAAGCACTTTTCGATGCCCAAATTTATAAAATGACTGTTATGAACGTTCTGGGATGTGGTCAACAAAAGGGTTACACCGAGACATATAGGGGAGAAATAGAAGAGGTAAATTTGTTAAAAAAAGTGATGTTATTGATTGCCGTGAATGAAGAATTTGTGGAACCAACAATAGACGCGATACAGAAAGGTGCGAGGACAGGAAAAATAGGAGATGGGAAGATTTTTGTTTTGGATCTTCTGGATTGCGTAAGGGTAAGGACAGGAGAGAGGGGACGGGAGGCCATAGGATGATTTCTTTTTCGGGAGGAGGTTTCTCCTCCCTCTTTTCTTCTCCGTCCCTCTCACCTGGCAGGGGTCGGGGATAATGATTATACTACAAAGAACGAGGGAAGTAAACCCCCTTAGTTTTATTATGATACAATCACTAAGGGTGATCCTGTGAAGGAGAGATTAACAGAGTATTTGAACAATTTGAGAATAGGGAAAAAGCCAGACGACAGGGAATCTTGGGATTCCTATTTTATGCGGATAACCAGGATGGTGAGCGAGAGATCCACGTGTTTCCATAGGAAAGTTGGAGCAGTGATCGTTAAAGATCATAGAATTCTCGCCACAGGTTACAACCAACCTCCTTCAAAGTTTCCTCACTGTAATGAAATAGGTTGTGTTCGTGATGATCTAGGTATAAACTCTGGAGAACATCAAGAAGTGTGTTATGCACTGCATGCGGAACAAAATGCTTTAATGCAAGCAGCGAAATTTGGTATAGCGGTGGACGGTGCCACTATCTACGTAACCCATAAACCTTGCTCTATTTGCGCAAGACTCATTGTCAACGCTGGAATAAAGAGAGTCGTTTATGAGAAAGATTATCCCGACCCTTTGACGGATTTTTTCTTTAAACTCACTGGAGTGGAGAGTGTTCAATTTAAGGGTGATATGAAATGAAAACGAGGAAACTTGTATCTTATCTCAGACCGGGAAGGTGGCCCAGTGTTTGGTGTCCGGGTTGTGGAAACGGCATAATTTTAAAAGCTTTTTTAGAGGCAGTTGATTCCCTTTCACTTCCTAAGGAAAAACTGGCAGTGGTCTCTGGTATTGGATGTTCTTCAAGAGCAACAGGTTACCTTGACTTCAACACCCTTCACACACTTCATGGAAGAGCAATTCCTTTTGCGACAGGTGTAAAACTTGCAAAGCCAGATTTCGAAGTAGTTGTCATGGGTGGAGATGGAGATATCGTATCAATAGGTGGTAATCACTTTATTCATGCTTGTAGGAGAAACATAGATATTACGGTAATCGTGTTCAACAACATGATATACGGTATGACAGGTGGGCAAGCTTCACCAACAACTCCTCTTTATCAGCAAACAACAACCACTCCTATTGGATCTTTTGAAGAACCTCTCGATGTGGTGAACCTTGCTCTTTCGTCTGGAGCCACTTTTGTGGCAAGAAGCACAGTTTACCATTACGACCATCTTGTTGAAATTCTGAAAAAAGCACTCAAGCACAGAGGAATCTCTGTCGTAGATGTTTTAACGAATTGCCACACTTACTTTGGCAGATACAATGGAATGCCAGAACCCTATCAAATGATGGAGTATTTCAAAAGTCATACTTGTTCCTTGGAAAGAGTCGAAGAAGGTAAAATAAAAATAGGTGTTTTCCGCGATATAGAAAAGGAAGACTTTCTCACATCTTACAGGCGCCTGACAAAGAGAGAAGGGGCGATGGAATGACAGAACCAGTATCTATCCGCATAGCAGGAATTAGCGGTCAGGGAAATATTTTGGCAGGGTTGATTCTTGCAAAAGCTCTTGTTTACGAAGGGAAATGGGTGGTTCAGACGCAATCGTACACTGCTCAAGTAAGGGGAGATGTGAGTTATTGTGATATCCTTTTCGATGACGAACGAATAGATTATCCAGAAAGCGAGTATTTCGATATCGAGTGCATAATGCATCAAAAGGCGATGGATGAATTGTACAAATCCGTTAAGATAAACGGGGTAGTACTACTCGATAAGGCGTTTGTAAAAAACGTTCCAGATTTCGTAAATCGGATTACTCGTAAAATACTCTTCGTTCCTGCTACAGAAAGAGCCATATCTGAGTTGAAAACTCCTTTAGTCTCAAACATGATAATGATAGGGGTGTTGGCAAAGGTTTGCAACATTGCGAAATTAGAGTATTTGAGAAGAGCTTTAAAAGATTATGTTCGTCGGTCATTATGGGAAGTAAATTTAAAAGCATTGGAAATTGGATACAACATGTTTGAAAAACAATTCAAAATAAGAACGGAGAGGGTGTGGAAGAAACTTGCGCCGGGATTCGAATAACATTCTGAATTCTTTTAAAAACGCTTTTAGAGGAATAGAAGAAGCTTTAAAGTTAGAGAGAAATCTCAAAATACATTTTTTCATAGGAATAGCGATAGCTATGTTTTCATTGTTTCTACCTTTGGATAGTAAAGACTTGTTGTGGCTTTACTTTGCTGTGTTTTCCGTTATAGGAGCCGAACTGCTGAATACTGTTGTGGAGAAGTTTCTTGATCTTTTTTTTGAAGATTACAGTGAATCTGTCAGACTGGTAAAGGATATCGCGGCTGGATTAGTGCTTTGGTACTCTTTGTTTTCGATAGTCGTGGGAATATTGATCTTAGGAAAAAATCTCTTTTCATGGCCTCCATCTATAGCAAAATTTTTTGTTTCTGGCGTTTTGATATTCTTCCCTGTGCTCTCTTTGATAATGAGGAGGTATAAAAAATATGACAGACAAACAAATAAAAGTTCTAGTGGCGGATGATTCCGCTTTCATGCGAATGGTGCTGAAAGACATTATAGATTCTCAGCCTGACATGAAGGTAATCGGTTTTGCAAAAGATGGTCTAGAAGCGGTTGAGAAAGTAATAGAATTGAAGCCAGATGTCGTAACCATGGATGTTGAAATGCCAAAGTTGAATGGAATTGAAGCGCTGAAGCTCATTATGAAGAAGTCTCCCACTCGCGTCATAATGGTGAGCAGTTTAACAGAGGAAGGAGCAGAGATAACCATAGAAGCACTGAGGAATGGGGCCGTAGATTTCGTTACAAAGCCTCATGGTTCGATTTCCATGACCTTTAGACAGGTTGCATCGGATCTTTTAAATAAGATCAGACAGGCTATGAACGTTGATCCTCGTACTTTGATTTTTAAACCCAAAGTTTCGCGGCTGACTATATCGAAACCTGTTGTTGGTGGGAAAATCGTGGTTATAGGTTCCTCAACAGGTGGCCCTAGATCTTTGGATATGATCATACCGAATCTTCCCAAAAATTTCCCTGCTCCCATTGTTGTGGTTCAACATATGCCGCCAGGTTTTACAAAATCGCTGGCTATGAGGTTGAACAGTTCTTCGGAACTGGTTGTAAAAGAAGCTGAAGAGGGTGAAGAGCTCAAGCCAGGTCATGTGTATGTGGCCCCAGGGGATTTTCATCTTGGTTTGAAGGCACAGAACGGTAGGGTTTTTTTCTTTCTGGACAAATCTGATAAAATAAACAACGTAAGACCTGCCGTAGACTTCACTTTGGACAAAGCAGCTGAAATCTATAAATCGAAAACAATCGCCGTTATTCTGACGGGGATGGGTAAAGATGGAACAAAGGGAGCGTTCAAAGTCAAATTTTATGGAGGGAAAGTGATTGCGGAATCCAAGGAGACTTGTGTAGTTTTCGGTATGCCAAAGTCAGTAATAGAAGAAGGATATGCAGATTACATCCTACCAGCTTACAAGATACCTGAAAAACTGATAGAGCTCGTATGAAAGGATGGGGAAAAATGAGGCGGTGGTTACTTGTTCTTTGGCTGTTCGTTTCGATTACGTATGGCCTTTCTTCCTATTTCTTAGTACATTATAAGATACAGAAGAACGATACCTTGTACAGTATCTCACTTGACTTTGGTGTATCACCTTCACTCATCTTGGATTGGAACCCGGGTCTTACACCTTGGAATCTTAAGGTTGGTCAGATTATCATTATCCCTCAGCCTCCAGGATACATGTACACAGTACAGAAAGGAGATAACCTCGATATCATAGCAAAAAGATTTTTCACGACCCCTGTTTTGATAAAAGAGGCAAATCATCTGACATCGGACATCATATACGTTGGTCAAAAGTTGTTCATTCCTGAGAGTGCTATTGGGAAAGCCTTCAACGACGAGAAGTTTTTCATATGGCCGGTTTACGGAACAATCTCTTCGGGATACGGTTGGAGGATACACCCGATAACGGGGAAGTATTCCTTTCACTCTGGAATCGATATAGCCGCTCCCACAGGGACTCCCATTTTCGCAGCTGAAAGTGGAATTGTGGAATTTGCCGGTGTAAACGGCGGTTATGGTCTTATGGTGAAGATAAAATCTTCATCTTATGAACATGTGTATGGTCATTTATCGCAGATAGATGTTTATGAAGGACAATACGTGAAAAAAGGACAACTGATAGGGCGGGTTGGAAGCACGGGATTGAGTACAGGACCTCATCTCCATTTTGAAATCAGAGTGAGAGAGAAGGCTGTGAATCCTCTGAACTACTTGCCAAGTAAGATCTGGGTTTTAAAAAAAGAATTGGTGGGTGCTGGTGGTGAATGAAGATCCTTGTCAGTGCCTGCCTTCTTGGGATACCCACAAGATACGATGGTGTTTCAAAAATCGATGAAAAAGTGATTTCTCTTTTAGAAAAGCATGTCTTGATTCCCGTTTGCCCTGAACAGTTGGGTGGTCTTCCTACACCACGACCGCGCTGTGAAATCATAGGTGGACACGGTTGGACAGGAAAAGAGAAAGTTGTTGACGAGTTCGGAAATGATAGAACAGAAAATTACGTAAGGGGTGCAAAACTCACCTTCAATATTGCCCGCCTTTTGAAGATTGATCTCGCAATCCTCAAATCAAAAAGTCCTTCTTGTGGAAATAAGTGTGTCTACGATGGGAGCTTCTTAGGGAAATTAGTTGAAGGGAAGGGGGTCACCGCCTATTTTCTGGAAAAAAACGGGATCAGAGTTTTAAATGAAAGAGAAATTCATTTGATTCCTGAATAACAATAATATTCATTAGAAAATAATAATTCTTGGTTGAATATAGAATTTTAACCCAAGGAAACTTTTGTTTCCTCTTTTTTTCTTATTTTTCTGTATATTGACAAATTGATTATAATGGAGTTAGTTAGTTTATAAGAACGAACGAACAGGGAGGACGAAGAAGTCGTATGTTGAACGAACTTGAAAGAACAATTCTTCAAATACTAAAAGACAGGAAAAATATCTCAAGAATAGACATTAGCAGGAAATTGGGAATTAGTAAACCCGTTGTTTCTAAGGCTGTGAACAAGCTGATAAATTTGGGGTTTGTTAAAGAAACCGGAAAAAAGGAGAGCTCATCTAGAGGAGGAAGGAGACCTATTTTGCTTTCTTTTGTTCCAAGAAACAGATACGTTGTGGGTGTGGATATCGGAGGTACAAAAATCGATGCTATCCTTACGGATTTAAACGGAACTGTCTTAAGGAAAGAACATAAAAACTTGCCGGAAAAAATTGGCAAGGAACATCTTTTTGAAGAAATTGTGAATGTTATTGATCCCTTTTTGAGGGAAGACAAAGTCCTTGGGATAGGAATAGGCATCCCAGGGACTGTTGACGAAAAAGGTTTTGTGAAACGACTTCCTGCTTTTGGAGTGATGAACTGGGATCTGAGGCACGAGTTGGAACGTAGAACGGGTTTACCCGTTCTCATAGAAAACAATGCGAATTTAGATGCATTTTCAGAAAGCAGAATAGGAGCTGGTAAAGGGTTTAAATGCGTGCTCTTGATTTCCATAGGTTGGGGTATTGGAGCGGGGATGGTCTACAACGGGGAGATTTTTAGAGGTGCCAAGGGAAAGGCAGGGGAATTTGGACACATTGTAACTGATTGGGTGAAGGAGAGAAAGAGAGTTCCTGAGAAAGGTTTCGGACACCTGGAGGAGTGGTTCTCCGGTTTTTCCCTGAAGAGAAAGTTTGGTGAAATTGAACCTAATGAAGTGTTTGACCAACATTTTTCGGATTTGAAAGAGGGAATAGAGCACCTCGGTGTTGCCATTGCGAATGCTGTTGTATTGGTTGACCCAGATGTGGTGATCATCAAAGGTGGAATAGGATTTCATCAATTCGAGAAAATTGAGCCTATAATCAAATCTGTTTTGGAGAACACCGTACCAAAAGACATTCTCGAAGATGTTGTCATTAAAAAAGGTGAAATCGAAGAATACGGGGTAGCGATCGGGGGAGCTCTTTTTGTTATCAAAAACATCTTGGGATTGGTGTAAAGGAGGGATATCTTATGAAGGCTGTACGGTTACATGCGAAATGGGATCCAAGATCTGGATTCAAGTTGGGACCAAAGGATGTCGAAGGAAAACTCACTTGGCTTGGCAGCAAAGTTTGGAGATATCCTGAGATTAAGGTGGAAGAAGTTCCAGAACCGAAGATAGAAAAACCAACAGAGATCATCATTAAAGTAAGAGCGTGTGGTATCTGTGGTAGTGATGTACACATGGCCCAGACTGATGAAGAAGGATACATTCTCTATCCTGGCCTCACAGGTTTTCCAGTTACACTTGGTCACGAGTTTTCCGGAGTGGTAGTGGAAGCAGGGCCGGAAGCTATCAACAGAAGAACGAACAAACGTTTTGAGATAGGAGAACCTGTTTGTGCGGAAGAGATGTTGTGGTGCGGTCATTGCAGACCCTGTGCAGAGGGATTTCCAAATCACTGTGAAAATTTAAACGAATTGGGTTTCAACGTGGATGGAGCGTTCGCTGAATACATAAAAGTAGACGCAAAGTATGCCTGGAGTTTGAAGGAACTTGAGGGTAAGTATGAAGGAGACAAACTCTTCCTCGCGGGAAGTCTTGTTGAACCAACTTCTGTTGCTTACAATGCTGTGATTGTCAGAGGTGGAGGAATCAGACCTGGTGATAATGTGGTAATTCTTGGAGGAGGACCTATCGGACTCGCAGCGGTAGCAATATTAAAACATGCTGGGGCAGCGAATGTGATTCTCTCCGAACCATCGGAACCCAGAAGAAATCTGGGTAAGGAACTCGGTGCAGATTATGTGATAGATCCGACAAAAGAAGATTTTGTGGAGGCAGTTCTCGATTACACAGGTGGTATGGGTGCAAAACTCTTCTTAGAAGCAACTGGTGTCCCACAGATTGTCTGGCCTCAGATAGAAGAAGTGATTTGGAGATCTAGAGGTATCAACTCTACAGTGGTGATCGTGGCGAGAGCAGATGCGAAGATACCATTGACTGGAGAAGTGTTTCAAGTAAGAAGAGCACAAATATTTGGTTCACAGGGACATTCTGGTCATGGTACGTTTCCAAGAGTGATAAGTTTGATGGCTTCCGGTATGGACATGACAAAGATCATTTCCAAAGTGGTTTCATTGGAAGAGATTCCTGAGTACATAAAGAAGCTTCAAACAGACAAATCTTTGGTGAAAGTCACCATGTTGAACGAGTGAGGTGAGAGATTATGGGTAAATGGCAAATTCCTCCCGAAGGAGGACACATGGAAAGGCCAACGGGTGTTTACTACCAAACTATGACGATGAAACAGATAAAAGAAAGACTGAAACAGTGCGATCTCATCATAATTCCTGTGGGAAGTACAGAGAATCATGGTCCGAACGCTCCAACAGGAGAAGATACATTTCTCGTTACACGAATGGCAGAGCAAGTTGCTCTGAAGACGGGATGTACAGTGGCCGAACCAATTTGGTACGGTTACCATCCTTATCACCACATTGGTATGCCTGGAACCGTTCCAGTCAAGGATGAAGCGTTCATAGACTACTTGGTGAGCGTCATAGCGGGTTTTTGGAACACAGGTTTTAGAAAACAGATTCTTCTCAACGGCCACGGTCAAGAGTTCGTGATTCCCGTTGCTATACACAAGTTTGCCAAGATCTTCCAAGTTCCCGCCATCATAATCAATTTAAACTGGTATCACGCGATACAGGACAAGTTCAAAACAAAAGACGAAGGTGGTCCTTACGAAACTCCTTTTATTCATGCAGATGAAGTGGAGACTTCCTGGAGTTTAGCACTCTTTCCAGAGTTCATGCATCAAGAATGGGCGGTAGATACCGAACCGAAAGGATTTCTTCCCGAGGGACACATAGATAAAGCTGGTAACCTCCTCCACAGACCAATTGCCTGGTATGGACATGTAGGTGGAGGGCCAATTGAAGTGGTGGCGTATCCCGAAGGAGTGGTTGGAAAAGCTACTCTCGCGTCTGCTGAAAAAGCAAAAGAAGGAGTGGAAGCTTTACTCGATTATCTTGAAAAACTTGTGAGAGACATCATGGAAAGGTTTCCAGCAGGGAAATTACCTCCTGCTGAAATGCTTTCACAAAGGCCGAAGGAGGAACTGGAAGCTCTCACAAAAGAACCCTTGAGTGAAGGATGGAGGAATCTCTACACTGCGGGTAATCTCTGGGGATGATACTGTGAGGCTCGGTGTTATCGGTCTTGGTAGGATAGGAACGATCCATGCGGAAAATATTATGAAATTAGATGATGTAGAGTTGTACGCAATTTCCGATGTTAGAGAAGACCATCTGAAAAAGATGGCGGAAAGATTCAATGTAGCGAGAGCTTATGTAGATCCTTACGAGCTCATAGAAGATCAGAAGGTTGATGCTGTCCTAGTTTGTTCTAGCACTGACACTCATGCAGATTTGGTCGTTGCTTGTGCAAAGGCAAAGAAGCATGTTTTTTGTGAGAAACCTCTTTCGTTGATTCTTGAAGATGTGAACAAGATGATAGAAGAAGCGAAGAAAAACAAAGTGATTTTGTTCGTGGGTTTCAACAGGCGTTTTGACAGGAATTTTAGAAAAGTGAAAGAAGCTGTTGAAAAGGGAACGATAGGTGAACCACACATTCTCAGAATCACAAGTCGAGATCCAGAACCGCCACCGATCGATTACATAAGGGTTTCCGGTGGTATCTTCCTTGACATGACTATTCACGACTTTGACATGGCAAGATATGTGATGGGAGAAGAAGTAGAGGAAGTTTTTTCAACAGGGTCTGTTTTGATAGACAAAGAAATTGGGATGGTAGGGGATGTTGATACAACAGTGGTCGTTCTAAGATTCAAAAGCGGAGCCTTGGGAGTGATAGATAATTCAAGGAAGGCTATATACGGTTACGACCAGAGATTGGAAGTGTTCGGAACGAGAGGAAAGATTTCTGTAGACAACGTGAGAGAATCCACTGTTGTCTTCACCGATGAACATGGTGATCGCGGTTCTAGGTATCTCTATTTCTTCCTTGAAAGGTACAAAGAAGCTTATCTGGAAGAGTTAAAAGCATTTGTGGACAGTGTGAGAAACAATAAGCCGCCTGCAGTGAGTGGAGAGGATGGTAAGATGGCACTTCTTCTCGGGTATGCTGCAAAGAAATCTATGGAAGAAAAAAGACCTGTGAGATTAGAGGAAGTGATGTTGTGATCACCTTCGTCGGGCACGTTTCCAAGGATGTGAATGTGGTATCTGGGGAACGCAAAGTTATGCGTGGAGGAGGGGTGGTAATGGGTTCCATCGCCGCCTCCCTCCTTGGGGTGCGATCGAAGGTAGTCACCAAGTGTTCGAAAGAGGATGTGCCTTATTTTTCCTTTTTGAAAAATTTCGGTATCGAAGTGATCTTTCTCGATAGTCCTAAAACAACGAGTATAGAGAACAGATATTCCAACGAACCGGATAAGCGAGAGAGTTTCCTCATTTCTGCGGCTGATCCGTTCACGAAAGATGATCTGGAGTATGTAACTGGGGAAGTTGTTCACGTTAATCCTCTTTGGTTTGGTGAATTTCCAGAAGATCTGATACCAATATTGAGAAAAAAGGTGAATTTTCTTTCCGCAGACGCGCAAGGTTTTCTGAGAGTTCCCGAAAATGGAAAGTTAGTTTACAAAAAATGGAAAAGAGTTGAGTATTTAAGATTCTTCGATCTTTTCAAAATGGACGCCAAAGAGTCTGCAGTACTGACAGGAACCGATGATTTGAGAGAATCGTGTAAAATTGTCTATTCTCATGGTGTGAAATTAGTTCTTGTTACACATGGAAATGGAGTAATAGTGTTCAACGGGATGTTCTTTGAAGCACCTTTCGAAGGGTGGACCATGGAAGGAAGAACAGGAAGGGGAGACACCTGTACAGCAGCATTTTTGGTGGCATATTTGTTCAAAAAAATGAACTTGGAAGAAACTACTAAATTTTCCGCAAAGATAACTTCTCTGAAAATGAAACATCCTGGACCTTTGAAAAGAGAAGATGTTGAAGCCTTTTTAAAAGATGAACAATGCTGAGAAATCGCTAAATATCCGGCTTGTCTGTGCCGGATAAATTACCTGAGGGGGGATCTGTCATGAGGAAGTTTCTCTTGGTGATACTCTTGGTAGTAGTTGTGCTGGCGTTTCCTAAGTACACATTCTATCTGGTATCTCACGGTGGTCCAGCTGATCCATTCTGGGGAGTAGTTATGAAAGGCATGAAGGACGCGGCCGAAAAATTTGGAGTGGAAGCTGTCTATTTGGGACCCGAAAAGTACTCCTTGAAGGAATTCATCGATCTTGTGAACAGTGCGATAGCTAGAAAACCCGATGGTTTGATTGTCACTATAACCAATCCTGTTGCCCTTGATGAACCATTACGGAAGGCTATAAAGATGGGTATACCCGTTGTCGCGATAAACGTTCCCGATACAAGACCTCCGGAAGAGGCCATACCTTATTTGGTTTACGTCGGCATGGATGAATACCTGGCCGGTGTTTACGCTGCTAGAAGGATGTTACAAGAATTCACTCCAAAGAGGGCAGTTGTTGCTATTCACGAGCCAGGACACGCGGGTTTAGAGGCTAGAGCCAAGGGTATCATAGATGTCTTATCGGAGAAACACATACCCGTTGAGAAATTGGATATAACGACGGACCCGACAAAAGCATTGACAGTAATGAAGAGTTACTTGATGAAGCATCCTGACACAGACGCTATTTTTACTTTGGGACCTTTGGGTGCACATCCTGCAATACAACTGGTAGAAGAAGAAGGATTGGCAGGAAAGGTTAAGATAGGTGCTATAGACTTATCAACGAAAATCATAAACGCCATAAAAGAAGGAGTGATTGTGTTTACCATAGACCAACAACAGTATCTCCAGGGATACCTGCCGATCGTCTTCCTGTATTTGTACAAAGAGTACGGTTTAATACCACACGAAAAAGTTCTTACGGGGCCTTCAATCATTGACAAGAGTAATGTTGAGATAGTTGAGAAGACAGTACAGATGGGATACAGATAATAGAAAAAGGGGGGATTCCCCCCCTTTCAAACCGGGGGGATAACTCATGGAAGGTGGAAAATTGGAATCTGAAAGATTCTTAATGAAAATTCTCAGACTCAAAGAAATGGGAGCAATTGTTGGTATATGCATCTTTTTCATCCTGTTCATGTTTATATCAGAAAGATTTTTAAGTATAGAAAATCTTGCTTCTACCTTCACAATGGCATCAGAACTAGGAATAGTTGCTGTAGGTATAACTATGTTAATGATTTCGGGGGAATTCGATCTTTCTGTTGGTTCCACTTATGCCGTTGTTCCTATGGTGATGGCCCTTATGATGAATTCTGGTTTTTCAAGTGCTTTTGCTCTTTTGGTTTCATTGCTTGTGGGTATTGGAATTGGCTTTTTGAACGGTGTTGTCACACTGAAAACAAATATTCCATCGTTCATAACAACTCTTGGTATGATGATGTTCTGGAGAGGAGTTCTTCTTGCAGTCACTGGGGGATTTCCTATAATGTTGGAAAAAAGTAGCAAGATTCTGAAATTTTTTGGAGGAAGTTTGGCGGGGGATCTTAGGTATTCAGGTGTTTGGTTTATAGTTCTTGCTTTTGTGTTCGGATTAATTCTCGAAAGAACCGCTTATGGAAATTGGGTATTTGCTACTGGTGGCAATCTTGGAGCGGCAAAAGCTCTTGGAATACCAACAGAGAGAGTGAAACTTATAAACTTCATGATAAGCGGTCTTCTTGCGGGAATAGCGGGTATCACGACCTTTGGAAGATTCAAGATAATAGATCCGACTCTCGGGCAAGGAATGGAACTTGAAGCCATAGCATCTGCCGTAATAGGAGGGTCACTCCTCACAGGTGGCTATGGAAGTATTTTAGGGACTTTTATAGGAGCTTTCATGATAGGAATGGTCAGAAGTGGTTTGGTTCTCGCAGGTGCCCCCGCTTATTGGTATAGAGCATTTATAGGAGTCATACTTGTTATATCAGCGATCATAAATGCGAAGATCAGGAAGAGGGTGGCAGGATGAGTGACTACATAGTTGAAATGAGAGGGATAAAGAAAAGTTTCGGTAAGGTTCAAGCGTTAAAAGGGGTAGATTTTTACGTGAAAAAGCAGGAAATAGTCGGTCTTCTAGGTGATAATGGGGCGGGGAAGTCAACGCTTATAAAGATTCTCGTTGGGTACTATCAACCAGATGAAGGGGAAATATATTTTGAAGGAAAAAAAGTATTTTTTAAATCTCCTTGGGATTCCAGAAGAATGGGAATAGAAACAGTTTATCAAGACCTTGCTCTCGTCAATTTGATGCCTATTTGGAGAAATTTCTTCCTTGGTAGGGAAATCACTCGTAAGGTAGGTCCTATCAAGTTTTTGGATGTTGGAAAGATGAAAAAAATTGCAAGAGAGGTTCTAAAAGATGTGGGAATATTCATCAGGTCTCCAGATGAAACAGTTGCATTCCTTTCAGGAGGAGAGAGACAAGCAGTTGCAATCGCAAGGGCTATATATTTTGGTGCGAAGCTTCTCATATTGGATGAACCAACGGCGGCTCTTTCCGTTGGTGAAACAAAGAAAGTTCTTGAACATATCTTGGAAGCGAAGAAAAGAGGGATTTCTGTGATATTTATCACGCACAACATTTATCACGTTTATGAAGTGGCTGATAGGTTAGTCCTTCTGGAGAAAGGAGAAAAAATAGGTGATTACGATAAGAAGGAAGTTACTCCAGAGAAAGTGATGAACATAATAGCTGCTGCGGCAGGCGTTACCGGGTAAATCTATTACTTTTTAAAGATGCAAACGTTAGGAATGGGAGGGAGAGCGTTGAAACTTTCTTTGGTGATAAGTACTTCTGATGCTGCTTTTGATGCATTAGCTTTTAAAGGAGATTTAAAAAAGGGAATGGAACTTGCTAGAAAGATAGGATATCAAGCGGTGGAAATAGCGGTGAGAGATCCCTCTACTGTAGATTGGAACGAAGTTAGAAATATGTCAGAAGAATTGGAACTCCCTATTTGTGCCTTTGGAACTGGTCAAGCTTATCTTGCGGAGGGTTTATCTTTAACACACCCTGATGAAAAGATCAGGAAGAAAGCACTGAGAAGAGTGGAAAGCCATGCGAAAGTTGCAACGATGTTCGGAGCGGTTGTCATCATCGGTCTTATCCGTGGAAGGAGAGAAAGAAGATCGCGACAAGAAGTTGAGGACATTTTTATCGACAGTATGAAATATCTTCTCAAGATCACAACTGATGTGAAGTTCGTCATAGAGCCTCTTAACAGATACGAAACAGACTTCATAAACACCGTGGATGAAGCACTACAACTGTTGGGGAAAATCAACTCGGAAAGAGTAGGGATACTTGCAGATACTTTCCACATGAACATAGAAGAAGTAGATATCTCAGAGAGTTTGAAAAAAGCTGGTGAAAAGCTTTACCATTTTCATGTGGCGGACAGTAACAGATGGGCTCCAGGATTTGGTCATATAGATTTTGAGGGCATTTTTAGAACGTTGAAAGAAATACGCTACAATGGGTATGTGTCTGTGGAGTGTCTTCCGTTGCCAGGTGGTATGGAGAAAGCAGCTCAATTTTCTTACGAAAAACTCAATAGATTGATGTCTTCTTGAAAACCATTAACAAATTCTAAACAAATCGTGATAAAATTGTTCCAATGGGGGGTGAGGATATGCGTAAACTTCTACTGACGATCCTTTTGGTGGCATCTCTCTTGATTTTCGCAGAAGAAATCACTATTACCGCATGGACGGTGGGTCCTGACAATCCTTCCTATTACAGGTTTGAAAACTTAAAGACCGCAGCAGAGAGGCTCAACAAGATACTCAGAGATCTTGGAGTAGATCTTACGATTAAAGTGGATGGATATTTTGACACCACAGATTGGAGCTCTTTCAAACAGAAAGTGGTATTCGGTATCAAGTCGGGTCAGGTTGTGGATATTGTCTGTTCAGGCCACGACGACATAGGAGCTTGGGCTAGAGCAGGATATATTATTCCTCTCGATGAATACGTGAAGAAGTATTGGGACGAGGTCTATTACGATTTCATACCATCGCTCTGGGAATCGACGAAGTACAAAGGGAAGATTTACGGTATTCCACAGGATACAGAAGCTAGGCCGTTCTATATCAACAAACAGGTGTTGAAAAAACTTGGATGGTCTGATGAGGAAATCAACTCATTACCGGAACGTATCGCCAAGGGAGAATTCACCTTTGAAGATTTCATCGAAGTAGCAAAAGAGGCTGTGGAAAAAGGGTATGTTGAGTGGGGTATTTATCACAGGCCAAAAGCAGGTATCGACTATTACCAGCTTATGATCAGCATGGGTATCGATTTCTATGATGAAGAAAACGCGGTGTTTGTTTACAATGTGGAGGACATGAAGCGCTATTATAAACTCCTGTACGATTTGGCGAATACCTACAAGATCTTGCCTAAGAACATGATAGGAACACCTTGGACCTCTGTGCACAAAGATGTCACAAGTGGAAAAGTTTTGGCATGGATGGGTGGTACCTGGAATTGGGCAGAATGGAAGAAGGATTACGGAAAAACCGAAGAAGAGCTTCAGAGCATGTTCATCCTTGCGCCGGTTCCAAAGTTCAGAGATAAAGGGAGACCGAATACATTGTCCCATCCCATTGTTTACATGATACCGAGTACGAGCAAACATCCTGATATTGCTTTCTTGCTTATAACACTTGCTTCCGCGCCGGAACTCAACATGAGACATGCCGTTGAAAGCGGGCATCTTCCCATCAGGTGGCAACAGACCGTCCTTCCAGAATATACGAAGGAATTCATCATGGTTGAAGGAACAAAACTTCTACCGTATTCAGGCTTCATACCGAACGATGATATGTTCAATCTCTACAATCAAATCATTTTCGAAGGTATGCAAATGGCAGAAGGTGGTATGAATCCGGAGAAAGTGGCAGAGGATGTGGCGAAAAGATTAAAATCTCAACTGAAAGACAGAGTTGTGATCATTGAGTGAGGGGTTCTCCCCTCACTCTTTTCGTGAGGTGAGGACATGAAAAAGTTGAAAGCTTGGTTCCTTCTTTCGCCTCTCTTATTTTTTGTGATAGTGTTCTTTTTCATACCGGTGGTACTCACTGTAGTGATAGCATTCACAGATATGGATTACACGCTTTCGTGGAATTTTGTGGGTTTTCAGAATTTTAAGGACATTTCCACTGATTTCATCATACCCAAAGTAATCGCAAACACTTTCATTTATACTTTTGGTACCCTAGGGATGTTTAATCTGGGAACTGCCCTTTTGCTTTCCCTTCTCACCACTTCCATAAGCGATAAATGGGGGAATTTTTTCAGAACTCTTTGGATGTTACCAAGACTCACACCATCTGTTGTTTACGGTCTTCTCTGGCTTTGGATGTTCGATCCTACTGAATACGGACTTGTAAATTTCCTGAGGAGCTTTTTCGGATTGCCACCACAGGATTGGCTCCACACCGCTCCAATGTGGATGATCATTTTCGCAAATGGGTTCATCGGAGCATCTATGGGTATGCTTGTTTTCACTGCTGCAATAAAATCCATTCCAGAAGACTACTACCGAGCTGCGAAAATCGATGGTGCAAGTTGGTTCATGATTGCACGCCGAATTACTCTTCCGTTGATAAAATGGCATCTGCTTTTCGTAACTGCTTACCAAACCCTTTCACTCCTGGCTTCTTTTGAATACATTCTCATCATAACCGATGGGGGACCGGTTTACAGAACAGAAGTTTGGGCACTTTATACCTATCACAATGCTTTCTCCCATTTTAGATTCGGTTACGGTGCTGCTCTTTCCATAATACTGGTCATTATTGGTGTGATCTCGGCATTTGTTTACATGAGATTCTTTGGTTTCGAGTCTTTGATGGAAAGACCGAAGGTCGAGGTGGAATAATGAGGCTCTCCTTCTGGCAAAGAAATTCGGAGAAAATAAGAACAATAGTGATAATATTCATTCTCTTCTTGATCACTTCTCCAATTCTAATTGGATACGTCTGGCTCGTCCTTAGATCTTTCAGTGAAGACCTTGTTAACGGATTCATTCCCACTAAGCTTACTTTAAAAAATTGGAGATTTCTTTGGCAAGAAATAAAGGGATATCCGAATATTTGGCATACCACCCTGAACACAGCATTACTTGCACTTGGTGTTATGGGAGTTGAAGTTATAATTACGAGTTTAGGAGGATATGCCCTTTCAAGATACGATTTTCCAGGGAGATCCACTATGATGAAATTCATCCTAGCCTTACACGCATTTCCTGCCATTTCGCTCATGACAGCAGTTTTCTATCTGCTTTGGACACTCAAACTTTTAGATACCCTGTGGGGAGTTATTCTTCTCAAGGCTTCTTTGGAAGTTCCGTGGGGAACTTGGATTATGAAAGGATTTTACGATGGTATACCCTGGGAACTCGAGTGGGCAGGCCTTGTTGACGGATACAGCAGATTCGAAGTATGGAGAAGGATCCTATTGCCCCTTGTGAAACCAGGAATTGCAGTTACCGCTATCTTTGCTTTCCTATCAGGGTGGTCTGAATTTGTCTTCGTGAACACATTCATCTTTTCTCAGAATTTGTGGACACTTTCGAAGTATGTGAAGGGATTTATAGGAGATTACAGATTCGCGGACTATGGACTCGTTACAGCCGTTGGGTTGTTCTACATGATACCAACCATCATTTTCTTCTTCTTTGTCAGCAAGCATATGATAAAGTTGACGATTGGTGGGGGAGTGAAAGGATAATGCCTGGTATCAGAGTAGTCAATCTGAGGAAGTATTTTGGAAAGGTGAGAGCGGTAGATGGTGTTAGCTTCGAAGTGAAGGATGGGGAATTCGTAGCGCTTCTTGGACCGTCTGGGTGCGGCAAGACAACTACTCTTTTAACTTTGGCCGGGATATATAAACCCACTTCGGGGGAGATATACTTTGACGACGTTCTTGTCAACGAAATACCTCCAAAACACAGAGAAGTTGGGATGGTCTTTCAAAACTATGCCCTGTATCCTCATATGACCGTTTTTGAGAACATCGCGTTTCCTTTGCGAGCTAGGAGATTTCCTAAAGAAGAAATAGAAAAGAAAGTTGTTGAGATAGCGAAAAAACTCCTCATAGATAACTTGCTAGATAGAAAACCTGCGCAGCTTTCAGGGGGTCAGCAACAAAGGGTAGCACTCGCAAGAGCCCTTGTGAAAGAGCCGAAAGTTCTGCTTTTCGACGAACCTTTGTCGAATTTGGATGCAAACTTAAGAATGCTCATGAGAGCAGAGATAAAACATTTGCAGCAGGAGCTTGGTATCACATCGGTTTATGTGACACATGACCAGGCTGAAGCTATGACGATGGCGTCGAGAATAGCGGTTTTCAATCAGGGAAAACTTGTTCAATATGGAACACCGGACGAGGTATATGAAAAACCGAAAAACATGTTTGTTGCCTCCTTCATAGGAAATCCCCCTACAAATTTTTTGAAAGGTTTTTCTGTTGTCGTGGCAGAAAACCAGACTATTTTGAGAAGAGACAACGTAGTTTTAAAAATACCACAAGTTGTACGTACCGATTTAAAGGAAGTGGTAGTGGGAATCAGGCCTGAACATTGTAAGATATCTTACAAGCGTGAAGAAAACGCTATTCCGGGAAATGTATACGTTGTAGAACCTTTAGGAAGAGATATAATAGTGAATGTGCAAACAGAGCACGGAGAGTTGATAAAGGTTTTTGGCGAGCTCGGTAAAATACCGCAGCCAGGGGAGAAGGTGTTCCTCGTTCCGTCCGTAGAAAAGCTACATTTGTTCGATCCACAAACTGAGGAGACGATCTTCTAAAGAAGGTGCGGTGATGATCAAAGGAATAGGAACGAACGTCGATACGAGAAGGGTGAACGGATCGATAAAGAGATTGGTGAGTGAGCTTGAATTCTTCAAGAGTATTGGCTTTGATTACGTGGAGATACCGGCAGCAGGACTCGATGTCATTGCTAGAGGTCGCATCATCAGGAAAAGGTTGGAACGAGTAAAGGAACTACTTTCCAATTACAATTTTCGTTACACGGTACACGCCCCTGATGTTATCAACCTCAAGATAAAAACAAATCCCTGGCATTACAAGGTTATGGAGGCTACTATAGAGTTTGCCGGAGAGATAAAGGCAGAAGTGGTGGTATACCATTACGGTGATGTAGACCATTCCATAGACATACCTGAAAGGTTGCAGAGAAAAGCGGAAATTAACGCCCTCGGTGAACTCGCAGAATTCGCAAGAGAGAAGAACGTTGTGATAGGAATTGAAAATGTAACCCATTCCGTTTCCGAGGTGTTAGAACTTGTAAAAACAGTGAATCATCCTAACGTTAAGTTAGTCATAGATGTAGGGCATCTCTTTATCTTTACAAGTTACACAGGGATCAATTTTTATGGAGAGTTGAAAAAAGGTCTCCCACATGCTGTAGAATTGCACCTCAGTGATAATTTTGGTGAATCGCCTCAGACGTATCAAAAGATTCCGGATATAGAAGCCTTTCGTTTTGTTTATGGAATAGGGGACCTCCATCTTCCCATTGGGGAAGGCGATATCCCCTACAACAAAGTGTTGAAAATCATAAGGGAATCTGGTTTCGATGGAATCGTCATATTGGAGATAAATTCGATGGATAGATTTGCCGACGAATATGCGGATTCTTTGAATCTGCTTCGAAAGAGACTCATTTTGAATAGCAACAGAAAAAGAAAAAACAGATCAAGATAGGAAGTTTTATCTTTACTAAAGGAGGGGTTTTGTGTCAAAGGTTCATGAAACAGTGGAAAAAATCGAAAAATTGATAGAAGAAATGAATCTGAAGAAGGGTGATAGACTTCCTTCGGAAAGAGAGTTGTGTGAACGAACGGGTGCTTCACGAATAATCGTAAGAGAAGCTCTGAGCTTTCTGAAAGCTTCAGGAATCATCAAAAGTAGAAGAGGGAGCGGAAATTACATTGTAAGACTTCCCAGGGAAAAAAACAGTAGATCAGAAAATTTTGAGCTTTTTTTAGAGTATGATATAGATGAATTGGTGAACGCTCGTGAGTTTTTGGACAAAGCAATTGCGGAATTTTGTCTTCACAATTTTACTCTTCAAATGATAGAGGATATGGAGCGGTTTCTTTCCATGATGAAGGAAAACTACAAGCGAAAGAATTTCCAATCTTTGACAGAGGCAGATATAATGTTTCACAAAGTGTACATAAAAGCAGCGCGGAATCCCATCATTTCATCTTTAGCGGGTAATTTGTTGGAATACATGAAAAGCCGTATCTGGTATGTTCTGAAAAAGGATTATCTGGCAGATTCGGAATATCAGAAAAGATCCATAAAGTTTCATGAGGATATACTCAATGCAATAGTCTCAAATAACAAAACGCATCTTCTAAAGGCTATAGAAAATCATTACAAAAACATCCTCGATCATCTAAGCCTTTGAGTTTCGTTCAATAGGTACTCTAGCAACTATCCATAAAATCTTTCTATCTTTCTTATGGTAGTCAGAATATCTTCTGAAAATTTGGAATCCTCTCTTATAAAAACAGGTGGTTCACCAAGAGGAGCGGGGATCTCCACCCATCCTCCTTTGAATGTTTTTTGGGACCAAATGTGTACCCATTTTTCTCCTCGTGGCAAAAAGACTCTCCACCATCTCTTACCATGTTTCAAAACGGGAGCCACTAGTATGTCGTCTCCAAAGAGATATTGGTATTTTGTCCTCCAAGACTCAAGATCCTCGGGATAGTTTAAAAACAGAGGTTTCACAACTGGTAAGTTGTTTTTCAGAGAAGTGTTGAATTGTTCTTTTATATATTGAATAAGGGACACGTGTACATTTGCCATTTTCGAGAAATGTTTTAGTATATCGTCCTGTGTGTCAAATTGAATATTTTTCAATGGTCGATTAGTTTGATGGGTACGCATGACAGGAGAGAAAGCTCCCACTTCGGCCCATCTCATAAACAGTTCGGGAGTTCTTTTCAACCAAAATAGAGAAGTGTACCCTCCTATATCAAAATGCATGAACCTTACGCCAGAAAGACCAGAACTCAACATAGCTGGAACAACGGTTGGTAATCCATCGCTTTTTGACCAATCGACGTTTTGATCTCCTGCCCAAAAGCATGGGCAAAATTTGGTTGATCCGAGGAATCCCGATCTCATGAAATAGATAATACTTCTCGATGATTCTTTTACAGCTTCAAAGTTCAACCTTGCCCACTCTACTGGATATTTATTATGGAACTCAACGGCTGACGAGGTTTTCAAAAGAGCATCTAATGGTAAATACTCCCCGAAATCGGCCATCCAACCATCTATACCTATCGATATCATATTCCTTACTATTACCGACTTGTACCATTCGAATGCTTCCGGATTGCTTAAATCTAAAAGCCCGGCTGGGAATGTTGTAACAATAATGTCGTAGACACTACCATCTCTTTTCTTAACTAAATAGCCGTTTTTGGCAGCTTCCTTGTACATTTTCCCATCTTTTATCAAGAACGGGTTTATATAAGCCAAAAAATGGATGCCCATTTCCCTCCATTTTGAGATATACTCCGGCAGATCGTGGTAATCCTCCCTGTCGTATTCCCAGTTCCAGTACACTTGTCTTCCAAACTTGGTGTACACTTTTCCAGACCAATCTTGACACCAAATAGCATGAAGAGGGATATCCCACTTTTTGGCTGTTTCAATGACTTTTTCAGCTTTTTCTATTCCTCCTTGGGAGGCTAACCATACACCAAACATCCAATCTTCATACTCAAATATTCCACCGAAAATTTCATAGAATTTTCTCACCATATCCTCTATTGAACCTTCGAGGAATATGACGCTACACTTGTTATTCCATATTTCAAAAGTAGCAACATCTTTCAATTCAATCATTACAGGAGTAAAGACTTTCAAGACGATTCCGTATCCTTTGTTGGAGAAAAAAACTGGTTGAGGAAAATATGTAGTGTACCAATCTCCCCTCACTCCTTTTAGTGCTGCAAGGAGGGATATTAAGTTTTTTCCTCTGCCAACTCCCTGTTCTTGCACAAGCAATGGAAATTTTTTCCCTCTCAAATTGAGTTCGTTGTATTGTTCCCCACCTCCGAAGATGATCTCATCATCTTCCAATTCGATCTCCATTATTATTCTGTTACTTGTTTTGTTCCCATTGATCTCTATTTCTAAGGGGTCTTCAGAAACCACCCTTAAGGTTCCCTCAAATTTTTTCTTTTCTTTTAAAACCGATTTTATGAGGTAGTGTCCATGGTGTTCTTTAATTTCTACCTCTCCAGTACCTTCCCATAACCTTTCTGAGGAAAACAGGATTCGATCCTGGATTTTAATGTAAAATTTATTCTTAGAGGGATTGAATATCACCATTTCTAAACACCTTCCATCCTTTCATTTTCGCAAATCTTATCAGTGGATTTGCAAAAGATCCGTATCCTAAAACGACATGATGCGGGAACCCATTTTCCACGAGAACTTTTAAGGTTTTCACAGGGTCTTTTACCTTGACTCTCACGTATGTTCCTTTTAACTCTTGCTTAGTGGGAATGGCTTCGCCTTCAGTTACAAAAAGTCTCCATTCCCCATCCATATGATCTACTCGAGCAATGGTAACATGTCCTGGCTTAAGGACAAAATCCGTGGTTACACCTTTTCCGCCTGCAAAATAGGTTTCCAAAGATTTTCTTGATTTGCCATCCCAAAGTGTATGCGGCGCTACTCCACAATGCCACATTAGAAAAGTTGAATCCTTTTCGATGATCTGACTAATATCTGAAAGGTAAACATCCTGACATCCAATTGCTTTGAGCATCAACATAGTAATAGCTCCTAGTATATCACCTTCGCAGCTTAAAACGAAGTCATTTGCCATATTCCATGCCATAGCAGCACAAGGTGATATCCCGTAATGGGTAGCAAACTCTGGCCAACATCTAATAGCTAAAGCATCAAAGTTTCCTGTTTCTATGATTCTTTTCAAGGAAATAGCCAAATTGCATACTTTATTTTTTTTGTCTTCAGAAAGCTTACTCGTATCGTAAATCTTTTCCATTTCACGCTTCAGAGTTTTTAAAGATTCATCATCCGCTCTTATATTAAAGGCAGTGTTCAAGGGAATGTATTCTACCATCACATTCAACTCTTTTAAAAGAAGGGGTTCGTAAATGTCAATGTTCAAGAAAGTTTTTGCATGCCCCCCTAGAACTCCTATTTTCGATCCTTTCAGTTTTTTGCTGATTTTTATGACATCAATCCATTCTTTGAACTCTCGGTGAAAAGATTTGTCTTTTGATGAACCGTAAATGAAATCAACATCCTTTCTTCCAATTTTTTTCAAATTAGATACGTCAAGATGCGCTCCTACTAAAGAGTTGAGTTTTACCCTCCCTTCTGAAGAATAAGGGGGCTCAGGGACTGCCCAACAAAGCATTGGAGTTTTTGGAAATTCTTGCGAAAGAAGAAGAGCAATGTTACCAAGATGAAAGGTTAAGCTCATGATTACCATACCGTCTATGTCTATCTTCTTCGAACGATTTAAAAACGCTTCTAAATTTTCTGGGTACTCTACAACATCCGGTGGTATGATCCAATTGACCTCTTTGTATTTTCTTAGGATATTTAATTCTTCTTCAAATATGCTCCTTCCTTCAGACACCTCATATGTACTTCTCACGGCTGGAACAAGTAGAAGATTGATCATAGATATCACCCCTGATCGAATATGATAGTTTTTATTTCCATCATCTCTTCTAACGCAAATCTGATCCCTTCTCTTCCTATTCCGCTTTCTTTGTATCCACCATATGGCATGAAATCTGCCCTATATCGCGGGCCTTCGTTTATTAAAACACCACCAAATTCCAGTGTTTCGATAGCTCTAAACGCTTCATCGATTTTTGAGGTGAAAACTCCCGCTTGAAGGCCATATTTTGTGGAATTCGCTTCTTTAAGGGCTTCGTCAAAACTCTCAAAAGCATTTACAGCAACTGCCGGACCGAAGAGCTCTTCAGTCATCATTTTTGTATCTTTTGGTACGTGTAGCAGAACTGTTGGTTGAATCAGGGTGTCTTTCCTGTTCCCTCCTATTCCTATTTTGGCGCCCTTTTCTACCGCTTCTCTTATCCATTCCTCTATTCTAATGGCGTTGGCTTCATCTATTACTGGCCCCATATCAGTTTCTTCCTTCATGGGATCCCCCGTCTTTAATTTGCTCACTTCTTTTATGAGTAGATCCACAAAATCTTCGTATATAGTCCTCTGAACATAGACTCTTTGAACAGAAATGCAAACTTGTCCAGCCTGTGAAAATCCACCAGATACTGTGGCTTTTACTGCCTTTTCAAGGTTTCCGGTTTCTGTTACTATAAGTGGACTGTTGGACCCAAGCTCCAATGCAACTTTTTTGAGGCCGGCATTTTGCATTATCATTTTTCCTACTGAAACACTCCCTGTAAAACTAACCATTCTTATCCTTCTGTCTCTTACGATGGCAGTTCCCACCTTTCCACCCGGTCCTGTTAGAATACTCAGGGCTTCAGGAGGAAGACCTGCTTCAAGTAGTATCTCCCCTAGAATCAAATTCGTGAGAGGATCTTGGGTAGGAGGTTTTATGATAACAGCGTTTCCAGCCGCTATGGCAGGACCTATCTTGTGAGCACAAAGGGCTAACGGAACGTTGAAAGGTACTATAGCAGCCACTATACCAACAGGTTCTCTTATAAAGTATCCTTTCTTTTTTTCGGAACCTTTCAGAGAATCAAAAGGTAAGGTCTCGCCATGAATCCTTTTTGCCTCTTCCGCTGACAATCTGAACAGGCCAGCAGTTCTGAGTACTTCTGCTCTGGCCTCTCTTATAGTTTTTCCGGATTCTTTGACAAGAAGAACCGACATTTCTTCGGATCTTTTCTCGATCAGTTCCGCTGCTTTTTCCAATACCTCAACTCGTTTCCAAATCGGAGTTTTTTTCATCACTTTTGCCCCTTCGACGGCTTTACTAATGGCCTCTTCTATATCCTCTTCTGTGGCTATGGGAACTGTACCAACCACGCTTCCATCATAAGGATTTAAAACCTCTATTTGCTCATCTCTATCTATCCATTTCCCAGCAACAAGCATCTTCATGATTTCACCCTCCCAGTTTGTAGATTTTGTACGGAATAATTTGGGACGCGTTTGGGATAACAGCGATTTCTTTTTCAGAAGAGACAATTTTGAGAACCTCACGTGTGTTTTCTAAAGGATGAAAAAACATTTTTCTTAGTTTTTCTCCGGGTAAAGATGAAAGTATGAATACTTTACATTTAGTAAGAGTGCGAGCCAATAAAAATGCTTTATGAGGCCCTGCCTTAAAATTTGAAAAATCAAAATTCTTTATAACATCCTCTGGGGAAGAGGCTTTTTCGAGGATTTGAACGTATCCTCCTTCGTCACCAAACCCGTTCGAACATTCCGCTAAAAGTAATATTTTCCCTCCCGACTTGCAAAATTCTTGGGCAACAACTAAAGCTTTCTGGGATTGATAAAGATCTATGTCTCTGGGATATCCTCCTGGGGACACTATTACCGCACTGTAGAGCTTCTTTATAGGCATCCCACTAATATCTTTTACAAAATGGCATGCTTTCCGATGAGATTCTGGATGGCTTCCAATAAACAGTTTTATTATTTCTTTCCTCTCATTCGTGACGGCGTTTATCAGAAGATCCAAACCTACCATGTTTCCTATTTCATCTATTTCCTCTCTCACTGGATTTCCTTTGATAACTCCTATTTTTGCAAAAGGGGAAGCGAGTTTGGAATGATTCTTGCTCACGGTTTCCCTTCCACCTAACCCTATTGCCACTCCTTTCGCACCACCTGAAAAACCCGCGAATTGGTGCTCTTCCACGAGAGAGAGGACGATTTTAAGATCGGATTCCACGAAATATTTCATGATCCATACAGGCGTATTGAAAGAAGTTTTCCCCACAAAGGTTAACGTCTCTCTCTTATCCGCGTTGTGTACAAGAATTTTTATCTCGCGACTTTTAATTGGAATAAGTTCAGTTATTTCTTCTTTTGATGGGCTTCTATGAAGTCCTGTCCCCACACATATGCGTATTTCCTTTGCTTTTTTTCTCGATAGAATGTTCACTAAAGGTGGAAGTAAGTCTTTTGATATGTTAGGTCGTGTCTGATCAGGAATAGCAACTGCTACTGTTTTCCCAGAAACATGAAGTTCCTTGAAGGCTTTCTCGAGTTCTTCTTTAACTTCTTTCTCATCCATGCGGGGGAAATTCCCCCGCTGTCTCTCTAAAAGTTCGATTTTTAAATTTTTCGGAAATGTTAAAATAATCTCACTTTTGCCGTAAGGAAGCACTATTTCCATTATCAAGCGCTCCTGTAAAGTTTTGTTAAAACGAATTCCTTGTGGTTAAGTGTTTCTGCTCTCACCATACGCCCATTTGCTGTTTCCACAACTCTCTGCCAAAGTTTGTCAGCTGCTTCATCTATGCTTACTCCTTCTGTTAATACTGGCGAAACATCGATGTCTATATGTTCTGACATAACACGTGCAGTCTTCGGATTTGCTGTGATTTTCACGACGGGTATTATAGGATTTCCTATAGGATTTCCTTGCCCGGTTGGGAAAAGATGAATTACGGCACCGGCTGCTGCAAAGAGTGTAACGGCTTCTGCAGCAGCGGATGAAGTGTTCATGAAATACAGTCCTTTTCCTGGAACATCCTCTAAGAAATCTAAAGCACCATCTATCATGGCGTTTCCAATCTTCTGAATATTTCCAAGAGCTTTCTCTTCTATCGTACTCAAACCGCCTGCAATGTTTCCTTCAGTAGGTTGTGATCCAAGGAGATCTACACCTTGTGATTTAATCAATTCCTGATATTCATTGAAAATCTTCAAGAATTTTTCTTTGTCTTCTTTTTTCTTGAATCTAGAAGCTATGATATGCTCGGCACCTGTCAATTCTGTTGTTTCTCCGAAAAGTACCGTTCCACCTATTTCGAGGAATCTCTCAGTGAATCTCCCTACTACTCTGTTTGAGCCGAGTCCTGAAGTGGTATCCGATTCTCCACATTTCAAGCTTATTGTAATTTCACTGATATCCACCGGTTCTCGTTTCAAGTTGGTGGTATCTTCTACCATTTTTACAGCAACTCTTGAGACTTTTTCAATTGTTGCGAGTTGACCATATCCCTCCACCCAAAAGGCTTCGACAGGTTTTCCTGTTTTGGCTATTCCATCTGCCACTCTGTGAGTCCATTTTGGCTCGATACCAACAACTATTACCGCAGCGACATTTGGGTTGGATCCCGTTCCTATAAGTGTTTTGAAGAAAAGTTCCAAGTCTTTCCCAAACTGAAGTCGTCCGTATGGATGTGGAAGAGCAAGAGTACCAGCAATGGATTTTTCCACAGCTTCAACAACGGCATTTGATATATCGTCAACCGGTAATAGAAGAACGTAATTCCTGACACCAACCTTTCCATTTTCTCTCACATAACCAAGTATTGTTCTTTCCATTTTTATCACCCCCATCTCAGGCTTCGTATGTTGTGAACGTGAACATGGGAACCTTTGGTAATGTTTTTTGTAGCCTTACCTATTACTTCTCCGTATTCTTTTATTTTTTCTCCTTCTTTGATGTCCCTCAATGCTATTTTGTGACCGAGTGGAATATCCTCTCTGGTTTCCAATTCGTAAAATTTTTCTCCTTCAAGTGTTTTTCCTTTTATTTTTTCATTGGCAGATATGTCACGAACTGCTATTCCTACGTCATCTCCCTCTTTGTGAACCAAAAAATCCACTACCATTTCTGTATCACCTCCTGTATATGCTATCCCACGCTTCAGAAAAGATTTGAAGTCCCAGTTTTGTATACGGATTGTCAAAGGCTCTCCTGTAAACTTCGAACCCCGCTGTCACAATGTCAGCTCCTGACATGGCTGCTTCTATGAAGTGCCTTCCAGATCTAACAGCAGCGACTATTATCTGGGATTTGTAACCGTATCCTTTTACAGCTTGAACGATTTGTTTCAAAAAATCTGTGTTCATTTCCCCTCTTTCTTCTCTCCATCCCACAAAAGGGCTTATATAAAAAGCCCCTAGCCGAGCAGCTTGGACCGCCTGAACCATGTTGAAAACCAGAGTCACATTCACTTTCACTCCCTTAGGGCTCAATTCTGCTAAAGCTTCAAACCCATTCTCTGTAGCTGGAATTTTTATTGCAAAATTTTCTGAGATCGCTGCTAACGAAAGAGCCTCCTGAACGATTTCTTCTGGAGAATCTAAATGTGGATTGACTTCTAGACTCACGGTGATATGCGTTCCTTCGACAAGTTTTTTCACTTCTTTGGCAAAATTTTCTACTGTCATTCCTGCATTCATCAAATGCCTTGGATTCGTTGTCACACCATCGATCTTCCATTTTTTAATGGCGTACTCAATCTCATCCAGTTTGGCACTATCGAGAAAGAATTTCATTGTATCGACACCTCCTTATCCTTTAATGCCCCCTGCTGACAAACCCTTTATTATGTACCTTTGAAAACCTAAAGTTATGGCAAAAACGGGAATGAGCATAATTGTTCCAGCGGCCGAAAGTTGACCCCACAATGGAGCATATTGACCAAGGAATCCGTTAACTGCAACAGGTGCCGTCTTTGCCCTCACACCGGTTAAAACTAAAGCGTAGATAAACTCGTTCCATGACATGAGGAATGTAAAAACAGCAGCTACAACAATCCCAGCTGATGCAAGAGGGAAGAATATCCTCCAATATATTTGGAAATCTTTGCAACCATCTATTTTTGCAGCTTCTTCAAAATCGCGCGGTATGCCTTCAAAAAATGGTAAAAGCAAAGCCACAGCATATGGAAGGTTGAAACTGATGTGTGCTAGAGATAATCCTAAAATATTGTCACTGAGGCCCATTTTCTTGAAGATTAGATAGAAAGGAAGTGACAACGTTATTTGTGGTACCATTCTCAAAAGAAGTAGCAAGAAAATAATGCCGTCATTTATTTTGAATCTGTACCTGGATAATCCATAAGAGGCCATTGAACCGAAGAAGACAGAAACAAAGGAAGAAATACTTGCGGCTATCAAGGAATTTTTCAAGCCACGAACAAAATCCTCATTTTCGAACACTTTTTTATAGCTCGCAAGAGTAGGTTTAAAATAGAAAGGATTTCTACTCCAGATGTCTATGTCTTTTTTAAAACCGTTTAGAACAACTATAAGAATTGGAAAAAGTTCTACAACTACTATGAAAAGGGCAATAAAAAAGATGATCCATCCCATTGTTCTTTTTCTCATAGTGTCTCACCACGCAAACCTCTTTTAACAACGAAGTAAGATATTGCAAGCGAGATAATCATCAAGAACGTCCCCACTGCAGAAGCGTAGGATATGTTTCCAAACTCAAAAGCTTGCTTGTGTATATACAGTGAAAGTAACATAGTCGCGTTTGAAGGACCTCCGTAAGTCATAACGTAAACCTCCGAGAAAATTCTGAGAGCGTCAATTAGTCTTAAAAGAAAAGCGATTGCCAAAACTGGCTTTAAAAAAGGGATAATGATGTATGATACTCTTTGAAAAAAACCTGCGCCATCTATAAGAGCGGCTTCTATATATTCATTGGGTAGTGAGGATAAACCAGCGAATATTATCATGAACATGAAAGGCCACATTCTCCATATATCTTGAAAAATCACGGCCACGTAGGAAAAGGTTTTATCCGCGAGCCAAGCTTCTGGCCCAATTGATAGTCTCTGAAACAGAGCAGCTAGCACACCATAGTCCGGTTGTAACATCAATCGCCAAGTCAATCCGGAAAGAACTGGTAATACAAATACAGGAAGCATGAGTAAAGAACGAAGTAATTTAGAAAAAGGAAATTCCTTGTTGAACAACAATGCAACGAAAAATCCAATAATAAGCTCTATAGGAAGTGCTATGGCTATAAAACCTAATTGTAACCATAAAGAATGCCAAAAATCTGGATCTTTAAACATAGAGGAATAGTTCTGAAAGCCAATGAATTTTACATTCCCAAGGAATAGCAATTGTCTATTCGTAAAAGAGATGAAAAAGACATATACAACCGGATATAACAAAATAAAAGCAACTATTAAAAGCGTTGGAATAATGAAGAAAAGGAAGGGGCCGATCCCCTTCCTTTTTATTTTTTTAGTAGCCGTATTTCTTGAGGACGTTTTCAATGCCGATCACCATCCTGTCTACCGCTAGTTCAGCGGGGAGCTCTCCAGAGATGGCTTTGAGCCAGTAAACTCTTATGACTTGAGAAACTTCTGGATAATGCTCGAATCTTGGCCTTTCGACGGCATACTTGAGAGAGTCATAAATTCCTGCAAACCAAGGTCTCTCCTTTTGAAGTTCCGGATCAAGTAACAGAGAAGCTCTGGCAGGAGTCATCCCTTCTGGAATGAGCTTTTTCTGAGTATCCAACGCCATCCACCAGTATGCAAATTCAGCAGCAGCTTTTTTGTTTTTGGCAGCTTTGGGTATTCCTACTATCCAAGCTCCTCTTACAGCCGCTCTTCCAGCGGGACCAGCTGGGGGAGCAGAGTACACAATTTTTCCCGCGACAAGAGATTTTTCAGGATTTTCAAGATCCGGGATTAGTGCGGGCCAATTGAACATAGAGAACACTTGACCTTGCGCAAAAGCAGCCATTCTTTCGGAATGACCATAATCCAGAGCACCTTTCGGAGCGTATTTTAGAAGCTCTTTGTAAAACTCGATAGCTTGAACTGCTTTTTCTTTGTCAAGCACTATTTTGTAACCATCTTCTGTTACTTCGAGAACTTTTGTTCCGAAACTTCTGAACATCCATATAGCTTCGCAAGTACTACCCTCCGTTGGTTTTGTAAATGGAGCCCATCCGTATATGCCTTTCTTGGAAAGAAATTTGGCCATATCAAGGAGTTCTTGAAGAGTTTCTGGAACTTTCATCTCGTAACCATATTCTGCTTTGAATTCATCCTTATACTTTTCAATAATATCCTTTCTGGTGAGCCATACGTATATGTTTGCGTTAACAGGAAGGCCCATAAATTCACCTTTCCATTTTCCCGCTTCGAGTGCAAGAGGCATAATATCGTTCATATCAGGCTGAGGATAATAATCTGTAGAGGGCCATTCGGAGAGAGGTAGTAATAAAGGTGCAACCATCGGTATGTTAGGCTCATCCACAGCGACAAGATCATAATCCGAATTTTCAAGAGTCACACTTAAAAGTGTTTTTTGGAGCATTGAACCGCTTGGTACCAATTCGAGTTCGACTTTGATTCCCGTTTTTCTCTCAAACTCATCTAAACCTGCTTTTAAAGCTCTGGTCATAGCGTCGTCCCAAAGGAGTACTCTTACCGTTGAAGAAAACGCTATCGCACTGACCAACAAAAGAGAAGCAAGAATCACCACACTGAAACGCTTCATGCTGATCCCCCCTAGTAGAGAAGTTGTACGCTCATATTTTATATCTGGTAATACCAATTTGTCAAGTGTGATTTTAACGATATGTTTCAAAGAAAACAATATTACGGCCGATTATTGACAAATATTTATTATATTTTGATTTTGTTGTTTCAGTATGATGTTTTTATAATACTAATCGTGGAAGAATTATTATAATAAAAAGTTTTAAAAAGCCTCATTTTTTCGAATCAGCTTGGAAGGGAGGGAAAATATGAAGTCTGTGAAATTCAAAAATCTCGTTTTCTACGGTTTAGGAGATATATTTGGAGGGGGTTCGTTTATTGTTATAGGTACTCTTTTTTTAATTTTCCTCACGGATGTAGTAGGATTGAGTCCTACTCTAGCTGGACTCGTTATCATCATTGGGAAAATCTGGGATGCTGTTTCAGATCCTTTAATGGGTTACATATCTGATAACACGAAGTCACGCTTTGGTAGAAGGCGCTTGTATTTTCTAATAGGAATTGTTCCTATATTTGTGAGCTTTTCCATCCTTTGGTATCCTTTTGTCTCAAGTTCTCAGCTCTCTATTTTTATCTATTATTCTTTAGCTTATGTATTCTTTTCAACAGTTTACACAATGGTCATGGTTCCCTACAGTGCTTTGATTACTGATATGACAGATGATTATTATGTTCGGACAAGACTTTCCGGAGCAAGGATGATGTTCTCTCAAATCTCTGCCCTTATTTCTGGTACCCTTCCAAAGATGATTGTGGATTCAGCCCCTGATCCCAAAATAGGTTTTAGCAGAATGGGAATGATATTCGGAATAATTTACTCTCTTCCGTGGCTATTCGTTTTTCTCGGAACCTGGGAAAACAGGAAAGGTTCTTCATCCAGAGTATCTGGAAATGTGCTTTCTGTTTTCAAAAACAGAGTTTTTAGAGTGCACATTGCCATGTACATTTCTGCATACACGGCTATGGATATAATGATGGCCCTGTTTGCTTATTACTTGACTTACTATTTAAACAAAGAGAATATGTTTTCCGTAGTTATGGGTGCAGTTTTATTAACTCAAATTCTGTTTCTTCCCATATACGTAAAATTGTCAAATTCTTTAGGAAGTGCCACGGCGTACAGGATAGGACTTTCTTTGTGGGGATTTGGTATGTTGATGCTTGCGTTTATGCCTTCCAATTCTTCGAACCTTCTGATAATTGTTGACAGTATCGTAATAGGAGCTGGACTATCTGCAGGTGTTATGATACCCTGGGCTATGCTTCCAATGGTTGCGGATGTTGACGAATTGATAACCTCGGAGAATAGAGCGGGGTTGTATTCTGGTATGATGACTTTCATAAGAAAATCTGTGCAGGCTTTTGCACTTTTCGCGATAGGCATCGCCCTTGATTTGATAGGATATGTTCCTAAGGGAGTTCAATCATCTAGAACGTTGTTAGGATTGAAAATTTTGACCGCAGTTGTTCCTCTTGCCTTGATTATCGTTGGTATACTTTTCTCATTCAGATTTAAAATAAATCCTAAGATCCACAAAATCTTAATGACAGAAATAGAAAGACTCAGGAAAGGTGAAAGCAAGGCATCCGTGAGTGCAGATGTTAAAGGAATTTGTGAAGCAATAACTGGGATATCTTATGAAAAGTTGTGGCAAAAACCGAAAAAATCTAAATAAAGATGCTTTCTAGAATAATAGCCCATATGGGAAGAGTGAAAACTGCAAAAAAAGTGGTAACGGTTACTCCGAAACCTGCTGTTTCATCGTCGCCGTTTAAAGCAGCCAAAAGTACTACGCTGTTTACCGCTACTGGCATAGCTGTTTCCAAAACAAAAACTTTTCCTGCTAAACCGTTAAGTTTGTAAATCACTACAAAACCTAAGGCAATCAGTGGTGCAAAGACGAGTTTATTGAAAATAATAGTTGCTCCTATTTTTAGGAGGTGTTTACCAACCTTCACTTTTGAAACGGATAATCCTACATACAAAAGCAGATAGGGAATCGCTGATCCCTTGATCATTTGCACTGTGCTTAGTATATAGGGAGGAAGATCCTTATAATGCCATCCCAATTTTCCTGTTAAAAAAGCGATCGGCAACACATAAATGTACGGCAACCTTAGGAGGTTTTTGAATTCCAACTTTTTTCCAAGAAAAGCGGGAAGGATGGTATACATAAGAACTATTAAAAAAGCGTAGACGACACCCAAAGCAAGTGCTTCTTCTCCCCACAAAGATAAAAGTATAGGATATCCTAGATATCCCGCGTTACTAGCGACAGAGGTTACAAATACGAGATCCTTCTTCTCCCTGAAGAACCGTGAGTAGAGGTAGAAAAACAAAGAAAGGATCACCATTCCTATACCAAAGTCTTTCAAATTAGAAACACTCGGTGTAAACTCATTTACGAAGGTAAACGTCACTGTGGGTACCATGACCCAGATTGCTATTTTAGAGGCAAGCCCCATGGCTTCTCGTGAAAAAATTTTTCCCACCGTGTATCCAATGAGAATGATAAAAAAAGAAGGCAAGATAGCTGTGAAAGTTGTAGACAGCACTTCTATTCCTCCTTCAGGTTTGAACGAACAAACTATTCTCGTTTTTGAGGTAAATTCTGTTTCCATTTTATCATTCTAGAACATCTGGAGGCTCAATCCCATGGTTAAGGATCTTATCTTCTAAAAGCAATAGAAAGCGTCGGCCTCCAATATAGGTTTTCAACATTAAAAGTGTATATTCTTGAATATAATGCATCTTTTTCGATATAATATATCTGGTGTGATATGTCACATATCTTAGTCCAAGGGGGTGTTTATTGTGAAGAAGTTCGTGTTCGTTTCAATCTTGTTGATGGTCCTGATGTTTTTCTCAACATTCATTCTTGCCGATCCAATTATTTTGAAAGCAGCTGACGACCATGCAGAGGGTTATCCCACAGTGGAAGCGCTGAAAGTTATGGGAAAAGTTATAGAGATAATGACCAATGGAAAGTACAAGGTAGAGGTTTATCCCAGCGCCCAGCTTGGTTCTGAGAAAGAAACGATAGAACAAACGATACTTGGTGCAATCGATATCAACAGAGTTTCTGTTTCACCTCTAGTTGCTTTCTACGAACCTATAGGTGTTCTTACCATGCCCTATTTGTTCAGAGATTCGGAGCATATGTGGAAAGTCTTGGAGGGACCAATCGGTGAAGAACTCTTGAAAGGTCTTGAGAAAGTAGGTCTTGTTGGTCTTTGTTACTATGATGCGGGTGCCAGAAGCTTTTATACAGTGAAAAAGCCTATACTCAAACCTGAAGATCTCAAGGGGCTGAAAATAAGAGTACAGAAGAATCCTGTCATGATTGAACTTATGAAAGTGCTGGGAGCATCTCCCGTTCCAATGGCATTTGAAGAAGTGTATACCGCACTTCAAACAGGTGTCATTGACGGTGCAGAAAACAACCCGCCAAGCTATTATGAAACAAGACATTTCGAAGTAGCTCCGTACTACAGTTTGGATGGTCATACAAGGATACCAGAAGTGGTCCTCGTTTCAAAAGTTCTTTGGGATAAATTGACACCAGAAGAAAAATTGATTTTCAAAACGGCTGCTATAGCATCAGTTGAGTATGAAAAGTTGCTCTGGAAACAGTGGGAAGAGGAAGCACTTAAAGCTGTTCAGGAAGGTGGTGCGAAAATATTCTATCCAGATGTTTCGTTGTTCCAAAAAGCAGTCCAGCCTCTTTATGACAAATATCCGCAGTACAAAGAATTGATAGAGAAAATACAAGCTGTGAAATGATATCCTTGTTTATCACAAGGTAATCCGGGGGAAAGAACCCCCGGATTACTATAATAAACGAGGGAGGAAATAATAATGAAGATACTAGACAAAATATCAAAACTTGTAGAAAAAGTGATAATTTACTTTGCTGTTATAGGCCTCGCTGCAATGTTAGTAATTATTTTTTATCAAGTTATCGCAAGGTATGTATTCAACAATCCTCCATCATGGTCAGAAGAAATATCGCTTCTTATTATGATTTGGATTTCTTTACTCGGAGCAGGGGTTGGCGTTCGAAGTGGCATTCATATGAAGGTGGAGCTTTTTACGAATTTGCTTCCGGAATGGTTTAAAAAAACCTTGGAATTTATTGTCTTGATTTTGATAGGGAGTTTTGGATACGTAATGGCGAAATATAGTTATATTCTTTCAGTGAGGTTACCTAATAGAATGCCGGCAACCGGAATTCCCGTTTGGTGGATGTATCTTCCTGCGATGGTAAGTGGGATACTAATAATATTCAGTGTTTTTATAAGAATAACAGTGGATGTTTTCGGGAGGAGAAGAAAATGAAAATACGAATTCCTACCATTTTGACTTTAATATCCATCTTTGTACTAGCATTTATTTTTGTCTCATTCTTTTTGAGATTACCTTTTGTTCAAAACGTTTCTAGAGAAACAGCGGGAACTGCCGTATTGCTTTCGACATTTTTCTTAACGATGATGGTAGGAATGCCTATATCTTTTTCCCTCGGATTGTCGGCATTCCTAACCGCATACTATTTAGGAATACCGGTAATGATAGTGTTTCAAAGAATGAGCGCAGGAATAAATGCATTTTCGCTTATAGCAATACCATTCTTTATACTTGCTGGTCAAATAATGGCCGATGGTGGAATAGCAGAGAAAATAGTTGAATTTTCGAAAATACTCGTTGGAAGAATCAGAGGCGGTCTTGCTATGACGAACATTGTAGCAAGTATGTTTTTTGGGGGAGTATCTGGATCTTCAGTTGCAGATACCTCCTCAATAGGGGCATTATTGATTCCTATGATGGTAAAGGAAGGTTACGATAGAGAATTTTCGGTTGCAGTTACCGTAACTTCTTCAACACAAGGAATCATCATTCCCCCAAGTCATAACATGATAATTTATTCCCTCGCTGCAGGTGGTGTTTCTATAGGCGCACTGTTCATGGCAGGTTACATTCCAGGAATAATGGTTGGAGTGTCGCAAATGATAGTTGCTTACTTTATAGCTAGAAAACGAAATTATCCTAAAGCCGGAAAGGTGGGATTCAAAGAGGCACTGAAAATAACGAGGGATTCGATCTTAGGATTAATGGCAGCTTTGATAATAATTCTGGGAATAGCATTTGGAGTGTTTACGGCAACAGAAGCTTCTGTTATAGCTGCAGTTTATGCATTGATAATAACTGTTTTTGTTTATAGAACTATGAACTTTAGGAAAATAATAACAGTTTTCAAAAATGCATCCATAACGATTGCCATGGTTTTGTTTTTGATAGCGAATGCATCTGCTTTTGGATATCTGATGGCTTATTTGAGAATACCTCATACGATTGCACAAATGCTTTTGAGTGTGACAACTAACAAGTATCTTTTAATGTTGTTGATAAACTTAACCTTATTACTTCTTGGAATGATAATGGATATGGCTCCTCTGATCTTAATAACCACACCAATATTTCTACCTATTGTTACAAAGCTTGGTTGGTCACCGATCCAATTTGGAATCATAATGTTGCTGAATTTATCTATAGGACTTTGCACTCCACCAGTTGGGAACACATTGTTTGTTGGTTGTGCAATAGGGAAAACGACCATAGAAAAAACGGTGAAAGCCATGTGGCCATTTTATATTTCCATGATAATCGTTCTTTTATTAGTTACTTACGTTCCATGGTTTACAATGTTTTTGGGAAGCAAATTTATGAAATAGTGTTTCTGGAGCACTATGCTCGTTTTGTTTTTATAAGGGGGTGGTGTTCTTGAAATCACACATCGGTCTCATAGGACTTGCAGTGATGGGACAAAATCTTGCCTTGAACATCGCAAGGAAAGGTTATAAAGTATCTGTTTATAATAGGACAGCGCAAAGAACAGAAATGTTTGTGAAAAATCGCGTTAGAAACGAGGAAATAGAAGCTCATTACGACATCAAAAAATTTGTTGAGTCTCTCGAAAAGCCACGAAAAATCATTTTGATGGTAAAGGCAGGGAAACCTGTTGATGACACTATCTCACAGTTGTTACCGTATCTGGAACCGGGGGACCTGATAATAGATGGGGGGAACTCTCATTACATGGATACAGAAAGAAGATACGAGGAGCTCTCGAAGAAAGGGATTCTCTTTCTTGGAATGGGAGTTTCTGGTGGTGAACGCGGAGCCCTTCATGGGCCTTCTTTGATGCCTGGTGGGAGCAAAGAGGCCTACGCATTGGTCGAAGAGATCCTTCTCAAGATCGCTGCTAAAACGGATGATGGACCTTGTTGCACCTACGTTGGAGAAAGATCAGCAGGCCATTTTGTGAAAATGGTCCACAATGGAATAGAGTACACCATCATGCAAGCAATCGCGGAGATCTATCATATTATGAGGGATGTGATGAAACTTGTTCCTGAAGAAATGTCGCAGATTTTCGAAGAGTGGAACAAAGGGGAACTCAACTCATTTCTCATAGAGATAACTTACAAAATTTTGAGAAAGAAAGATGAAGAAACGGGAAGGCCGATGGTTGATGTGATCTTGGACAAGGCGGAGCAGAAAGGAACTGGGAAATGGACATCACAAGCAGCTCTAGATCTTGGAATTCCTACTCCCTCGATAAATCTTGCCGTGGTTGAAAGAATCATTTCTCATTTCAAAAATGAAAGAGTCAAACTTTCGAAATTGTATAATAAAAAAAGAAACACCGTTCAAAAAAGTGACAATCTGATAAAGGATCTTGAAAATGCTCTCTTCTTTGCCATGTTGGCAGCTTTTTCTCAGGGGATGTGGTTAATAGCGGAGGCATCAGAGGAATTCAACTATAACATCGATCTTCCAGAAGTTCTAAGAATTTGGAAAGGTGGATGTATCATCAGAGCGAGATTGATAGATACGATAAGAAAGCATGTATCTTATAACAACGCGTATTTGTTGGGAAGCAAAGAAATGATTTCTTTGTTAGAAGATCGTCTAGATTCTTTGAAAAGAGTTCTAAGAATGGCCGTAGATAATGAGATCCCCGTACCTGCTATGAGCTCCGCTTACAATTACTTCATGAGTATGACCGAAGAAAAGCTCCCGGCAAATCTCATACAAGCTCAGCGAGATTTCTTTGGAGCACATATGTTTCAAAGAATCGACAAAGAAGGAGTATTTCACATCGATTGGGAGGAAGGAGAGATAGTATGAAAAAAATAGAAGTGGATCTTGTAAGAACGAAAGTATACAATCTTTTGAAAGAAATGATCTTGAATCACGAGTTAAGATTGGGAGAAAAGCTCAACGTAAGAGAACTCTCCGAAAAACTCGGGATAAGTTTTACGCCGGTGAGGGATGCCCTTCTTCAGCTTTCTTCGGAAGGTCTTGTGAGAGTGGTTCCAAGGGTCGGCTTTTTTGTCACCGAAGTTGATGAAAAATTCATAATGGAAACCATAGAAACGAGACTCATGATGGAAGTTTTTTGCCTTGATAACTATTTTGAAAGGATAGCATCTTCAGAAGAAATCAGAACGATAAAGGAAGAGATAGAAGAAGTAGAAAGGAGTTCAAGAAGAGATCTTTTCGATGATTCCGATAAAAGGCTTCACAAGCTTTTCATAAGAGCTTCGAAGAACGAGCTAATAATTTCTCTTTACGAGAAGATCTGGGATCGAATAGATCTTGTGAGACACCTCAATGAAAGGTACACCGTTTCAAACGAGGAACATAAAGAACTCGTTCAGAAAATCCTTCAAGGAGACAAAGAAGGGGCTATCGATAAACTGAAAGAACATCTAAAGAACGTTGAGCGGGAAACCTTGAGGAATCTGTACCTTTATGAGAAAGGGTGAGAATATGGTTTTGAAAGCCTTCAGAGAGCATTTTGGAAGAGGTTATGAAGTTTATGAAAAATCGTATAGAGAAAAATCCGGTTTTTCCTTCTTCCTGGCGAAAGGAGAGGAAGGAAAATTGCTCATCGTTGCTGGTGAAAAAGCTCCTGAGGGTCTTTCTTTCTTTAAAGAACATAAGATAGAGGATAAAAGATTCTTCTTCTGTAGAAAAAATCACGAAAACCTAGAAGTTTTGAAAACGTACTTTTCCGATTTGAAACCTGTACCTATAGGTTTGAAGCCTTCTTTTGGAACTGGAGACAGACTTGGTATCACCACGCCTGCTCACGTTAGGGCTTTGAAAGATTCTGGGCTCTTTCCTGTGTTTGCACAACAGTCTGTAAGAGAAAACGAAAGGACTGGAAGGAACTGGAGAGATGTTCTGGATGATGCCACCTGGGGTGTTTTCCAAGAAGGCTTCAGTGAAAGTTTTGGGGCAGATGCAGATCACATCAAAAAGGAAGAGGATCTAATTGCTGCAGCGAGAGAGGGGTTCTCAATGTTCACGTTGGATCCTTCGGATCATGTGAGAAACCTTTCCAGACTAGATGAAAAAGAAAAGAATGCGATATTTGAGAACATCCTGAAAAAAGAGCGTCTGGACAAGATCTACCTTGGAAAAAAATACACCGTAGTGAAAGAAAAAGTCGAATTCGATGAAAAAAACTTAAGAGATGCTGCTTTGGTTTATTACGATGCAGTGGTATATGTGAGCATGATGTATCAAATATTGAAGGACGAAATTTCCGATTTTGATTTGGAGGTTTCCGTAGATGAAACTGAAACACCTACAAGTCCTTTGTTTCATATTTTCGTGGTTGAGGAGCTGAGGCGGAAAAAAGTTGAGTTTACAAACCTTGCTCTTAGGTTCATTGGCGAGTGGGAAAAAGGAGTGGACTACAAAGGAGATCTTGCATTGTTCGAAAAAGAGATAAAGATGCATGCGGAGATTTCTAGAATGTTTGGTGGATACAAATTATCCCTTCATTCTGGCAGCGACAAATTCTCTGTGTATCCTATCTTTTCTGCAGCAACTGATGGTCTCTTTCATGTGAAAACAGCTGGTACGAGTTATTTGGAAGCTATAAAAACTGTTTCCATTGTGAAACCTTCATTGTTCCGTGAGATATTCAAATGTGCCGTTAATCATTTCGAAGAAGACAGGAAGTCCTATCACATTTCAGCTGATCTTTCAAAAGCTCCTGATATCGATGAAGTGAAGGATGAAGATCTCCCGAAACTTTTTGAAGATAGCAATGTGAGACAGATACTTCACGTCACTTACGGTTCAGTTCTTCGTGATATATCTTTGAAAAAAGCGCTGTTCGAAACACTCGAACAGAATGAAGAACTCTTCTACGAAATAGTTGCCAACCATATTAAAAAGCATGTAACTCTTTTGGGAGGTAATTGAAGTGTTCGATTTGAAAGGAAGAACGGCACTCATAACGGGGGGATCTCGAGGATTGGGATTTGGAATCGCTCAAGGTTTGGCAGAAGCAGGGAGTACTGTTTTGTTAGTGAGCAGAAATTTTCAGGAAGCAGTGGAAGCCGCTCAAAGAATATCGAAGGAATACAAAGTAATCGCGAAAGCTTACGAGTGTGATGTTTCTAAATACGAGGATGTGAAAAAATTGATAGAAATCGTTGAAGAGGAGTTTGGGAAACTAGATACTGTGGTCAACGCGGCAGGAATAAACAAACGATATCCAGCGGAAAAGTTTCCGATAGAGGAATTCGAACGAGTGATAGCTGTGAACCTTTTGGGAACTTATTACGTGTGTAAAGAAACTTTCAAACTACTCAGAAAATCCGATAATCCTTCGATAATAAACATAGGTTCTCTCACCGTTGAAGAGGTTACTATGCCAAACATAGCTGCTTATGCGGCATCGAAAGGAGGAGTGGCCTCGTTGACAAAAGCTCTCGCGAAAGAATGGGGAAAGTACGGAATACGAGTGAATGCCATTGCTCCCGGGTGGTACAAAACAAAAATGACAGAGCAAGTATTCAACGATCCGGAGAAAGTAGAGTACATGCTGAAGAGAATACCGTTGGGAAGAACGGGCGTTCCCGAAGATTTGAAGGGTGTTGCCGTCTTTCTTGCCTCAGAAGAGTCTAGGTATATAACGGGACAAATCATATTTGTCGACGGTGGTTGGACTGCAAATTGAAGGGGTGAGAGTGTGACTGTGTATTTAGAAGGTGAACCTCTTACGGAAGAAAAAATAACGGAAGGTTTAGTAAAGCTTGTTGAGGATTTAGGAAAAATCAAAAGGGTTCTGGTTATCCATACCGATTATACAAGAGTAGATTTCACGAACCTGATAGCTAGAAATCTGTACAAGTTGCTCCTCGAGAAAGGAATAGAAGAATTTCATACACTCAATGCGAGTGGTACACACAGAGCAATGACAGTTGAGGAGTTCGAAAAAAAGCTGGGAATATCCAAATACGAGAGAGGAGTTTTCTTTCACAACCACGAGTTCTTCAATCCAGAAGCATTGGAATTCGTTGGATCTCTTTCACCAGATTTTGTTTCGGAGATGACAGAAGGAGATTTGGAGGAAGAAATACCTGTAAAGGTGAATAAGATGCTTTTTGAGGATTTCGATGTGATCTTTTTCATCAATGGGACGGTTCCACACGAATCTACAGGATTTTCTGGAGGATTGAAGATAGTCATACCTGGAATCGCGAGTCCCGAGGTGGTTGACACCTTTCATTGGGCTGCAGTTCTCATAGGGATCCCAAGGTTGATAGGGACGGTAGACAACCCGGCGAGGAAAATAATAAATCGTGCATCTGAATTGGTTTTTCAAAAGATAAAAATCAGGTCTTTCACCCTGAATATGGTGTACGAGGAAGAAGAAGAAGTGATTCCCAGAGCACTTTACATTGACGAAGGATATGAAGGATTTCTGAGGGCTTATGAGAAGGCATGTGAACTCAGCGCAAAGCTTCACGTGAAATACTTGGATCGTTCTCTCAAAAGAGCAGTTCAGGTGATAGGTGAAGAATACGACGAAGTGTGGACAGCCGGTAAGGGTTCCTACAAGCTTCAAAGACCTGGAGTGATGGCCAAAGGCGGACAAATCATAATTTACGCTCCTCATATCAAGAAGTTCCACTCCAATCCACAGATGGACAAATGGATCAGGGAGATCGGATACCATTGTAAAGATTACGTAAAATGGTACTTGAAGAAACATCCTGATTTCAACAAAAACGTTGCGGCACATGTGATCAACGTTAGAGGAGCAGGCGTGTTCGATCCCGAAACGGGAAAAGAGGATTTTGAATTCGATGTGATACTTGCAACATCCATCCCTGAAGATGAATGTAAAGCAGTGAATTTAGGATATATGGATCCTTCGAAAATAAGGAAAGAAGACTTTATGGATGAGTATTCTCTTTGGATAGAGCCGGGTGGGAAGTACCTTTACGACTTGAAGGAGAGGAGAAGATGATCGTTGCTATCGATATAGGAACAGAGAGCGCACGCCTTCTCTTTGAACGTAATGGTAATTGGGAAATCTTGAAAGAATCTTATAAAATTTTCTTTCCTTCACCTGAAGCAGTAGAACAAAATCCCAACGAAATACTGTCCGCTACTCTTAAGCTTCTGGAGCGGGTTCCAAAAGAGGACGATGTTTTGTACGTTGGTTTGAGTTCTGTTTTTCATAGCATACTCGGACTTGATGAAGATTTTGAACCCGTAACCCCTCTTCTCAACTGGGCAGACCGTCGATCTTACAAGGAAAAGGAAGAACTCGAGAAAAGATACGGTGTTCGGTTTTTCTACGAAAAAACTGCATGTCCCCTTCATCCTATGTATTGGCCTTCGAAGATACTTTGGATGAAAAAAAATTCAAAAGCCAAGAGGTTCTGTTCTATAAAGTCTTACATTTTGCAGAAATTGACGGGGGAGTTCGTAGAAGAATTGTCACTTGCTTCCGGCACTGGGATTATGAATATCCACAGTCTCGACTGGGACGATAGTATTCTCGAGATACTCGGTGTGAGTAGAGATGAACTACCGATAATATTGTCACCTTACGGGCGAGTAAGGATGAAGGAAACTATTGCGAAAAAGTTGGGCTTTAAAGATGTTCTCTTTGTTCTCGGTGGTGGCGATGGTGTGATGACGAATGTAGGAGTGAACGCCATGACTTCAGATTCCGCCACCGTAACCATAGGAACAAGTGGAGCATTCCGAGTAGTTTTAGACAAACCCGTCATAGATCGAGAAGGAATCTCGACATGGTGTTATCTGATAGATGAAAAGAGCTACGTTTTAGGAGGTGCAATAAACAATGGAGGAATAGTGCTGATGTGGCTCAAAGATATTATGAAATTTGAAGATTACAATGAGATTGTGAGGACAGCTATGAAATCTCCTATTGGAGCGAATGGATTAATTTTCTTGCCTTTTCTCAATGGAGAACGAGCTCCTCACTGGCGTGAAAGGTACCGTGGAGTTCTAGTGGGTTTATCTTCATCACACAAAAGATGTGACATAGCTCGATCAGCACTCGAGGGAATTTGTTTCAGAATAAAAGATATATACAACGCAGTAACGAAAGTAGGAAAAGTTGAGCCAAAGAGAATCGTTGCCACAGGTGGTTTCACTTCCGCACCAGAATGGGTTCAACTTCTGGCGAATATCTTAGGGAAAGATATCGTGGTGACGAACATAAATAATCCATCAGCCTTCGGAGCGTATGTTATGGCTTTGAAATCTTTCGGAGAAAACGTCGAGGACTTTTTGGCGAATCATCTTAAGGTGAGAAAAGTTTTCAAGGTAGAAACAGAAGTAAACAATAGGTACGATGAGCTTTACAAGGAGTATCAGTACCTTTACGAAAAGCTCGTAGATTATTTTTACAAGGAATAACCAAGTCCGGTCATCTTTTTCAAATTGAGCTTCTTTAGAATTTCTTCGATCGGGATGTTTTTTTCTTTGGAAAGCATCTTCAAAGCTTCTTGAATGTTCCAATTTGCCTTTTTTATAGCTTTGGAAACAGAATCATACCCAAAGATATTTATTAAAGGTGTGAGGTTCGAAATTGACCTTAAAAGATTCTCTTCACAACGTTTTTTGTTCGCCTCTATTTTAACTATGTAACTCGCCAAAGCCTTGCAAGAATTGGTCAGAAAGGACAGAGATTTTAAAGTGAGATGGACTATGAGAGGTGCGAATTGGTTGAGTTCGAGATTTCCAAGAGCGCACGCGTGATTCAAAACAGCATCGTTTCCAAATACCGAGTGACAAAGCTGCATCACGTACTCTGGTACAACGGGATTTACTTTTCCAGGCATGATCGAACTCCCTGCTTGTACTGCGGGTAGGAGGAGTTCTCCTATAGCGGTATTTGGACCACTTCCCAGAAGCCTTATATCATTCGCTATCTTGTACAAGTTGACGGCGAGAGATTTGAGTAGACCATGTACTTCCGCAAAGACATCCCAATTTTGTGTGGCATCTATCAGATTCTCTGCCTTAGCAATTTTCACTCCTGTTACTTCTCTGACCTTTTCTGCGATCTTCAAGATGTAGTCCTTCGGTGCGCCAACGCCTGTTCCTATAGCAGTACCTCCTATGTTCACGCTCCTGATCCTTTCTTCAACCTTATGGAGCCGCCATCTGTCTCTCGCCAAAGCATCTGCGAATGCTCCAAATTCTTGACCCAACATGATGGGAGGACCATCCATAAGTTGGGTTCTTCCAGGTTTTCTGATAGTGTAGAATTCTTTTTCTTTTCCTTGGATTTTCTCCTGAAGTTTTATCACTTCGTCTATGAGTTTTCTCAGCTTTACGATGACTGCAATCTTGGCACTCGTTGGAAAGGTATCATTTGTGGACTGATGCAGGTTTACATGCATCAGAGGATCGACAATGTACTCTCCTTTTTTCCCCCCCAAGATCTCGGTTGCTTTGTTTGCGATTACTTCATTTATGTTCATATTTACCGACGTTCCTGCACCACCAGCGAGTGGATCCACTACTATGTAGTCTTTCAAAGTTTCCCACTCGTCGCATGCCTGAACGATAGCTTTCCCTACCCTTTCTTCCAGATAACCTAATTCCATGTTTAGGAGGGCACACGCCTTTTTCACCATGAAATAGGCCCAAATGAATTCTCTATCTATCTTTTCACCCGTTGAAGGGAAATTCATCAAGGCTCTTTTCGTGTGAATTCCGTAGTAGACGTCTTCTTCTATTTCGAGTTCTCCAAGGTAGTCTCTTTCTTTTCTCATACTTCCACTTCCCGTTTGAATGGACGAATAGCTCTGTCTAAAACCCCGTGTAGGTAAGAGATAGTTACACCGTAATTAGTCATAGGAATACCCAGTCTTTTTGCCATCCTCACCCTTCTCATCATCGACGTGCGATTCAAAACGCATCCTCCACAGTGGATAATCAATTCCGCGCCTTCAAGTTCTTCAGCATCTGGGAAATCTTTTCCTGCTATTACTTTGAAGTTCAGTTGAGCACCTGTGTGATTCACGAGCCATCTCGGTATTTTGACTCTCCCAATGTCTTCGGTTAAAGGTCTGTGCGTGCAACCTTCCATGATGACCACTGTGTCTCCGTCTTCAAGTTCCTCTATCTTTTTAACGCTTTCGACGAAGTAAGAAAGATCACCACGGTAGCGCGATTCTACAATAGAAAATGTGGTGAGCTCAACATCCTCTGGTATGTCAGATACAACTTTCATCACTGCTTGGGAATCTGTTATCACAAGTTTCGGCTTCATTCCTATATTTTCTAGCGTATATCTGAGTTCTCTTTCCTTCACCACCAGAGCGATTGCTTCTCTGTCCAGAACTTCCCTTATCGCGTGTACCTGGGGCATGATGAGTCTCCCTTTTGGTGCTCCAAGATCTATCGGAACAACCAAGATAACCAAATCGCCACCGTCTATCAAATCGCCAAGATAGGGCAACTCTTCGTCGTTTGGTACGATTTCCGAGAGTACTTTTCCAATGTCCTCGAATCCCTTTCTTTCCAAAGCAGAAACGAGAAGCACTTTCACTCTGTACCGATCTTCATAATTTTTTTTCAGTCTTTCGGCTGTTTCTTTCAGTACGTCTATCTTGTTTATCACAACCACAAAGGGTATTTCCATCTCTTTGAAGAGTTCAGCGACATCATCTTCGTAAGGCGTTGGTTCGCTGTCCGTCACTAGTATTCCGCAATCTGCTCGATAAAATACCCTTCGAGCTTTCTCTACTCTGAGTCGTCCCAGTTCTCCTACATCGTCCAAACCCGGTGTGTCGACCAGTGTAACGGGTCCGAGAGGATACAACTCCATCGATTTGTAGACAGGATCTGTTGTTGTTCCTGCGTGATCGCTCACTATGGATACATTCTGCCCTACAAGTGCGTTCATAAAAGATGATTTTCCAACGTTTCTTCTTCCAGCAACTACTATATACCTTCTGAACCCTGCATCCGGAAGTCTCATACTATCACCCCATAAAAAGAAATCCCCTTCATAAACCGAAGGGGCATGTTCCCCCTCGGTGTCGGAATCCCTTCACCTCAGGTGGAACTCTCTTTCCAAGTTAATTTTATCACAAATCTCAATCTTTTTCTTCAAGATATTTACTGTGACCTAACTCTTCCAATTTTTTCGCCTTTTGTAAGGCTCTTTCTTTCATCTTTTTCTTGTATTCTTTAACCTTTGCAGCCACATCTGGGTATTTGATTCCTAGAATGGATGCCGCGAGGATTCCCGCGTTCTTCGCGTTGTTTATTGCGACAGTGGCAACTGGAACCCCAGCTGGCATTTGAACAATGGAGAAAAGTGAATCCAAGCCGTTCAACGTAGAAGTCTTGACGGGAACTCCTATGACTGGCAAATGTGTGAGACTTGCAACCATTCCAGGAAGATGGGCTGCACCGCCCGCTCCTGCAATGATGACCTCTATACCTCTTTCCTCGGCCGTTTTTGCGTATTCAAACATACGATCCGGAGTTCTGTGAGCGGAGACGATAGTGATTTCATAGTCTATTCCAAATTCTTCTAAAATCTCTGCCGCTGCTTTCATAACGGGAAGATCTGAATCGCTTCCCATGATGATTCCTACTTTCGGCATGATGAAACCTCCTCTGAAACCACTTTTAAAATTTTTTTTGCCCTTAAAGCCTTTTCTAAAGCTGTTTCTACATTATCATCGACTACCGTAAAATGTCCCATTTTTCTAAAGGGTCTAGTCTCTTTTTTTCCATAGAAGTGGAGAGAAAGTCCTTCTATCTCAAGAGCATTCTCGAGCCCAATCAACTTAGGTGTTCCGTGGTAATCTTTTTCCCCAAGAAGGTTGACCATCACAGCAGGAGTGAGGAGTTTTGTTGAACCGAGCGGAAGATTCATTATTGCTCTTATGTGCTGTTCAAATTGGCTTGTGACACACGCTTCTATTGTGTAATGTCCTGAGTTGTGGGGCCGAGGAGCGATTTCGTTCACCAGAATTTCTCCGTTTTTAGTGAGGAACATTTCGATTCCAAAAACGCCAATACCTTCGAAAGCCTCTACAATGGAAGTTGCTATTTCCTTTGTTCTTTTTTCAAATTTTTTTTCAATTCTTGCAGGTGCAATTACTGTATCACAAATATTGGCTTCTTCATCAAAGAACATTTCAACTACTGGATAACATTTAACTTCACCTTTTTTGTTTCTTGCCACCATTACAGCGATTTCTTTCTCTATAGGGACAAACTCCTCAAGGTAGGTTTCGCCCACTAGAGCTTCTTCAATATCTGCTTTGTTCTTTATCACGAATACCCCTCGTCCATCGTAGCCTCCTTTTCTTGCTTTCTGAACGACAGGGAAACTAAACTCTTCGACGTCTTTTTCCAAGTTTGTTACCAACTTGTATCTGGGAACCGGTATACCTTTGGATCTCAAGAATTCCTTTTGGGCGAATTTGTCTTGTATTATCTCCAAGATGTATGGTGAAGGATGGATCTCATAACCTTCATTGTACAATCTTTTCAAGGTTTTGATATCTATGTGTTCGAGATCATAGGTGGTGACGTCGACATTTCTCACCAGTTTTTCTATCTTTTCCGAATCGAAAAAGTTTGCAGTAATCTGTTCATCTGCAACTTGTCCAGCCGGACTTTTTGGAGTAGGATCGAGTATTGTTACATAAAACCCCATCTTCTTCGCTTCAAGACTCATCATTTTCCCCAACTGTCCACCACCTATGATGCCGATCTTTTTCACCTACACACCCTCCTCACCAACTTCCCATGAGAAAGTAAAACTGCCAGTCTTTTTCGTTAAATTTGTAAGCTCCTCCAATTTCAATACTTCCAAAGAGCGGTACGACGAGATCAAGTTTTATTCCTGCAGAGGAGAGGTACCTCATACTTCCTTCTTCCACACCACCGTAATCGAAGAACAATCCTGTAACTACTGGAACGTTTTCTCTCTGTAGAATCCAATTCAAATCTGCTGAAAGTTTGAACATCTTTTTCGTCTCAAAGTAGTTATAACCACGTACCGCGTACTGTCCTGATACTTCAAGAAGTTCAGTTCCAATTTCATTATAAACGACACCGCCTATTCCTCTGAAACTCCAGAAAAGACTTTCGAAGACAGGATAGTACGCTTGTGCTGAAAGAATTGCTTTCCAATATTTCTGCTCATTTAGATTAAGAAGTCCCGCACGAGTTAGATCGAGAGACAAAAAGTAACCTTTTGTTGGAAGTATGGCAGAATTCTTCGTGTTGTACTTGTATTTAAAAAGTGCTGCAAGAGTTCCTTTGCTTTCTTCAGTGAGGAATTTTTCGTAAAGGAATCCTATTCCAAAGGAATGACCCTTGTATGGAAGCGTTGATACCACACTCTTCATGTTGATCGTATCTGTTCCACTTCCAGTAGCGTAGTTCGTATATCCTATCCCAAATTCGATATTCATGGGAATTTCGTACTTAACGGGGATTTTGAAATTTCCTTCAATGCTTCTTTCAGTGAACCCGAGATTTACATCAAGGGAGAAAGATTCCCCGTATCCAAAGGTATTCACCATGGAGACTTTTGCGCTGCCTGAAAAACCTTCCCACCATTCACCTTTTTTGGGCATGGTCCATCCAATACCACCAATAAAATTTCGTGTTTTCTCCGACTCTTTCAGATCGATCACGACATCAACTTGTGTAGCTGTGGTAGAAAACTGTGGGTAGATATTCACTGCGTCAAAATATTCGCTATTCTGCAAATAAGAATAGGTGAGGGAGATTTTTTCTCTGTTCAATGGTTCTCCTTCTTTCACGGCAACCAGATTCTCTACCACGTAAGGTTTTGTTCTTTTTAAACCTTCTATCTTCACCGAACGAACGTATTTTTCATAAACGTTGAAGATGAGTTTGCTGTCTTCCACTCTCGCTTCAACCCAAACGTATGGATAGTTGTTCTTGTTATAAAAATCGACAATCCTATTCATGGCAAGTAGAATTTGAGAGTTCGTGTACTTTTCTTCGGAGGACAAACCGGATGCGTGTAACAATTCTCGATCTGTAAAGATGGTGTTTCCAAGAAAAACGAATTCTTTGAAGACTTTTTCTCCTTCAAAAATTTTCCTTTGAACCACATTAACGACCATGATTACCACATTTTTTTCTTCTATATCTTTTACCGTGGTTTTTTTGAAATCCACGGACGTTTTTTCAGAGAAGAAGGGATAAGTGTTCAAAATGGAAATAAAATTGCTTATTTCTGAATACGTGGGGTAAAAATCTTTTTTGCTCATGGTGAAAAATCTAACTAATGGAGAAGAAGAATAATAATCTCTCAAAGTCTTTATCTTTGCCTTCGACAAGATGGATACTATGTCCAGACCATCTGTTTCACCGTTGAAAACAATATCCCAAAGTGCGTACTCTTTTACGAGAATTTTGTAGATTCCATCTTCAAAGTTTCCGTTTATCTCAACGAGAAAATACCCAGCTTCATTGTATTTGTTCCTAATCGCTTCGAAGCTTTCCTTCAGTGAATTTGTGTTCAAGGGCATGCCTTTTTCAATTTTAACAAGTTTTTCAAGCTCCTTTTTATCGATCAAACCAGGACCTTCTATTTCGAGTTTCCAATCTTCAACCAGGGGGTTTTCTTTCAAACTTACAACCAACTTGTATCCAAGATCTGATGGTTCGAAAGAAGGGGTCAAGCTGGAAAAATAGCCCAAATTGAAGATCTTTTTGAGATAATTTTGAATCTCATTTGATGTGACTTCCCCGAACAATTTTCCCACTTTTTCCGTTATGAACTCTGGCTTGAGTACGTTCAATCCCTCGAATTTAACCTCGGAAATGTAAATGGCCATAACAGAAACACTGAAAATTGTAAAAACGATCAGCGTGAAGAGCTTCCTTTTCATGTTCGTACCTCCCTTAACAAATCTCCTTTATAAGCATGCTTAAGGAAAGCTTCGAAAGTCCAGGGACACTTCTTTTCGAAAATTTTGGCAATGGCCAAGGCGTACTGCTGGATTTCCCATTGAGCATGGGAATCTGCCCTCAAATTTAAGAAGTTCATCAAACTTCTAGCGTTCACGGTCCAATAAAATCGGGTGTAAAGGTTTAAAGGCAACACAATTCTTGCGACTTCTCTTGGAACGCCCTCTTCTAATAGTTCCGTGTACATCTTGTAAGCTTTGTCTACAATTCCTGATATTTTTCTCACTATTTCTTCTGGGGAAACTTTTATATCGTATCCTTCAAAACGTTTTGACGAAGGTATATAAAACTCGTATGAAAGTTTCGAATACCTTCCGCTCAACTCGTTGTAGGAAGCTATCCGATGTCTGAACCACTGTCTGGTAACGAAGATAGGAGCTTTTACATGGAAGGTGAAGACAATGTGTTCAAAAGGGGATTCATGCCCGTGCTTCATAAGGTATTCAACGAGATGCTTGTCTCTTTTTTCATCCTTCAATTCCATGTTGAATGATACACGAGCGGCACGCACAGCGGAAAGATCATTTCCCATCATGTCTATCAATTCGACGAATCCTTTATCCAAAACAGGGAGCTTCATTTGAGACCTCCCTTCCCTTGGTATCATCTGTTACAATACTAACATATAACAATATGAACGTTGAGCATCTGATATTTGAGGGGGAAAAATGAATCAGAAAAGAGGGCCGAGATCTCAGCCCTCTTTTTTTGACATAATATTGACGATGGTTTTTTCGATTTTCTCTCTATCTATCTTGCTACCGTTTTTTAATATCTTCAACGCAGCTTTTATGACGAGTATCCTAGGATATTTCACAAGCATTTCTTTAATGGGGTCCCTTCTCATGTGCATCACACTCCTTGACAAGGTGGTTGTGTTAGAATATAATGTACTACCGGGATGGGCTCGTAGCTCAGTTGGCAGAGCGCCCGGCTCATAACCGGGTGGTCGGGGGTTCGAATCCTCCCGAGCCCACCAGATCCAAAATATAAGGAGAGCTTTGCTCTCCTTATTATTTTAACACATTTTTTATATTCCTCAAGTTAGAATGAGGTTGACAAAGAAAAAGGGTGATAGTAAAATTATTGAACGGTCCTGGGCGGCGTAGCTCAGCGGCGAGAGCGGGTGATTCATAATCACCGTGTCGTGGGTTCGAGTCCCACCGCCGCCATGAAAAACGTGGTCATCGAAAAGACGAATGGGCCAGCGTAGCTCAACCGGTAGAGCGACTGATTTGTAATCAGTAGGTTGTGGGTTCGAGTCCCACCGCTGGCTCCACGACAAACTTCAATGGTGGGGTGCCCGAGTGGCCAAAGGGGGCGGACTGTAAATCCGCTGGCAGAATGCCTTCGGAGGTTCAAATCCTCCCCCCACCACCAGTATCTTTTAAAGGAAGGGTGAAACAACATGCGAGTGTTGGTAGCTTTGAAATGTTCCAAGTGTGGTAACAAGAATTACTACACAACAAAGAACAAGGAAAAAAGAGCAAAGTTGGAGCTTAGAAAATATTGCCCGAAGTGTAATACTCATACTGTTCACACCGAAACAAAAGCGTAATTGCAGGGCCGTAGCTCAATTGGTAGAGCGCCGGTCTCCAAAACCGGTGGTTGCGGGTTCGAGTCCTGCCGGCCCTGCCATTTTTTGAACTGAGGGGGCACAGAAGATGGAAAAGCTTCGAAAATTCTTCAGAGAAGTTATCGCTGAAGGAAAGAAAATTTCTTGGCCCTCCCGAAAGGAGCTCTTTACTTCTTTTAGTGTTGTACTTGTGATATTGGTCGTTACAGGTCTTTATTTTTTTATTCTCGATTTCATCTTTTCGGGAGTCGTGACTGCCATTTTTAAAGCACTTGGAATAGGATAAGGTGGTTGAGGTATGAGGAAAAGATGGTACATAATAATCACCATGTCGGGATATGAAGAAAAAGTTAAGGAAAACATCGAGAGAAAAATAGAGGCTACAGGGATCAGGAATTTTGTCGGTAGGATTGTGATTCCTGAAGAGATAGTTTTAGATGCCACAAGTCCTTCTGAGAGAGTCATTCTCTCCCCCAAAGCCAAATTGCATGTTAACAACGGTAAAGATGTAAACAAGGGTGATCTTATAGCTGAAGAACCGCCTATCTATGTCAGGAGAGCCGGTGTGATTATCGAAGTAAAAAACGTGCGGAAAATCGTGATAGAAACGATGGATAGAAAATATACAAAGACTTACTATATACCAGAATCTTCTGGCATTGAATCGGGATTAAAAGTGGGAACCAAAGTGAAGCAAGGCTTACCCCTTTCCAAAGATGAGGAATATATCTGCGAACTCGATGGAAGAATTGTTGAAATTGAACGAATGAAAAAAGTGGTTGTTCAAACAGCTGACGGAGAGCAGGATGTCTACTACATACCCAAAGATGTCTTTGACAAAAACAAGGTGAAGAAGGGAAAAGAAGTGAAGCAAGGTGAAATGTTGGCAGAAGCTCGGAAGTTCTTTGCGAAAGTTTCAGGTAGGGTAGAAGTGGTTGATTTTCCCACTAGGAAAGAGATCAGAATCTACAAAACGAAGAGACGAAAGTTGTTTCCTGGATACGTTTTCATAGAGATGATCATGAACGACGAAGCTTACAATTTTGTCCGCTCGGTGCCTTACGTGATGGGATTCGTGAGCTCGGGAGGACAACCAATTCCTGTCAAAGACAGAGAGATAAGACCTATTCTCAGATTGGCGGGACTTGAAGAGTACGAAGAAAAGAAGAAACCTGTGAAAGTGGAAATGGGGTTCAAAGTGGGAGATACCGTGAAAATAATAAGTGGACCCTTCGAGGATTTTGCTGGTGTTATAAAGGAAATAGATCCAGAAAGGCAAGAATTGAAAGTCAATGTGACCATTTTCGGAAGGGAAACACCTGTTGTGCTTCACGTTTCAGAAGTTGAGAAAATCGAGTGATAAGTTGTGGGAGGAGTTTTCCGTACCACACAAAGGAGGTTTGTTAGTATGGCTAAGAAGGTAGCAGCCCAGATCAAATTGCAACTGCCTGCAGGGAAAGCTACGCCGGCACCTCCTGTTGGTCCCGCATTGGGGCAGCATGGTGTTAACATCATGGAGTTTTGTAAGAGGTTCAACGCAGAAACGGCAGATAAGGTTGGTATGATACTTCCTGTTGTCATCACTGTGTACGAGGATAAATCGTTCACCTTTATTATCAAGACACCACCCGCTTCTTTCCTTTTAAAAAAGGCTGCCGGCATAGAGAAAGGATCTTCTGAAGCAAAAAGAAAGATAGTGGGAAAGGTTACAAGAAAACAAATCGAAGAAATAGCTAGAATTAAGATGCCAGATTTGAACGCTAACGATCTCGAAGCTGCTGTGAGGATAATAGAAGGAACAGCTAAAAGTATGGGAATTGAAGTGGTGGATTGATGTAAAAGGAAAGGAGGAGGCGCAATGCCGAAGCACTCCAAGAGATATTTGGAAGCAAAAAAAATGGTAGATAGAACTAAATATTACGATCTGGATGAAGCGATAGAACTCGTTAAAAAGACGGCCACCGCGAAGTTTGATGAGACGATAGAACTCCATATACAGACAGGGATAGATTACAGGAGACCGGATCAACACGTAAGGGGAACCATCACTCTTCCTCATGGTACAGGAAAAGAAGTGAAAGTTTTGGTATTTGCCAAGGGTGAAAAAGCAAAAGAAGCTCAAGAAGCCGGTGCAGATTATGTTGGTGCCGAAGATTTGGTGGAGAAGATAGAAAAGGAAGGATTTCTCGACTTCGATGTTGCAATAGCAACACCGGATATGATGAGAGTTATAGGGCGACTTGGAAAGATACTCGGGCCAAGAGGTTTGATGCCGTCCCCAAAATCAGGAACGGTTACCCAAGAAGTGGCAGAGGCTGTTAAAGAATTCAAGAAAGGAAGAATAGAAGTCAGAACTGATAAAACAGGAAACATTCATATACCAGTGGGAAAGAGGAGTTTCGACAATGAGAAACTCAGGGAAAACGTAATTTCCGCTATAAAGCAGATTTTGCAAATGAAACCGGCTGGCGTCAAAGGACAATTTATAAGAAAGACTGTTCTTTCTTCTACAATGGGGCCTGGTATAAAATTGAACCTTCAAAGCATCCTGAAAGAGTAAGAAATTCTTAAATGATATACGAAGACGCCGTAGATGGCAGGGCCGACGGGTTAATAATCCTGCCGGAGGCGTCCCAAAAAGGTCTTGAAACCTTTTTGTGGACCCCTCCGGGGTCCACAAAAATTTTTGGGAGGTGAATCGATTGCTGACTAGACAACAAAAAGAGGCTATTGTAAAAGAGATGAGCGAGGTGTTCAAGCAAGCTTCGTTGATTCTTTTTGCAGATTTTCTCGGGTTTACCGTAGCGGAGCTCACCGAGCTTCGTTCTAAATTGAGAGAAAAGTACGGTGATGGTGCACGATTCAAGGTTGTAAAAAATACTCTTTTGAACTTCTCGCTCAAGAACGCAGGATACGAAGGTTATGAAGAATTTTTGAAAGGGCCCACCGCCGTGCTTTATGTTACAGATGGGGATCCTGTGGAAGCTGTGAAAATCATTTATAATTTTTACAAAGACAAAAAAGTTGATTTTTCAAAGCTAAAGGGCGGATTCCTTGAAGCTAAGAAATTCACTTCGGAAGAAGTAGAAAACATAGCCAAGCTTCCGACCAAAGAAGAACTCTATGCTATGCTCGTTGGTCGCGTACAAGCTCCCATTTCAGGCCTTGTGTTCGTGTTAAGTGGTCTTTTGAGGAATTTGGTACTTGTGCTCAATGCCGTTAAAGAGAAAAAATCTGAATGATTGGAGGTGTTTGAGAATGACGATTGATGAAATCATTGAAGCGATTGAGAAACTCACCGTTTCTGAACTTGCTGAACTCGTTAAAAAGTTGGAGGACAAGTTTGGTGTTACAGCTGCGGCACCTGTAGCAGTTGCTGCTGCTCCAGTTGCTGGAGGTGCTGCTGGAGCCGCTCAAGAAGAAAAAACGGAATTTGATGTCGTTTTGAAGAGCTTTGGCCAGAACAAAGTTCAAGTGATCAAGGTTGTAAGAGAGATCACAGGACTTGGTCTGAAAGAAGCGAAGGATCTTGTTGAGAAAGCCGGAACACCGGATGCTGTTATTAAGAGTGGAGTAGCTAAAGCGGAAGCCGAGGAAATCAAGAAGAAACTCGAAGAAGTCGGCGCAGAAGTGGAATTGAAATAAATTTTCATTTGTGAAAAAAGTATGTTGCAACCCTGTACCGCCTCTTGCCGGTACAGGGTTTTTGTGTTTTAATAAGTAAAGTGCGATACGAGTGTTCCTTCTCACCCGATTTCCCTCTTCTTTCTCTCGAAAGATCAAGCCCAGGAGAAAAAAATCCTGGGGGTTTCTTACTCCACAACGAGAGGTGAGAAAATGAAAGAGATTTCTTGCGGTAGGAGAAAAAGGCTTTCTTTCGGCAAAATCCAAGAGCCCATATCCGTACCAGATCTAGTGGAAATCCAGAAGAATTCCTACCGAAAATTTCTTGAAGAAGGCCTTCTCGAAGTTCTCAGAAAATTCTCTCCGATTTACTCACAGACAACCCGCTCAGATTTGAGAAAATCAGATAAGGGTTTTGCACTGGAGTTCGTTTCCACAAGAGTGGGAGAACCAACCGTTGAACCCCTAGAATGTAAAGCGAAAGGATTAACTTACAGTGTTCCCGTTTATGCGACTGCCCGTCTTACAGATTTGAAAAGCGGCGAGATGAAGGAAGAAGAAGTCTTTTTAGGATACATTCCTTATATGACAGAAAGGGGAACCTTCATTATAAACGGTGCAGAGAGAGTTGTGGTAAATCAGATAGTGGTCTCCCCTGGATTGTATTTTTCTTCGGAGTATATAGATAGAGAAGAATACGGTGGTTATTTTCTTCCGTCTCGAGGTGCATGGCTTGAAGTCATCCTGGATCCCTATGATGGTGTTCTCTACGCAGGTTTGGATGGAAAGAAAGTCAATCTTTTCCTGTTTTTAAAAACGATCGGTTATGAAAAGGACGAAGATATCCTGTCGTTGTATCCAACCTTTCTCGATGCTGACGACGAGGACAGTCTGCTCCTTCACGTTGGGTCCATCATTTTAGAAGATGTTTACGATGGCGATAGGAAGATCGCGGAAAAGTGGGAAATTCTCACCAAAGATTTGGCCGAGAGGATCTTGATGTCAGATAACATAGAACAAGTGAAGATTGTTCATCCAATTGCGCAGAATACTTTTGAAAAAATGTTGGAGATCTTGTCATCATCGAACGAAGGAGAGGAAGAAGAAAAAACGAGAGTTTACGGTTTGAACGAAGTCACTGTTGTCGACGCATATCTGGAGATATTCAGGAAGTTGAGACCAGAGGAACTTCCTAGAATTAACGCCGCTAAAAGATATCTCCATGACCTTTTCTTCAATTCAGAAAGATACGATCTTTCTGAAGTGGGAAGATACAAAGTCAACGAAAGACTCAAAAATGCGTATGTTAAGTACCTCATAGAAGTGGAAGGTGAAGATCCAGAAAAAGCGCGTGAAAAAGTTTACAATGAGACCTCTCCTATTTTAAAACCTCTAGATATTGTTTTAGCTTCTAGAATTCTTTTCGATTACTTTGAAAGACGATATATCAACGATTTCGAAATAGATTCTTACGAAATGAAAAATCTGGTAAGAATATTCAAGGAAGAATACCTTGAAAAAAGAAAGACAGCATCCTATGATCTTAGAAAGCTCATCTCTACTTTCAGAAAAAACTATGATGTTGGTTCCGATATAAGTGTCTTTGCTGCTATCAGGTATATTTCCAACATAAATAAGGAACTTCCAACGATACCCTTCGACACAAAGGATCATCTTGGAAACAAACGAGTCAGATCAGTGGGAGAGCTTGTTCAAAGAGAATTCGAAAGGCTATTTGCTCGAGCACAGAAGGCGATACAAGAAAGATTGACTCTCATAAACTCTTTGAGCAAAGCCTCAATACAGAGTCTGATAAACATAAAATCCATCATTTCAACGGTGAACCAGTTCTTTGCTATGAATCAACTTTCCCAGTTTATGGATCAGGTCAATCCTTTGTCAGAACTAACACACAAGAGGAGAGTCTCCGCTGTAGGACCAGGCGGCTTGCGTAGGGAATCCAAAGTTTTTGAAGCAAGAAACGTGCACTATTCGCAGTATGGGAGGCTCTGTCCCATTGAGACACCAGAAGGTGCAAACATAGGTTTCATCACGTCACTTGCTATATACGCCAAGGTGGATGAGTACGGATTCTTAATGACGCCCTACAGAAAAGTGAAAAATGGCAAAGTAACAAACGAGATTGTCTATTTGAGAGCCAACGAAGAAGAGGAATACAAGATCGTTCCCGCTACAACCCCAGTGGATGAAGACGGAAATATCATTCCAGAACGTGTAGTCGCTCGTATAGGGGAAGATATAAGACTTGTCCCCAGGGAAGAAGTAGACCTGATGGATGTTTCAACAAAGCAGCCGTTCAGTGTCTCTGCTTCTTTGATTCCCTTCCTCGAGCACGACGATGCAAGTAGAGCTCTCATGGGATCCAACATGCAAAGACAGGCTGTACCTCTTTTGAAAACAGAAGCACCGCTCGTCGGGACAGGAATGGAATGGGAAGCGGCGAAGAATTCTGGTTATGTTGTTCTGGCAAAACATGATGGTATTGTCAAAGAGGTGGATGCCTCCAAAATCGTTGTTCATCGAATCGATGAAAATGGTAATTTAATGTATGACGAAGCCGGGAATCCAGTTGTGGATGAGTACAAACTACTGAAATTTGTGAGATCCAACCAGGATACTACGATAAATCAAAAGCCGATTGTGAATGAAGGAGATTTAGTCAGAGAAGGAGATCCAATAGCGGACGGACCGGCCACTGATATGGGTGAACTTGCACTTGGAAGAAACATTTTGGTTGCGTTTATGCCATGGGAAGGTTACAACTACGAAGACGCAATTTTGGTTAGCCAAGAGCTTTTAGAAGAAGACGTTTTCACATCCGTTCATATCGAAGTTTATGAAACACAGGCGAGGGAAACACGACTTGGACCCGAAGAAATCACTGCCGATATACCGAATGTGAGTAAAGAACTTCTCAAAAATCTCGATGAGAATGGAATTATCAGAGTAGGGGCATACGTTGTCAGTGATTACGGTGTGGGTTCTCAGGCTATACTTGTTGGAAAGGTAACCCCCAAGGGAGAAGGAGACACTACACCTGAAGAGAAGATCATCAGATCTGTGTTTGGGGAGAGGGGTAGAGATGTTAAAGATACCTCACTCAGGCTTCCTCATGGTGTCGAAGGAAGAGTTATAAGAGTAGATGTCTACGATCAGAATGACATAGCTGAGTTAGGTTCGGGTGTTCTGAAGCTCGTTAGAGTGTATGTGGCAGCGAGGAAAACCCTTGACATAGGGGATAAATTGGCGGGGCGTCATGGAAACAAAGGTGTAGTCTCCAACATTCTCCCAAAGGAGGATATGCCGTTTCTACCCGATGGGACACCTGTTCAGATGGTTTTGAATCCTCTTGGAATTCCCTCCCGAATGAACGTGGGACAGATTTTAGAAACACATCTTGGTTGGCTTGCCAAACTCACAGGAAAATGGTTCGCAACACCTGTCTTTGAAGGAGCCAATGAAGATGACATTTTGAAACCACTCTACGAGGAGAGAAAGAAAAGAGGACTTCACCTAGGCGACGATGAAAATAATCCTAACGGAAAGGTTTTGTTGAGAGATGGAAGAACGGGTGAACCTTTCGATAATCCTGTTGTAGTGGGTTACATGTACATGCTCAAGTTGATCCACATAGCCAAAGAGAAAATACACGCGAGATCTACGGGTCCTTATTCCTTGATCCATCAACAGCCTCTGGGTGGGAAGTCTCACTTTGGAGGACAAAGGTTGGGTGAGATGGAAGTTTGGGCGCTTGAAGCGTACGGTGCAGCCCATACACTCGCGGAGATGTTAACTATAAAATCCGACGACATCAAGGGTAGGAACGAAGCATACAAAGCTATTTTGAAGAATATGAACATACCGGAACCCGGTGTTCCTGAGAGCTTCAGAGTTCTCATAAAAGAGCTGAGAGGATTGGCACTCGACGTCCGGCTTTATGATGAAAACGGAAATGAGATAGATATTGATAAGTACTGATATTGGGAGGGTGATAGAATGCCCATGTCTTCTTTCAAGAGAAAAATAAAGGCGATCCAAATAAAGATAGCCTCGCCAGACGTGATAAGAAGCTGGTCTGGAGGGGAGGTTAAGAAACCAGAAACTATAAACTACAGAACCTTCAAGCCCGAACGAGATGGATTGTTCTGTGAAAGAATCTTTGGTCCTGTGAAGGACTATGAATGTGCTTGTGGTAAATACAAGGGGAAGAAATACGAAGGAACGGTTTGTGAAAGATGTGGTGTCAGGGTTGAATCCAGAGAAGCGAGAAGAAAAAGGATGGGGCATATAGAGTTAGCAGCTCCCGCTGTTCATATTTGGTATCTGGAAAGTATTCCAAGTGTCCTTGGGACTCTACTCAACATGAGTGTTTCTGATCTCGAGAATATTATCTACTATGGGAGTCGTAGAGTTATAGAAAGAGCCTTTATTGTGACAGATCCAAAGGATACTCCTTTCATGCGTGGAGATACTCTTTACGAAACGGAGTACAGAATTTACAGAAAGAAATGGGACTTCGATGTTGAGCAGGCGTTCATTGTTAAGAATCCCAAATCTCCTGTGCTTTCTGATATAGATGGCGAAATTAGCCTGAAAACAGAAAAAACAGTTACAGGAAAAGAGATCACCTGGATCATTGTCAGGAACGTGAACAGAGCGGAACATACAGTTCTTCCCGGCATGGTGATCGTTGTGAAGGATGGTCAAGAGGTTGAAAAAGGGCAGGAGCTTACAAAAGAGATGACAGTTGAACCCATGTACGCTCCGTTTGATGGACATGTGGAAATAGATGATGTTTCGAACACAATAATGGTAAAGCCTCTCACAACAAGCAAAGATCAACCGGTTGTTTTCACTATACCTTATGGTGCCAGAGTTCTCGTTTCCAACGGTCAGAAAGTGAAGAAGGGGGATCAACTTACAACATCCACCACTCTCCCAGCGGTCAAAGCGAGTACATCGGGTGTTGTGAGATTCGGTTCGAATCTTAATATAAAAGCCCTTGAGGATGGAAACTTCGAGGTATTATCCACGGGTAATATCTACGTTGAGCAGGTTATAGAAGAGAGAAAATATCCCGTTTTCGAGGGAGCTCTCGTTTATGTCAACAACGGAGATGTGGTGAAAAAAGGAGATCATCTAGCAGATAGGTTCCTTTTCGAAGAGGAATATCTTTCTTCCACAGAATATAAGATTTTTGAATCTCACTACCCGGCCATGTTCGATGTTGAAGAACGAACGGAAAACGATAGGCCAATAGTTGTTATAACAGACATAGATCCCGAGGTTTCTGAAGAAACAGGTTTAAAAATAGGTGACATTATCACGGAAAACGAGTACGAAGCTTATCTTCAAATCTACCCCGAAAAGATCGTTGCAGACAGTGGAGCTCAAGCTATAAAGAAGCTTCTGCAAAATCTGGATCTGGAAGCATTGAGAGCGGAGATCGAAGCAGAACTCAAGAAATTGCCCGCCTCTAGTTCAAAAGCGATAAAACTGAGAAGAAGATTGAAGATGGTAAAGGATTTCCTCAAATCGGGTAACAAACCAGAATGGATGGTACTGGAGGTTGTGCCCGTCATTCCACCAGATCTCAGACCAATGATCCAAATAGAGGGTGGTAGGTTTGCCACAACGGATTTGAACGAACTTTACAGAAGGCTCATTAACAGAAACAACAGACTCAAGAAACTTTTGGAACTTGGAGCGCCCGAGATTATCCTGAGAAATGAAAAAAGGATGCTTCAAGAAGCTGTGGACGCTCTCATTCACAACGGTTCAGACTCCGAAGGAAAGAGAAACAGAAGGGCGGTTTTGAAAGATAGAAACGGGAGGCCTTTGAAATCTCTCACAGATCTCTTGAAAGGTAAGAAAGGAAGATTCAGGAGAAATCTGCTTGGGAAGAGAGTGGATTATTCTGGGAGAGCTGTTATCGTTGTGGGACCACATTTGAAGATACATCAATGTGGTATACCGAAAAAAATGGCGATGGAACTATTCAAACCTTTTGTTTTAGCGAAACTCTTGGGCGAAGGAACGGCGAGCAAAACAATGAGAAAGGTGAAAAAAGCCATAATAGAGAAAGAGATGCCAGAAGCTTGGGAAGTCCTCGAGGAGGTCATAAAAGGCAGCGTTGTGCTTCTGAACAGAGCTCCTACACTTCATAGAATGTCGATCCAAGCGTTCGAACCAAAGCTTGTTGAAGGTAACGCCATTCAATTGCATCCCGTTGTGTGTCCTCCATTCAACGCAGATTTCGACGGTGACCAAATGGCGGTTCATGTGCCTCTCTCAGCTGCAGCACAGGCCGAAGCAAGGTTTCTTATGCTTTCAAGGTACAACATAATATCGCCCGCTCATGGAAAACCAATATCCCTACCAACACAGGACATAATCATAGGATCTTACTATCTGACAACCGTTGGAAAGGATTTCGATTCTTTGAAAGAGGAAGATGTTAAATGGAAATTCTCATCGCCGGAAGAAGCGATGCTCGCATACCATTTCGGATACATAAAACTCCACACACCAATTCTCATAAAGGTAAACATAAGGGGAGAAGAAAAGAGAATCAAAACAACTCTTGGAAGGGTTATATTCAACAACATTCTTCCAGAAGATTTGAGAGACTACAACAAAATTTTCGACAAGAAACAGATAAACACCCTGGTTTATGAAACTTTCAAGAGATATGGAATAGACAGAGCAGCGGATCTTCTTGATGATGTGAAAGATCTTGGATTCCACTATGCGACGGTATCTGGCCTTACTTTGTCCCTGAAAGATCTTAGGATTCCTCCAACGAGGGATGAAATGCTTAGGAGAACATGGGAGAAGGTAAGAATCATAGAAGAAAACTATGAAAAAGGTTTCCTTACAGAAGAGCAACGAAAGAGTGAAATCATAAGACTTTGGATGAACGTAACGGAGGAGATCACACAACTTACATCCAAAACACTTGCCGAGGACCCATTCAACCCTATCTACATGATGGTGAATTCTGGGGCAAGAGGGAACATAGATCAGGTGAAGCAGTTAGCCGGTATAAGAGGATTGATGATCAAAGCCTACGACCCAAGATCCAGAGAGATTAAATCAAAGATTTTCAAGGGTCAAGCCATACACGAAGCTTTGACATTCGACTATCCAGTTGACAGGAACCTTAGAGAGGGTGTTGACATACTTCAATTCTTCATATCCACATACGGAGCAAGAAAGGGTCAAGTCGATACTGCAATGAACACGTCGTTCGCTGGATATCTAACGAGGCGCTTGGTTGATGTGGCACAGAGTGTTACTGTGACAGAACCCGACTGTGGTACGCATGAGGGTGTCAGAGCTATGGACTTGATAAAAGATGGTACCGTTGTGGAGAAACTCAACGATTTCCTCTTTGGAAGAGTATTGGCAAGTGACGTCGTTGAGCCAGAAACGAAAGAAGTTTTGAAAAATCCAGAGACGGGTAAGGAATACACACGGAACACGATGCTCACGGACGACGACGCGAATTTCCTCGCTTCTTACAAGAAGATGGTTGATGTTGTAAAGTTTGGTGAAATAGACATATCTGAACTTACGCTTCCCAAAACGTACACAGAGATCGCAGAACCTGTTGGAGACTTTGAAGAGGGAACGGAGCTCACATGGGATGTTATAAAAGTCGCCAAGAACGAAGGAAAGTACAAGATAAAAGTGAAGATGTATCCTGTTGTTGGTACGGTCTACGCAGATGAGAATCCTATATACGACAAAAAAGGTGAAAAGCAATTGGTGGTTTATCAGGAAGTGATAAACGAGATCGTAGCGAAGCTTCTTGAAGAAAACGGTGTTGAAAAGGTACTTGTAAGGCCCGATATCATCGTGAGATCTCCTCTCACCTGTGAGTCCGAGTACGGGGTCTGTGCCGCATGTTATGGCATGGATCTTTCCAATCACAAAATAGTGAACGTGGGAGAGTCCGTTGGAATAGTTGCTGCTCAGTCCATAGGGGAACCTGGTACCCAGCTCACCATGAGAACTTTCCACGTTGGAGGTGTCATGGGTGCCAGTGATATTGTTAGCGGTCTCACAACGGTTGAAAAGACGTTCGAACCTTATGCGTTCCTGAGGGAAGAAAAGAGCGGTGGGAAGAAAGAGATAAGGAAATATTATGGTTCTGAAGCTGTTTTGTGTGAAGTAGACGGATTTGTAAAAGACATAACAACCGATGAAACAGGACGAACAGTTATATACGTGGAAGATTACTTGGGTGGTATACATGCGTACAAAGTACCAAAGAGAGCGAAAGTAAAGGTACAGAAGGGACAGAAGGTGTTGAGAGGAGAAACTCTAACCACGGGTGCTATCGTATGGTGGAAACTCCTCGAACTAGAATCGGAGAAAGGTGTTCTCACCGCTATGAACCTTCTGAAGATCATCAAGAATGCTTACGTCCAACAGGGTGTTAGCATTCACGATAAACACTTCGAAATTATTTTCAGGCAAATGCTCAGTATGGCGCTGGTTGTCGACCCTGGAGACAGTGATTACCTGCCGGATCAGCTAGTACCTCTTGTGGACATAAGAAGAGTGAACAGAGAAATATTCGAAGGAAACGCAAAGGTTGAAGAAAACAGAAAATGGGTTGTAGGGAAAACATTGGCGAGAAGGGTGATCACGGAATCAGAGGATGGTCAATTGGTCGAGCTTGCACAAAAAGGTGAAGAAGTCACAGAAGAGCTTCTCGATGAGTTCATAAAAGCAGGAATAAAAGAAATAGACGTTCTGGAGAAAAATAGAGTTGTAACATATCAGATCCTTCCAAAAGAACCAATCAAGTACAAGAGGAGATTGCTCTCCCTCAAAAAGGCCGCTTTGAACTACCCAGGATGGCTCAGTGCAGCAGCATTCGAGGAGACAGCATGGGTTCTAACAGCTGCAGCGATTGAAGGCAAAGTGGATCCTCTCATTGGTTTGAAAGAGAACGTAATAGTGGGACAGCTCATACCGGCTGGTACAGGATTGGACGTCTTTGCTGGAGTGCAAGTGGAAGAAACCCCAAGAGCAGCGGCAGAAGAAAAACTTGCGTGAGAGAGGACAAAAAGAAAAGGGCCCTGCGGGGCCCTTTTTATGTTATTCTTCAGCCTTCCAAAGTGCGTAGTAATCGTCTCCTGGTCTCATTGGATTGTGATACCAACCTTTGACCCAACTTCTTTGAACCCTTACGCCCAATGGTTGGTAAAGCGGCATACCGAGTGCGTGCTTCATTGCGAATCTCTGGATTTGCTCGTAGAGAGCCTGCCTTTCAGCTGGATCGGTCTTTGCGATAGCTTCTTCAATGAGTTCGTCAAGGCTTTTTCCACCAAGTTCTGGATGGGGTGAGGAAACGAATTTTCTGAAGTTCTCACCTTGTCTTCCTGAATAAACACCTGCACTGTGGTAATAGGTGAATATGAAGTTGTGAGGATCTGGATAGTCAGCTAGCCAACCTATGATGAATACGGGGACTTCCCCTCTCTTTGTAGCATCCAGGTACGTTGGCCACTGTACACCTCTTACTTCGATCTTGAACTTCGGATTGATCATTTCTATGAAGGACTTCAACATTTCCGCAGCGGTCCTTCTCACATCGTTACCTGTATTGTAGAGAATCGTAAGTTTGAATCCTTTTTTCCACACTTCTCCATTCCAAGCTTTCTGGAAGTATTCCGTTGCTTTTACAAGATCAAAGTGAGGAGCATCCGGATCGTTTAGCAATTCTTCGTTGAATCCAAGTAATCCTTCTGGGAGGTCTGTGGGGATTCTTCTACCAAGACCTTTTAGGACTTCGTTGATGAAGGTTTCGTAATCGAAGGCGTAAATGAAAGCTTTTCTTACGTTTTCATCGGTGAAGAAATCAGGTGGTATTCCGTTTCCATCGAGTTTCCCTGAACCTATGTATTTACTGTCTTCGGGAACGTTCCAGGCAAAATGGAGAGAAGTAACGGCGAGTTCAGGAAGTCCTTTTATCACAGTAATACCGGGTTTACCCTCTACTTGTTCGAGATACTGTGTCGGAACCACACAGATGTCTGCGTCTCCTTGAAGGAGCATGGCTTTTCTGGTACTCCATTCGTCGATACCCCAGATGATAACTCTCTTGATTTTTGCCGGTTCTCTCCAGTAGTTGTCGTTTCTCTCAAGAATAACTTTCTGCTGCGTTCTATCCCATTCTACGAACTTGAACGGTCCCGTTCCATTCATTCTGGCATAGAGTGGAGAATCTTCTTTTCTGATGTTGTGGTACTTCCACCACGTATCTGCCTTTCCATCCCAACAACCAATTTCGATACACCATTCCTTGTCTAGAATGGCACTCCAGCTGGCGCTCTGAGCGAGAATGTACATGAACGGAGCGAAAGGTCTTACAAGATGGAACACAACAGCATCACCTTCAACTTCAATGGCGGGATCAATGTAATCTGTGTAAATTTTGATTAAAGCATCCCTGTACTCGGGAAGTGGTTCGCCGTTTTCATCGAACAGTTCGTTATAGGGTTTCCCTATCTTCTCTTCGACAAAGGTTTCGAGTGAATCCACACCGAACAGTGCTTCCCAAAGCATCCACATTGGACCTGCTACAGGATCGAAAATCAAACCTCTTTCGAAACTGTATTCCACGTCTTCTGGAGTCAGATCCCCACCTTCATGGAACTTCACACCTTTTCTAATATAGAACTTGTAAGTTTTTCCATCGTCCAAGATCTCCCATTTTTCTGCAAGGCGAGGTTCGAATTCCGTGAGGCTTTCTCCTTTGTAAGCGATTAAGTTTTCGTACACGTTGTAGATCACTTCACCACTGGCTGTATCGTATGCGTAATGTGGATCGAGGGTATCCGGTTCCCCGATGGTTGCATCGATGATAGTGTCTGGATTTTTCACCTCGGCTAAAATCAGAACAGAAAACACAGCCAAAATTACCACGAGAAATTTCCTCATACTTGTACCCCCTTTCCAAAAATGTAGTGAACCTTACTATATCAGAATTATAGCATAATGTGAAAGAAGATTTATTGAATGATTTTGTACTCGTATTCATCACTTACTGGGCGGTAACCTTCGTATATCTTCGTTCCAACCTGTGTTATTTCATTTTTACCAGCTCTTTCGAGTTTCACAGGTGAATTCACCTTGTAAAGGAAACGCATGTTTTCATTGAAAGGCCATATTCTCAAGGATTTTCGGAAAGGAGAGAGAAGAATCAGAAACAACCCATCTGGTATATCGTTTAACAATTGACAAATTGAAACACCGTCTGTTACAATTCCTCTTGTTACTCTCCTGACAACTACAGGAAGAACCTTACCGTAGGTGAAAACATCGGGTATGTTTCCAAAGAGTCCCACGGGTACCTCGTAATTCAGTGTAAGGGGAAATCCCAAACTTTTTCTCTCCAGCTCGTTTACATCACTCACCTTCATCTTCGGGGCAGATCTGTCTATCTTTTCACCGAACAGTTCACGTATTTCCAAAATGTCCCTGTCCACTCTTTTGTTCAGATCGTCGAAAGCTTCCGCCCTGTTTTCATACAAATTATCGAAAGCACCAGCAGCGATCATGTTCTCCAGAATATTCCTCGGAACTCTTTCTTGAAGATCTCTCACACTCTTAATCGGACGCACCTTTTCTATTTCCTTTATCAAACTGATTCCAACACCTTTTACAGCTGTTAAGGGAAGATAAACTTCTTTGTTCTCGATGATGAGACTTTCTCCAGAGATGTTCACATCCGGTGGATGAACCTTGTAATCCTCACTTCTCAATTCTTGGACGGCAAGGAAAATCTTTTCGGAGTCTCCTATGTTGTATTCGAAGTATTTTTTAAAAAATTCTTCAAAAAAGTGTGTTTTCAAGTAAGCTGTTTGAAACGTGATGTGTGCGTAGGCGACACTATGAGATTTGTTGAATGCGTACGATGAGAAATTCAAGAGAATATTGAGTATGAAATCCACATCTTGAACACCTTTTTTGATAAGACCTTCTCTCATTTTTTCAAGGAGTGGTATCATTATTTCTCTTTCTTTTTTTGCAATTGCTTTTCTCAACGTATCGGACTCGGAACCGGAAAGCCCCGCAAACATTGCCAAACTCATTATCTGTTCTTGGAATATCACGACTCCCTTCGTTTCTGGAAATATTTCTTTGAAAAGTTGAGGAACGTTTTTAGGAGAGGTGTATGCACTGTCTATACCGGATTTCAGGGGACCTGGTCTGTTGAGGGCGAGAAGGATGGAGAGATCTTCCAATTTTTTTGGACTTATTTTCCTGCACAATTTTCTTGCTTGAAACCCCTCTAACTGGAAGATTCCCAGTGTCTTTCCTCTGGAGATAGTACGATAAGTCTTCTCATCAGAGTAATCTATCTTTCCTTTCTCAAGATCTTTTATGAAAGAGAGAGTTTTCAGCCCTAGAATATCCATTTTCACGACACCAACGTTCTCAAGTGAGTGCATATCGTAATCTGTCACTGGAGTTCCCTCTTCCAACCTCATTGGTAATGTGAGAGGAGTTTCTGATATCACGATTCCTGCAGCATGGATACTTCTATGATGTGGCAAACCGTAGACAGTTTTGTAGATCAGAGTTTTCTGCTCAGAATCCAGGGGAAAAGAGTTGATAAGATTTCTCAGGGATCTTTCCGTTAAGTTTCCAAAAGTGGAAATTTGATAAACGTGAAATTCTCTCGCCAATTCCGATATCAACTCTTTTCTCTTTCTATCTTCTACATCAATGTCTATATCTGGTGGTTCATCCCTTTCCTCGTTCATGAATCTTTCAAATAAAAGATTGTGTTTCAGAGGATCGACCTCCGTGATACCACAGAGATACACCATCAAGGAACCGACAGCACTACCTCTTCCTGGCCCTACCTTTATTCCCATTCTTTTTGCAATTTCCACTAGCCTTTCTACGGTGTATACATAGGGGACAAATCCTTTCTTCTCCATGAGATCGTATTCTCTTTTCAAACGTTCAACGTATTTTGTTCCTAATTCCTTCGCTTTTCTTTCGAGAGAGATGTACCAGTCTTCCGGCGGAATGGGTAATTTTTGATCGACTTTGAGATCATAAGCTTCAGCCTTTACAATCTTGGCGATATCTTCGCATCTTTTTGGAAACCCCCTCACATTCTCGTCCAGACCAAACACTTTTCTCATGAAAATGCTAGCTTCTCTTTCCGTAGGGTCCAGATACCTGACGGGTACAAGATCGGTTATTTGAAAACTCAAAAGATTGTCTGCTTTTTCCTCGCCGTTGTAGAATTTCACCAAAAGATCGTATTCTTCTCTGTTTCTTGCAACGAAAACCCTCTCTTCTTTCCATAAACCATGAACCGGTATTAAATCGTGTTTTCTCATTAAAGTGTTGAATTTCACGGCAATATGGAAATTTCTATCGGCGAGGAGAACTGATTTTAATCTCATTTCCTTCAGCAAAGTGATCAATTTTTCGATTCTGACTACGGATCCATCGAAAGAATACGGGGATATCACCCAAGGAATCATTTCCGTCTTTCCTCCACATATTTCGATATACTCCTAATAGCTTCTTTAAAATCCTCCGGTAGCGGAGAAACGAACTCCATCCACTCTTCCGTCCGAGGGTGAAAGAAACCTAACTTCAACGCGTGAAGCATTTGTCTTTTTATTCCGAAAATCTCGTCTTCTTTGTACTTTCCGTAAATCTTATCACCCATGATGGGATGACCAAGGCTTTTCATATGGACCCTTATTTGATGTGTCCTTCCCGTTTTTGGAAAAGCCAGGACGAGTGTGGCTATGTCGTCGAATCTTTTGAGTACTCTGTATATTGTGATTGCCTCCTTCCCGTTTTCACTAACAGTCATCTTTATCCTCAATATGGGATGTCTCGCAAGAGGAAGTTCGATTATCCCTTCGTCATTCTTTATACATCCCCTTGCTAGTAAGATATATGTTTTCTTCACTCTTCGATCTTTGAACTGTTTCGAAAGAGCCTGGTGGGAAAAATCGTTTTTTGCGACAACAATAACACCGGAGGTTTCTTTATCTAGTCTATGGACTATGCCAGGTCTCAATTTTCCGCCTATGCCTTGAAGGTCATTGCAGTGATGAAGAAGGGCGTTGACAAGGGTTCCACTCAGTTTGGAAGGGACAGGGTGGACTATCATGTCACCAGGTTTATCGATAACAATGATGTCTCTGTCCTCGTAAAGGATCTTCAAATCTATTTCTTCGGGTTGGACCGTTGGTTCTTTTGGTCTTTCAGGTAGATCCACCTCCACTAAGTCTCCTTCTTTCAATTTGTAACTCGGTTTCCTGATCTGACCGTTGACTTTCACTTTTCCTTCCTTTATTGCCTTTTGTATCATCGAACGGGAAATCCATGCCGGTGTTTTCTCCTTCAAAAACTGATCGAGTCTCCATCCCTCTTCTCTTCTTTCGACTTTCCAACTTTTCACCATCTTCACCTCTAAACACACTTAGAATCATTAATCCGCCACCCACTATTATGAATACATCGGCGAGATTGAATATCGTTGGTAGAAATGTCAGATTCAAAAAATCCAAGACGTACCCAAATCTTATTCTATCCAAGAGATTTCCTAAAGCACCTCCCAGAATGAATCCTATGGCTATCTTTTCGAACTTAGTGAATTTCAAAACGTACGGTAAAAGAGAAAGACCAACCACAACGAATAACACTGCCCATAGCATTTGTTCAGAAAGATTTTCAAAAAGCCCCAAAGCTATCCCTCTGTTGGTGGCTTTGATGAACTTCAAAAATCCTGGGATAAGGTAAAATGTCCCATGGATGTTACTTGCTATTTTTTTAGTAAGCTGGTCTAGCACTATCGTTAATACCATGATAAAAGCCATTCATTTCACCTTTCTATAAATGAAAGGCTTGTAGATTTCGAGTCCCAGTTCTTTGTAGTTGAATATCCTTTCGGTGCTTCCTACGAAGAGAAACCCACCAGTTTTCAAAGATTCTACGAATTTCTTGTAAAGTTCCTGTTTCGCTTCTGGTTCGAAGTATATGACCACATTCCGGCACAATATAAGATCAAAGTTCTTCTCGAAAGGATCTTTCAAAAGATCGTGTCTTTTGAATGTAACTATCTTCTTCACAGTGTCTTTTACTCTGTATTTTCCATCGGGTAGTTTTTCGAAGTATTTGTCAATGTACTCTTTCGGTGTGTTCACCAGAGATCTTTCCTCATAAACTCCTTCTTGGGCTTTCTTCAGGACTCCAGCGTCTATGTCCGTTGCTAAAATGTTCGTCTTATAAGTAAGCTTTAGCTCGTGAACAAGGATGGAGAGGGAATAAGGTTCCTCTCCTGAGGAACATCCTGCACTCCAGAATCTCATTCTCAAAGCATTTCTGGCAATTGAAGGTATAACATCATCCCTCAACTCCCACCATTTTTCGGGATTTCTGAAAAACTCTGTCACATTTATTGTCATCTTATCCAAGAATTCGTTTAGATACCTCTTGTCTTTGGTGATCATATCTAAATATTTTCTATAATCCACGTTGTACTTTCTCAGAAGAAGTTCAGTTCTGCGCTTCACCCTTTGAGGTTTGTAAGATGAAAGATTGATACCGAATCTCTTTTCCACTTCTTTCACAAACCATTCGAATTCTTCTTGTGGGAACTCCTTCCACTCAGAACTCGACGGAAGCTTGAATGGTCCAATTTTCCTTTCCGATTTTTCCTCCCACATGTATCCTCCCTACCTTCCAGCAACCTTCTATGATACCTTCTTCTACGAAAATCCAGCCGCTGTTGTTCATAAAGGAAAATCCTAATTTCATCCTTCTTTCGTAAAGAAAACGAAAAGATGCTTCTTCGAATTTGAGAATAAAACCGATCCAGTTCGATATCCCAATTTTGAAACTTTCAGATCCTATCCAAGCGCCGAACTGGCCGTTTTCGAAAAAGGGTTCAACACTGAAATTCGCAACTTCTATCTTCGTTCCGATGTGATAATCACCTTCATTTGAAACCACAGCGATCACGGGGACTTCTGTGTAAAGGAAAAACTTTTCTCCGTTCCAAATAGCACCCACTGAATTAAAATGTACATTCCAAGATTTTTTAAACTCGATGAAGCTCGCGTTCAAAATCCTTGGCGAATAGTATTCCAATGTGAATTCGTCCACATCGAACTTGAAGTATACAGGGTTGTCAAAGGTAAAAGGAAGGAGCGACAATTCTCCTTCCCTGAAATCCGCGAAAAAGTCGAAGCGAAATCTTCCGTCGATGAACTCGGTTTTCAGCTCCGGTGATAGAACGAAACCAAAAATAGGTTTTCCATTTTGGAAACCGGTTCCCAGTTCAAAAAAACCAGAAAAAGCGCTCAAATGTAGAGAAATCAAGAGTATGAATATACTCAACCTTCGAGTCTGGACAGTATCTCCTCCATTTCCTTGTCGTCCATTTCAAAGTTGGAGTAGACTTCTTGGACATCATCCATGTCTTCCAAGGCGTTTAGAAGTTCGAGAACTTTTTCAGCATCTTTTCCAGTTACTCTCACCGTGTTCTTGGGTATGAATGTTACTTTGGCTTCTACTTCGTATCCTGCTTCTTCTAGTTGCTTTTTCAATTCTGAAAGATTTTCAGGTGCTGTGATTATTTGAATTGGATCCTCTGTGTCTTTTATATCCTCTGCACCTGCATCTATGGCGACCATCACGAGTTCCTCCAGATCTTTCACTTTATCTTTGGGTATCTCGACAACACCCTTTCTCTCGAAAATCCAACTCACCGAGCCGCTCTCAGCAAGGCTTCCTCCATGCTTACTGAACAAGTGTCTCAGCTCTTGAGCAGTTCTGTTCTTGTTATCGGTGAGTGCTCTAATGTAGACTGCAACACCGCCGGGAGCATACCCCTCGTAGATTACTTCTTGGTATTCCACGCCTTCGAGTTCTCCTGTTCCACGTTTTATGGCTCTTTCGATATTCTCCTTCGGCATGTTTTCCGCCTTTGCCCTTTCGACAGCTGCTCTCAATCTAGGGTTGGTTTCTATGTTTCCTCCTCCTTCCCTCGCTGCAACAATGATTTCTCTGATGAGTTTTGTGAAAATCTTAGACCTTTTCGCATCTTGGGCCATTTTTCTATGCTTGATATTGGCCCACTTGTTATGACCTGACATCATTCCACCTCCTGTTGTCCTTTATATTTTAACACCATGATCGTCATGTCATCGTGCTGAGATGCGCTACCCATAAACTTTCTGACTTCCCTCGAAAGAGTGTTGAGAAGTTCTTGTGATGACTCTCCTTGATATCCTCTGAGTACTTTTTCTAGTCTCTCGTATCCGAATTCTTCACTCATCTCGTTTCTTGCTTCTGTTACTCCATCGGTGTAGGTTATAATGAAGGTGTTTGGTCTCAGATGCACGATACGTTTTTTGTAGTTCCATTCCGATATACCCATTGGGATTCCAGACGCCTCTATTTTTCCTATTATTTCGCCATTGCGAAGAAAGTAAATAGGATTGTGACCGGCGTTGATAATGCTCACCCTTCCATCTCGAAAAATTTCCAAGAAGGCCATTGTCACAAATCGATCATTCATCATATCTTCACAGAGTAAATTATTCAGACGATTCACCAGTTCTTCTAGGTTTGAGTACGACGGGGTGAGTACTTTTAAGTAGCTTCTCAACACACTCATGAGAAGAGCGGCAGGTACACTTTTACCTGCTACATCTCCTATTATGGCGAGTAGCTTGCCTTTTGTAAGAAAGATATCGTAGTAGTCCCCTCCCACCTGAACCGCAGGGTGAGAACATGAGGCTATTTCAAGAAAATCTGTGGTGGGGATCTTTTGAGGAAGGAGAACGGATTGTATATTCCTTGCTATCTCCATTTGCTCTTCCAATCTTTGACGCTCGATTTCCTTTTTGAGGAATTCCACTCTGTCCAATGCGTTTGCTATATATCTTGCTGTTACCTCTGCTATTTTTCTGTCACCCGCTGTAAAGATTCCCTCTTCTTTTTCCGAGAAACACATGTATCCATAGTACCTACTACCAGCTATGGGTACGAACAACAGGTTAGAGAATTTCTCGGACTTACCGGGTTCTATTAAAATTGTTCTTTCTCTTTCTTTGAGCTCTGATTCTATGTCTTCCTGTCTCAGGTTTCCCATTGTAAGACCTTCTTCCTCTATTCGAACGAGGAAAGTTTTGAATTTAATCACGTTCTTAAGGAGAGGTAGAACTTTCTCCAGTTTTTCTTGGAGATTCATAGGGAATTCGAAAACTCCGAGTATCTCGGATATTTCCAGTAGGGTCGTTATTTCTTCGTAGGAGCGCGAAAGTTCCTCAAGCTGAGCTTCCATGAAAATAGCTTGTTCTTCAAGATTTTTCTTGTATTCATTCAACTCATATTCCAAAATGTTTAAAAGCTCCTCTATTCCTTTCGAGCAATCGTAATTTGTATTCAGTATCTTTGCAATCCTTTCGCATATTTTTCTTTCATTCATTTAAGAGGCGCTTCACCTCCTCGATGAATTGGGAAGGGCTGAAAGGCTTTCTCATTACCTTTTTTGCTCCAAGAGAAAGAGCGATGGCTTCATCTTCCTCCCCACCTTTTGCTGTAAGAACGATCACGGGAATTTTTTTCCATTCCTCTTTTTCTTGAAGTTTTTTCAAAACAGTGAAACCATCCATCACGGGCATCATCACATCTAATACAATCAAATCCGGTGTGAACTCAGAAAGTTTTTCAAGAGCAACTTGCCCATTCTCAGCTTCAACAACTTCACATCCCGCTTTTTTCAGGTTGAAGGAAACTATTTTTCGTAAAACCGCTGAATCATCGACAAGAAGAATTTTTTTTGACACGAATGCCCCTCCTTTCGAGGAGATTGGAGAGAGTTTCTCCACCTTCAACGAGTGCCTCTTCACATATTGGTAAGAAAAAATCTGCCTTTTCGATCAAAAGAAAAGGGTTTATCAACCTTTCTCTTCTTTGAGTGTACCTAAAAATATAATACTTTCTCAACCTTGAAACTTCAAAATCCTCCACGTTTTCTTTGAAAAGTAGTTTCTTTCCTTTTTTCTCGACTTCCTTGCTCAAAAGGTCTATATAGTGAGGTGTTATTATCTTGAAACGGTAGGAAGTGACGATTTTGTTTATACTTTCATCAAAAATCCAAACGTTTTCTAGAAAAAAGTCGTTCGGTAAGTTTTTCTTGAGATTTTCAACATAATCAATTGAGATGCTTTTCACATGTACTTCCACATAAAATGCCAAGTTTACCACTCCAACCGGCATGGCATCAAGAAAGCTCATTTTGGGCTTTGGGTGGAAACCTTCCGTGAAAATCAATGGGAATTCAGCACGTCTGAGAGCCCGTTCCACAAATTTTATACTTTCCAGTGTGGACAAAAATCTTTTCATCCCTCTTTTTTTGAATCTGAGAACTATTTTCATTTCCCCACTTCCTTCGGATATCTGTAGGCGGCCAGGAAAATCAAGCCTAGTAGAATAGGTAAATAATACGTGGCCAATCTCCAGGTGATGACAGATGCGAGGGTTTTCTCAGATGAGTGAAGGATTTTGCTGAACACAATCTGATAGACGGCTTCCACTCCTCCACTGGCACCAGGTGTTGGAATGTAGAAAACAACCAAACTTAAAAAGTAGAGAAGACCTGTTGTGTCAAAGAAACTCAAGTTTCCAGAATTCAAGCGAACGGCCATGTAAAATGCGAAACTTTGGACGAGAAGGGACAATATTGTAAGGGGGAAATCTAAGAGCATGAAACCACTTTTCCAAAGAACATGAACACTCTCCTTCAAATCGTGTGTCCAGTTCAAAAACCGAGTATCCCAATCTTCCTTTTTGGTGATTTTCTTTACGACTTTATCTACCCATCTCACCTTTTTAAAGTTGTTGAACAGATGGGCAATGATCGGCGGATGAACTAGTGCTGTTATCACAATTCCTATGAAGGATACACTCACAAGATATGCTAAAAGGATCAACTTAGGAGCAATCAAGCCACCGGTGAGAAGCATGTTCTTGTATTTCCAAAGTCCGAGAATGGAAAGAATCGCAACAGATATCAGGTATTCTACAAACCTTGATAAGATCACGTTAACGCTGTTTTCGGATTCAAAACCGATTCTCGAAAGATGGTATGTTTGGAACACTTGGCCACCGAAATAGAAAGGGGTGAGCATGCTGAAAACGAAACTCATGTAGTTGTTGAAAAAAGAATGGTAGAGAGAAAGCTTTCTCCTCCAAACGAAGAAATACAGCCACTTCATTCTTACAGAATCTATCAAAATAGAAAAAAGAAATATTCCACACAACAAAGCAACGTGGAATAAAGATTTCAAGCGGAAGTATTCAAAAAATTCTCTTGGATCGATCCCTCTGAAGATGAAAAAAACGGCTATGAATCCAAAAATCAACGCAAGAACAACGTTCACCCATTCTTTCCTGCTCAGGTTATCCCCAACCTCCTCGTGGAAGTTTCAAGGGCCATGAGTAGATCCTCTATAGAGTCCATCCAGTCTTCGACTTGAGCCCAACTATGTTCCAAGGAAACTTGCTTTGTCCAGTTGATTCTGAGAAGCCTTCTTTTCAGTCTCTTCAAAACCCTCTCTGCTCCTTCTTTTGGTGTTCCTGGAAGAATAAGAATCAATTCGTTTTTCCTCACGAAATCGAATCTGTCAGAGGCTCTCAGGGATTCTTCCAATATTTCATAAACTCTTTTTGCCGTGGCTTCGTCTTCAAAAGAAAGATAGACAACGGAGAGAGGAAAATTATATCTTTTGGATTTTTCAAATTCTTCCTCGAGATAGCTAAGTATTCCATTTGGGAACTTTAAATATGTTCTTATCATTTTAAATCTCTTTTTGAGCAGAGAATCTGGAAGACGCGGATCAACAACATCCAGGACGACTTCCGGTACATTTTCAGGAACGATCTCCGCGATCATAATGAGCGGTTCCACGTAGTCTTTTATGTTATCACTGACAACCAAATCAGCGGGTTCCTTTATCAGGAACCCCTCCTCTCTGAGAAGTTTTTCTAGCCTTCTCTTGAGTTTGCTGTCCTCCACCTCGATCCTCACTTTCATCTCATTTCACCATCTCAAGAAAGTATCTGTGAAGCCTAAGATCATCTGTGAGTTCAGGATGGAACGTACTTGCGAGCATTTTACCTTCTCTTACAAGGACAGGATCCTCTTCGTGTCGCGCGAGAATCTCCACGTCTTCTCCTACTTCGACTATCTTCGGAGCCCTTATGAAGATAGCTCTGAATGGATCTTTCCCTATGGCTGGTATTTCAAGGAAAGTTTCGAAACTTTCTACTTGTCTCCCGTAGGCGTTTCTTTCAACAGTTATATTCATGACGTCTAACTTTTCTTGTTGATAGTTGTTTATGTGCTTTGCAAGCAGGATGACACCCGCACACGTTGCAAAAACAGGCATTCCATCTTTTATTTTTTCTCTCAATTTCCCGTCCATACCCATTTCTTTTAAAATGCGAATCATGGTAGTGGATTCCCCACCAGGAAGGATGATTCCGTCTACTATTTCCAGCTGTTCCGAAAGTTTTATGATCAGCGTTTCAACGCCGAGTTTATGAAGCGCTTCTACGTGTTCTCTAACATCTCCTTGGATACCCAGGACACCTATTTTCATCCTTTACCACCCTCTCTCTTGCATTCTTACTTCGAGCTCTTCAACATCAAGACCCCTCATGGGTTCACCTATATCTTCAGAGATTTTGAGTAAAATTTTGGGATTGTCCCAGTAAGTTACCGCAAGTACCATCGCTTTTGCCATCTTTCTAGGATCTTTGGATTTGAAAATACCTGAGCCAACGAATACTCCATCCGCTCCAAGCATCATCATGAGAGCCGCATCAGCAGGAGTTGCCACTCCTCCAGCTGCGAAATTCACAACAGGAAGTCTCCCGAGTTTCTTCACTTCTCTCAGGAGTTCCACAGGTGCACCTATTTCTTTCCCATAAGCGACCAGTTCTTCATCTTCCATTTTCGTTACCTGTTTTATTTGTTCCATCACTTTTCTCATATGTTTCACCGCTTCTACAACGTTCCCCGTACCCGCTTCACCCTTGGTTCTTATCATGGCAGCCCCTTCTGCAATTCTTCTCAGTGCTTCACCCAAATCTCTTGCACCACAAACGAATGGAACTTTGAATTCATGTTTGTTTATGTGAAATCTGTCATCTGCGGGTGTGAGAACTTCGGATTCATCTATGAAATCCACTCCCAGTTCTTCCAAGATTTTCGCCTCCGCGATATGTCCTATTCGTACTTTTGCCATTACAGGTATGGAGACGGCTTCCATGATCTCTCTTATTTTGGCAATGCTCGCCATTCTTGCTACTCCACCTTCTTTTCTTATGTCCGCCGGGACCCTTTCAAGTGCCATGACAGCAACGGCACCAGCTTCTTCTGCTATTTTAGCTTGTTCTGCAGTTGTAACATCCATGATGACTCCACCCTTGAACATTTCTGCAAAACCCTTTTTTATTATCCAAGTACCTTTTTTCACTTCCATTTTTCTCACCTCCTCAATCTTCCCAATATCTCTTTCCTACTCTCTTCAGGCGAGGATTTTCTATCTTCTGTCTTCCCACTTTCGCACAAGGTCTTCCGTTCACTTCAACCACATCTGCGGTGATGTCTATTTTCTCTCTCAGAAGGCGTGACCCCACACCATAAGCGTCTGCGGGAACACCAAGTCTCTCAAAGAGATCTATCTTTTTCTCATCGAATCCACCAGAGACGACTATTTTCAAATCCTTTAGTCCTACCTTGTCAAATTCTTGCCTCGCTCTCCAAACAAGCTCGGGACAGACACCAAAAGAAGATTCATCTTTCGGAACGACGGATCTGTCTCTCAGATTTCCAGACGTATCAAATCTAACTCCCCAGATTTTGTTTTTTCCTGAACCTATTATCGGTGAAGGATCGGTGACACCCAATTTAAAGGGTTTCTTCATGACATACTCGTAAAAAGCTTTTATCACCCTGAACGTGGTTCCTATCACGTCGTTATCCCAGTCTACAAGAATGATTCTGTTTACATTCTCTTCCATATGTTTATCGAAGGCAATAGCCGCATCTTCCGTTTTTCCATCGTAAGCTGCTATCAGGGCGTGAGGCATGGTTCCCATCGATTTTACACCCCAATAGTCTGCATTTGCGTCAGTGGAAACTCCGAACGCGCCTGCTTTGAGAGCAGCGTAACCGTCCGTTGCTTGGACCCAATAATGGTCGAAGCGGGCACTGAAAAAGAGCACAGGTTTTCCTCTTGCTGCTTTGACAACCTTCTTCACAGCGGTAGCGGTGCTCGTAGCCCTTGCGATAACACCAAGGAGGACTGTCTCCAGATATCCGAAATAGGTAGGGTTCCCTTCTATGGTCAGGATAGGTTCTCCTTCTTTTGCTTCCTCACCATCATAGAGAGCATGAACTTCTATTTCTTCCCACTTGTCCACCCACAAGTCATTTAACTCGAGTCTGAGATCCCATTTTTTTCTAGTGAGATCCACAATTTTTTTAACATCCATTTCAACGGAAGCTGCTTGCATTTCTTTGTCGAGCCTCAGAATCTCCTCGAAGAGTTCTCTTGCTCTTTCTTCATCTTTGTAATATCCGGTGCAGAATTTTAATATAGCGAGAGCCTCATCTATACCGCAAATAACGGCATCTTTCCTTGGGAAGAATTGGTAGTAGACACGTGGATGACGATTATCTCTTTTCAAAACTTTAACATAGTTGATGAAGTATATATCGGAATAGTAGCCGTTTCTTATTCGATCAATCGGTACTTTGAAGACCTCAGGACTGAGTCTTTTCACCTCAATCACCTCAGATGAGTTCGGCACCTAAAATTTCTTTCATTTCTCTCAAAGCGAATTTATGGAGTTCTTCATCGTAAGAAGCCACTCCTTCAGTGACTATTTTAACAGGTATTTCCCTGTTTCTCAACTCTTCAACAGTAAAAAGAACGCAGATGTGTGTCACAACCCCACAGACAAAAACTTCATCAATGTTGTTCTTTTTGATAATTTCTTCCAGGTTTGTGTTGTAAAACGCACTGTATCTGTTTTTTTTCACTGGGAAATGTAAATCGTACCCTTCGAGTGCTTTTTCCAACCTTTCTGTGAGCCTTGCACCGTTTGTGTTCTCGATGCAGTGTTTAGGCCAAATGTTGAACTCGGGATCATCTAAAGAGTGCCAGTCTTGAGTTGTGATGATGGGAAGTTTGTGTTCTTTGAACTCTTCTACCAATTTCAGGACGGGCTCTATCACTTTCTCGGCACCATCGAAATAGAGTGAACCCTCTTTATCAACGAAATCCCTCTGGATGTCTATCACGAGAAGGGCTTTCATCTTTTCACCTCCTAAAAAGAAAAGCCCCACGAGGGGCTGGCGGAGGCGGTGGGACTCGAACCCACACGGGCCTCTCGGCCCACCGGTTTTCAAGACCGGCTCCTTAGCCAGTTCGGACACGCCTCCAGTTACCTATTATACAACAAGAACAAACCCCCGGCAAGAGCCGGGGGTGGCATTGCTCGTCTGTCATATCAGAAGGAGACGGAAGCCTTCAGGTAGAGGTACCATGTGCTGTAGGTGTGGATTGTACCATCGAAGAGAGTTCCGAAGAAGAATCCGGTTGTGAGAGGACCGTAGACGTAGTAGGCTTCAACATTGTAGCCGAGTTCGTTGGTGCTGACCAAGTATTTAGCGGCGGCCTTGACTGTGAGGTTCTCAACGGCGGTGACTGTGAGATCTGCATCAACAGTAACATCGGTGGCTGCATTGACGGCATCGCTCCAAGAAGCCTTCACGTTCGCGCTTGCAACATCGGATGCATAAGCGAGAGCGAGTGTAACGGGAAGAGTGAAAGAGTTGGCAGCCAGATCGTAGGTCGGGGTGAGGTCTGCGCTGAACGTTATCTCGTCGGTAACACCGGCTTGTGCGTTGAGACCAACTTTAACGAGTTTGGAACCCCAAGGTGCAGCCCAACCATCACCAGAGTAGCTGTCATAGTAACTTACTGTGCCTTCGGAGTAGGCGAAGTACGGGCTCACTGTCAAAGTAACGGGAGCCATTTCGAAGGACTTGCTGTAAGCTGCTTCAACCAAGTAGGAGCTTGTTGCTTCGTATGCGTAAGCAAGATTCACACTGAGGCCTTCAAGAATGTCTTTTCCGGTGAGACCCAAGTGAGCTGCATAACCGTACGCGCTCGTGGCGTTGGTGGTGTCGGTGTCGTAGAACGCTCCAAAGATAGTGGCATCGAAAAGATCAAGATTCGTGACTCCAACCTTCAAAGCAACTGCGTCATCGAAGAAGTTGTTCGTGTCGTTTGTAGCGTTGTCGAGATCGGTTTCAGTTGCAATATCAGCAAAGTAAACAGTCAGAGAAACTCCTTCGATCCCCAGTTTTGGTGTGAATTCAAGGGTTCTCTCGCCAACGTAGTTGAAGATGTATCCATCGTTGTAGAGGGAGTAGTTGTAGTATACAAGATCGAAGAGATCGGTCATCACAGAAATGTTGCTGAGAGAAGCGTTTGTGCCGAGAACATCAATGCTGAAATTCGCCGTGATAGTGGCTGGAGAAGTCACGCTTCCAGATGTGGGAAGAACACTAACATAAAGATCACTAATACCACCTTCGAGATCGATACCTTCTTCATCTAGGTACACGTTGAAGTAGCCAGTACCAGAAACACTGACCTTTACTGTGTCCTCGTAGGCGAACGCTGCTGTGAACAGAAGACCCAACACCAAGAAAAGAGCGAGCAGTTTTTTCATAACATCTTACCTCCCCTCAAGATAAATTTTGAGTTATTTTCCACTGATTGCGATCAAAATGAGGCCAAGGATTCCGAAGAACGCACCTGTCAGGATGCTGAGATTTCTGTTGTAAGCTTTCACACTCTCAATCTTACTCTCAAGTTCAGCCTTTATTTGGTCTATCTTATCGTTTGTCATGTTGAGATCTTCTTCCAATTTCGAGGTTTTTCCGTAGAGATTTATGATGTCATTTTCGTGAAGATCTACTGTTTTCTGAAGTTTCTCGTTCTGCGCTTTAAGAGAATCGATTTCGTCGCTCAACGAGCTTTGAACATCGAGGAGTTTCGTGTACACCATGTTTATTGTCTTCTCCTGTGACTCTATTTTAGCAGAAAGTTCGGCCTTCGTGTCAAGTATTTTCTTATTCAAATCTTCGTTCAGTTCGGAGACTTTGTTGTAGAGGTTTATGATGTCCTTCTCGTGAAGCTCCACCATCGCCGAAATTTCCTCGTCTTTTTTGGAAAGTTTTTCCTCGGTTGCAGCAATCTTTTGGCTGAGTTCCTCTTTCACGGATGAGACCTTATTGTAGAGGTTTATGATATCTTTCTCGTGAAGATTGACCAACCCTTCGAGATCTGCTATCTTGTTCCCGAGCTCTTTTTCGAGTGATGAAAGTTTGTCGTTGACTTCTGCGATCCTGGATTCCACGTTTTCTTTGTAGCGATCATAATCCCTGGACAGATTTCCAAGTCTGAGAGCCACATTGTTGATAACTTCTCTGTTCGTTTCGATTCCCTTTCCGAATTCTCCTTTGAGCTCGTCTCTGAGGGCATCGATTTTTGCTAATATGTCTTTGTCTGCTTTCATGAAATTAACTTGTACATTGCCTATTTGAGCAGCAAGGGTGTCTATCATCGTTGCATAAGAGTCAACTTTTTCTTCCAGTGCCATGTACTTGTCCGACAGGTTTCCAACGACCTGGGTCAGATTTCCAGAGACACCTGCTAACATTTTTTGCTCGATGAAGTCAAGAAGTCTACTCACAGCTGTGGCAGCTTCGTATCTGGTAATGTACCTGTCCCCTTTGAACTCACCATCGGGATAACCTATGAAAATACCCCTTTGCCAGAGTTTCCAGACGTACTCGTAAGCCCAATGATCCTTTGGAACATCAGGGAAGAACGCAAACAATGATGAGAACATGATTGACAAAACAACAACTGCAAATAACACTCTTCTCATGGGACAAACCTCCCTTCACATTGATTACATGAAATCCTGTGGTGATTATACCATCACGACTGAAGGAAATTCAAGAGTTTTCTAAAGTTTTTTCGTCTCTCTGTATGAGATCTTGTAGAATTTCCTTTTGCCAACCCTCAGAATCTTCTCTCCATCGGGAATCACAACGAACTTTATGTCCTCAACCCTCTCACCGTTGAGGTACACACCGCCCTGTGAAATGAGCCTTTTGGCTTCGCTTCTGCTGGACACAGCGCCAATTTCCATTAAAAGATCGACGATGTTCTTTTCTTGATCTAGTTCGATAGTCGGCATTTCGTCTGGTGTTTCTTTTTTCTGGAAAACTTTCACAAAGTGTTCTTGAGCTTTTTTGGCGTTTTCTTCCCCGTGGAAGAAACGGGTGATTTCGTAAGCGAGAACCATTTTTACATCTCTAGGATTTATCTTTTTCTCCTCCATTTTTCTTTCATATTCATCGATTTGTTCTTCCGGTATGTTTGTTAAAAGTCTCATATACTTTATTATGAGTCCATCGGGAATAGACATGAGTTTTCCATACATATCCTCGGGAGAGTCGTTGAAAGCTATATAGTTTCCGTAACTCTTGCTCATCTTGAGTTTTCCATCTGTTCCTTCTATGATGGGCATCGTCATAACGATTTGGGGCTCCTGGCCGTATTCTTCTTGTATCTTCCTGCCCACGAGAAGATTGAACAGCTGATCTGTTCCTCCTAACTCCACATCGGCTTGGATAGCAACGGAATCGTACGCTTGAGCTAAGGGATAAAGAAACTCGGATATGGTGATGGGAATGCCTTCCTTGAATCTTTTGGCGAAATCGTCTCGCTCGAGCATTCGGGCCACCGTGTACTTCGAGGAAAGAACTATCACGTCTGCAAAAGTCATGCGATCGAGCCATTCTCCATTGAATCGAAGTTCCGTGCGTTTGGGGTCGAGTATTTTGAATGCTTGCTCTTGATATGTTTTTGCATTTTCCAGCACTTCTTCTTTTGTCAACATAGGACGTGTTTCGTTTCTTCCAGAAGGATCTCCAATGCGAGCCGTGAAATCTCCTATTATGAGAACAACAGTATGACCAAGATCTTGAAATTCTCTCAGTTTTCTCAACACTACAGCGTGACCAAGGTGAAGGTCGGGCCTGGAAGGATCTACACCCAGTTTCACGCGAAGTTTACCTTTCTTTTTTATCCGCTCAAGAAGCTCTTCCTCGCTGATGAAATCGACAACGTTCCTCTTGAGGATTCTTACTTGTTCTTCGGGGGTCATCCCATCACCTCGTCAATACGAAGGCTGTTACTATACAGGAGATGAAGAACAATATAGAAAGTGCGAGAGTGATCTTTCCACCTGTATCAAGTCCTCTTCTTCTTCCAAAGACTGTATGAAGTCCTCCACTTCCAAAAGCTCCACCGAGTTCAGAAAACTTCGACATCTGTACCTGGACCATGTAAATAAGAGCCACACTGATAACGGTGTGAATGATCAAGAGAAGTGTTTTCATAAGCTACGCGCCCTGGTGGCGCTTTGCACCTCCTTTCGCATGTTTGCCTGCTTCGAAGCGCGTTTTTAATCGATAAACCTCTTAAAGCATTATATCACATTTTTCAAAAATTTACCGGTGTGAGAGTTTGGACATTTTGCTATTTCTTCAGGTGTACCTGTTGCGACAATTCGACCTCCTTCTTTCCCACCCTCAGGCCCCAAATCTATTATGTAGTCTGCATTTTTTATGACATCTAAATTGTGTTCTATCACTATCACCGTGTTTCCCCTGTCTACCAGTCTGTGGAGAACATCAACAAGTCTTCTCACATCTTCAAAGTGTAGTCCTACTGTTGGTTCATCGAGGATGTAAAGGGTTTTGCCTGTATCTCTTTTCCTTAGCTCAGATGCGAGTTTTATTCTCTGTGCTTCTCCACCGGAAAGTGTGGTAGCCGGTTGCCCGAGTTTTATGTATCCGAGTCCCACATCGTGAAGAACCTGAAGGGTTCTTCTCACGGTGGGTATGTTTTTGAAAAATTCTAAGGCTTCATCCACTGTCATATCGAGTACATCGGATATGTTCTTGCCTCTGTAGGTTATTTCCAAGGTTTCTCTGTTGTATCTTTTCCCCTTACACACGTCGCATTCAACGTACACGTCTGGTAAGAAAAGCATTTCAATTTTCACGTAACCCTGTCCTTGACAAGCTTCGCATCTTCCTCCTTTCAAGTTGAAACTGAACCTACTCTTCGTGTAACCACGAGCTTTTGCAGCAGGAGTCATGGCAAAAAGAGAGCGTATTTCATCGAAAACTTTCGTATAAGTTGCTGGATTGCTTCTGGGTGTCCTTCCAATGGGAGACTGATCGATAGCTATGACTTTGTCAATCTTTTCGTAACCTTCGATGGAATCGAACTCTCCTGCTGGCATTTTTGTGTTGTGGAGTACGTTCATGAGGGCTGGATAGAGCGTTTCCATGATCAGAGAAGACTTTCCAGAGCCCGAAACCCCGGTAACACAGACGAACACACCGAGAGGTATTTCGACATCTATGTTTTTCAAATTGTTGTGTTTCACACCTCTCAATTTCAAAAACCCGTAGGGGACACGACGGTCTTTTCTGAAAGGGATCTTCTTTTTACCGGAAAGGTACTCTCCCGTCAAGGAACCATTCGGCTTTCTCAAAAGTTCCTCCACGGGCCCTTGAAAAACGACCTTCCCACCGTTTGTTCCTCCTCCAGGCCCTATGTCTATCACATAATCTGCGCTTTTTATCACCTCTTCATCGTGTTCGACAACGATCACAGTGTTTCCAAGATCTCTGAGTTTTTTCAAAGTCCTTATCAATCTCTCTGTGTCTCGAGGATGAAGCCCCACTGTGGGTTCGTCGAGTACATATATAACACCTGTAAGCCCTGATCCTATTTGTGTCGCAAGCCTTATTCTCTGCGACTCCCCTCCAGAGAGAGTGGTGGCAGATCTCGAAAGCGTAAGGTAACCAAGGCCAACGTCCATCAAAAACTCTAATCGTTTTTTTATCTCATTCAGAAGATCACCTACGATCTCAAGTTCCCTCTTCGAGAGAGATAAGTTGTTCAAGAATTCTAACTCTTCATCGATCGAAAGATCGGTGAATTCGTGTATGTTCAATCCGTTTACTTTTACGGAAAGAGCTTCTCTGTTCAACCTCTTTCCACCGCAGGCAGAACACGTACGTTGGACGATAAAGTTCTTCTCCAACCATTCTTTCATTTCGGAGGAACTCGTTTCCTTGTACCACCTTTGAACTTTTGGAATCACTCCTTCAAAACGATTGTCACCGTAGAGAACAAATCTTTTTATCTCTCCGGGGAGTTCTTTGAATGGAGTGTAGGGTGAAGCTCCTTTTTTCTCGATCTCTCTCGCTACCCAACGTGTGAGTCTTCTATCCCATCTGTAGGGGATTATCGCACCATCGAGTATACTTCTTTCTTCATCCACAACCAAGTGGGGATCCACTTCGAACGTGAAACCAAGGCCGTGACAACTTGGACAAGCCCCGTAAGGACTATTGAACGAAAACAACTTCGGAGTTATCTCTGGAAAACCTATCCCACACACCGGACACATGAGATTCTCACTGAAGACCTTACTTCCCCCAGAATCGAGGTTCTTTATCTCCACAAATCCTTTCCCTTCCCTCAAAGCGAGCTCCAAACTGTCCAAAATTCTGTGTTCGTTCTTTTTTTCAAGGGTCAACCTATCGATCAACAATTTCACCGTGTGTCTTTTGTTCTTGTCAAGTTCTGGTACTTCTTCGAGTCTGTACATCTCACCGTCTATTTCAACGCGAGTGAACCCTTTGGAGACGAATTCTTCCAGTTCCTTTTTGAACGTTCCTCTCTTCTCCGTAGCGATTGGGGCAAGTATGTATATACGACTCTTTTCTTCAAAGGAATGGAACAGATCATTCAAAATTTCGTCGATGCTCTTCTTTTCAAGAAGTCTACCGCACTCTGGACAATGTGCTTTTCCGATCCTTGCGTACAGGACGCGAAGATAATCGTAAATCTCTGTAACAGTTCCCACCGTGGAACGCGGATTGTGTGACACGGTTTTTTGATCTATGGCAATGGAAGGAGAGAGCCCTTCTATTTCGTCCACATCCGGTTTTTTCAGATCTCCAAGGAATTGCCTCGCATACGTAGAGAGGGATTCCAAATACCTTCTTTGCCCTTCCGCGTATATCGTATCCATGGCCAATGAGGATTTCCCAGAACCTGATATTCCTGTTATGACAACCAATTTGTTCTTCGGAATCCTCACTGTTATGTTCTTCAAATTGTGGACTCTGGCTCCTCTGACAATAATTTCATTCACGTTACCGCCTCCAACACGAGCGTTCCCAACACTAAAGTGATGATGAGGGGCAAACTCACTCTTTTAAGTATGCTGAAAACGTCGACTGCGAAGTATTTCGCAGAAAGTACCACACAAAGATGAACTGGAGAGAGAATCACCCCTCCAACGGCGAACATGTAAGTGTAGAGAGCGGATTTTTCATCAAAAATTCCTAAAATGACAGGAAGGGAAATACCAACTGCTGCTTGGGTTATACCTGTTGAGATTCCGGCAATGAGAGGTAAGAAAACCAAGAGCAACCACGGAGGAAGATTCCAACTAGTGAATTCTATAGAAATCATTTCACCGACGTTGTGTTGGTCGATCGCGATCTTGTAAAGATATACGAGGAAGAGAACCACTATGATGTCCCATTTTTTTAGAATAGTCTTCAAAGCTTGAAAAAAATGCTTTCTTCTGAATATCCCGTATCCTACAGTGTTAAGGAGTAAAGCTTGCCATCCAGGAATTTTGAAAAAGAAGATCAAAACACCTGTTCCCAAGATAGGGATCAAAGAGACAAGGTTGTAAAAAGATTCGGGAGGCGATATCTTTGGGAGTTGCCTTCCGTTGAAGAACACCCATCCTACCAGAAAGGCGATGGCGAAAACAGGAAAGAGTCCCATGGAAATCCGATCAATGCTGATCTCAGAGAGTTCCGAAACTAGAACAAAGGCGGGATATATGGGCCAGAAGAACTCTATCGTATGTCTGAACCAATAGTTTCTGATAGCCAGTTTCAGTGGGTTTTCATCCGGAAGGGAATTTTTCACAATAGGTGCTGTGAAAAGGGCACCCCCAGGCATCGGCATGAGTCCCATGAGAGCGGGTACAAAGGAGTCAACGTTTCTGGAGAAAACGTTTTTCATCTCCTTGGAAAATTTTTCGTAATCGCCGGAAACTTCCATTATGCTGGACAACAGGTAAATCAAGAAAACCGTTGTCAGAAGAGACCAAAAAGAGCCGGATACGAGTACAAGAGAGACCATCTCAACAATTCTGTGAATTCTCAAAGCGAAAAACAGGATGATTATGCCAGAGAGCAACGAAAGTGATAGTTTCTTCAATATTCTCTGAAAGATCACGATTGCCAGGAGTGATATGAGAACGGAGAATGAATACAACTCCCATCAACCTCCAAGAAGAAAAAGAAGGGGATATTCCCCCTTCTTCAGCTTTTGGAGCGGGCGACGGGATTCGAACCCGCGACCCCCAGCTTGGCAAGCTGGTGCTCTACCACTGAGCTACACCCGCCTGACGTATCTTGGTGCGAGAGGTGGGACTTGAACCCACACGGGCTTCAGCCCACTGGATTCTAAGTCCAGCGCGTCTGCCAGTTCCGCCACTCTCGCACCACTGGTGACCCGGGTGGGATTCGAACCCACGACCCCCTGATTAAAAGTCAGGTGCTCTGCCTGCTGAGCTACCGGGTCGCCGGTACAAATGATATCACAGACTGTGAAAGATTTCAAGGGGGCGAGTTGAGAAAAGGCTCTTTCAGTGTTAAAATATGCAACAAAGAGGTGATGCCAATGACCGGTGTATGTGCTGGGTCCACGAGCATATCGTTTTACAATAGAGGAGAGAAAGGGAATCTTCCCCATAATGGAGATCCTTTAGCACTTCTGTCTTCTATGATTCCTACCTTCCTTGAAAAGGGCCCCGTTGTTCTCACCGGGCGTAAAACACGGGAAATCATAGATCTTCCCCAGATTTCCGAGGCCGAAGCCACTGAGATTGCATACAGAAACCTAATGAAGAAGTACGGACTGGTAGAGGCTGTGGTCAGTGCAGGCGGAGAGAACACCATTCTCTATAGAGTAAACAAAAAGGGTATAATAACCGGTATATACACAGGAAGCAAATGTGCTTCGGGAACGGGTGAATTCTTTCTCCAGCAGCTTCAAAGAATGGGTGTTTCTCTGGAAGAGGCGAATCTTGTTAATACGGAGAAATATTACGAACTTTCTTCGAGATGCACTGTGTTCTGTAAGAGTGATTGTACGCATGCTTTGAACAAAGGGGTTCCGAAAGAACTCGTTTTGAATGGCTTGGGGAAAGTGATGGCGGATAAAATTGTAGAGTTGGCGAACAAAGCGAATGTGAGGAAAATTCTCCTCGTCGGTGGCACAACCAGGAACAATCTCATGTTGAAACATCTCAAAAAGATGCTGGAAGTTATTGTGCCCGAAGAAGCTTTGTTTTTCGAAGCGTATGGAGCCTATCTATGGGGAGTATCGAACAACATCAAAACGAAGCGTTCATTTCTGATAAAAAAAGAGAAGAGGTCGAGTTTTCCTACTCATGAACCTTTGAGAAAATTCACTCATCTCGTTGAGTTTAAAGAAATGCCTTTTCAGGAACCTGAAAACGGAGATATCTGTATCGTAGGAATAGATGTTGGATCTACTACCACTAAAGCAGTTTTGATGAGATACGAAGACAATGCCATCTTGGCTGGAGTATATTTGAGGACTTTGGGGGATCCCATAAAGGCAGCTCGTCAATGTTATACCTCCATTCTTGAGCAACTAAACGGTACAAAGGTCAAGATCGTTGGTCTCGGTGTTACAGGATCTGGAAGAAAGATCGTAGGTCTTTATTCTCAGACCGATGCCGTTTATAACGAGATCATGGCCCATGCTAAAGCAGCTGCACATTTCGATCCAGAAGTGGACACCATCTTTGAAATAGGAGGACAAGACGCAAAATACACGTATCTTGTAAACGGTGTTCCCACTGATTATGCGATGAACGAGGCGTGTTCCGCGGGTACAGGTTCTTTTCTGGAAGAAGCAGCAGGGGAGTCCCTCAGAATCCATTATACAGAGATAGGAGATCTTGCTATGAAGGGTGAGAATCCTCCGAACTTCAGTGACCAATGTGCCGCTTTCATTGGAAGTGACGTTAAAACCGCTGTGAATGAGGGGATTTCCAAAGAGGATATCTGTGCAGGTTTGGTGTACTCTGTCTGTATGAACTATTTGAACAGAGTGAAAGGAAGTAGGCCGGTTGGCAATAAGATTTTCATGCAGGGTGGTGTTTGCTACAATAAAGCGGTTCCTGTTGCCATGGCTGCGCTGGTTGGAAAACCGATCATCGTCCCTCCCCATCCCGGGTTGATGGGTGCGTACGGTGTGGCACTTCTCACCAAAGAAAACATAGAACTAGGCCTTTTGAAAAAGAAAGAGTTCGATTTGAAAGAATTGGTATCTAGGGAGGTTAAATACAGAGGAACTTTCGTTTGTCCCGGTGGAAAGGAGAAGTGCGATAGAAAATGTGAGATCAGGATCATAGAAATAGAGGGTAAACGGTTTCCGTTTGGTGGCGCTTGTAACAAGTACGAAAACGTAGTGCGTCACACTAGTATTGACAGTGCAAAGTACAACTTTGTGAAGAAGAGGGAAAGATTTATCTTCGATTTCGAAAAACGCGCTGTTTCTGGAAAAACGATCGGGCTCAGTAAATCTCTCGCCATGAACAATCTTTTTCCCTTGTTCTACACATTTTTAACTGAGTTGGGATTCGATGTCGTTGTCCCCGACAAATCCGACAGAGAAGGTTGGGAGCGAAAGAACTCAGAATTCTGCTTTCCTGTTGAGCTTTCTCATGGGTATATGTACAATCTTCTTTCTAAAAAACCTGACTTGATCTTGGTTCCGAGAATACGTGGAATAAAAGTGACGAACTCGGAAAATTACAACGTTTTCTGTCCTTTCGTTCAAAGTGAACCCGACTGGATTGTGTCAGCTTTTCCAGAATTAAGAGAAAAGTTTGTGAGTGAGTATTTTGATTTCTCTCGCGGAGATGAAAGAGATCAGTTTCTCAAACTAGCGGAAAAGCTCGGTAAGTCAAGGGAAGAAGGGGAAAAGGCTTTCGAAAAAGCATGGAGGGTGTTTCAGGGAAGATTTGATGCGATAAAAGATGAATGGAATCATTTTTTGAAAGAGTTGGAAAACGCAGATTTTGGTGTCGTGCTCTTCGGGAGGTCTTACAATGCGTTCTCTTCTGATGCAAACATGGGTATTCCAGAAAAGTTCGCCACTCGCGGGATACCTATCGTAAATTTCGATTCGATACCTTTCGAAATGGAAGAGGGTTACAGGAACATGTACTGGTCATGGGGAGAAATGATTTTGAAAGCGGCCCGCTTTGTAAAAAAGCATCCAAAACTTTTTGGTGTTTACATAACTAACTTCAGTTGTGGTCCTGATTCTTTCATCATATCCTACTTCAGAGACATAATGGGAAAAAAGCCATCTTTGGTTTTGGAACTAGACAGTCATACAGCAGATGCAGGTATAGAAACCCGTGTAGAAGCGTTCATCGACATAGTAAGAAGTTATCTCAGATTGAAAGAAGAAGAGACAAAGAAAGATGTGAAAAGACCTTATACTGTTTTGGAAAAAGGGAAACTTTACGTTGTGACACCAGATGGTGCGAAAAAGTCCCTCGATGATGAACGAGTGAAAGTAGTCTTCCCTTCGATGGGTCAGTTTGGTTCACAATGTCTCTCTGCTGCTTTCAGATACTACGGTATAAAATCTGATGTTTGTCCGCCTCCAAATGTGGAAGAATTCAAACTTGGAAGAAGCAACTCCCTTTCCAAAGAGTGCCTTCCACTTCAACTCACGCTCGGAAGTCTCATAAAGTATATCGGGGAAAAGAGCAGTGATGATGAGATCATCTTGTACTTCATGCCGGAGACGATGGGACCGTGTAGGTTTGGTCAATACAGTGTTTTCATGAATCTATGGTTAGACAGGCACAACGTGAAGAATGTGACTCTCTTCGGCTTGAATTCAGAAAATGCTTATGCAGGGCTCGGAACGGCGTTCAGAATCAGATTATGGCTTGCTGTTGTGGTTTCCGACGTTTTCTTCGATGTAGAAAGAGGAGTGATGACTCTGGCAAAAGACAAAGAAGAAGCAAAAAAGATAGTCGAGGCGTGTAAAGAAAAAATATTGATGAGTTTGGCTAACGACTCACTGGGCAAGTTTTTCAAGACACTCGGAGAAGTTGCGAAAGTGATTTCGAGTGTCGAAAAGATCATGGACTACGACAAAGCTCCGAAGGTCCTTCTGACCGGAGAAATATACGTGAGGAGAGATGAATTCTCGAGGAAGAATCTGGAGAATCTGATGGAGAGGAACGGTATCATCATGCATATTTCTCCGGTTCATGAATGGATATATTACACCGACTATCTCTTCTTGAGAAGGCTCATATCCCCGAATTCCACTCCAATGGATAGATTTAAAAAGCACCTGGAGATTTTTGTGAAGAGATACATTGAAAGGAAAGTGAAAAAAATTCTTGAAAGGACAGGATTTTACAAAGGACATCTCGTGAACGTGGAAGAAATTGTTAATTCAGCGAAAGACTTTCTAAATCCAAAACTAACGGGTGAAGCGATCCTTACGATAGGAACCATTCTTCATGAGATAGTGAATTATTACGATGGAGTCATATCAATAGGACCGTTCGGGTGTATGCCGAGCAGAATAGCAGAAGCTATCGTGAAGAGGGGAATGGAAGAACAAAAACTCAGAGCGAAAGGAATGGCGAAAAAGGTTTTAGAAGAGTTTGGAGACCTACCTGTTATTCACGTAGAATCCGATGGTAACCCATTCACTCCCGTGATTCAAAATAAGCTGGAAACGTTCATCTTCCAAGTGAGAAGATTGAGAAACTATTTGAACGGAATAGTGAACAACAGAACCGTAGTTGGGAAAGAAAAAGAGAGTATACCCGAAAAGGTCAAGATTGATTCATAAGAATTTCTAGAATCCCTTCTTCAATCTGGGAAAATTTTGGATTTGTTAAGGTTTTCAGAGTTCTTGGTTTTGGAAGTGGAACCGATATTTCTTCGAGGACCTTGGATGGTCTGTTGGAGAGTACTAATATTCTATCCGATAGCAACACTGCCTCTTCTACATCGTGAGTTATGAGTACAACGGAACTTTGCATTCTATAGACTTCTTCTGAAAGCCATATTTGAAGCTTTTTCCGCGTGTAAGCGTCCACAGAAGAAAAGGGCTCATCGAGTATGAGTAACTCATCTCCTGAGAGTACCGCTCTGAGAAGAGAGAGTCTTTGCCTCATTCCGCCGGAGAGTTGATAAGGTCTTTTGTTCTCGAACCCCGAGAGCCCAAATCGTTTGAACAATTCTTTGAGATTGGAGGGTGAACGTTCTTTCTTTAAGATAAGGGGAAGAATCGCGTTCTCATAGACTGTCATCCAATCGAAGAGAATATCTTTCTGAGGGCAATATCCCACGCGTGAGGTGAAGAGTTTCACGTTTCCTTCGTATGGAATCAATCCCAAGATCGCTTTTATTATGGAGGTTTTGCCGCATCCGGAAGGTCCAACAAGAGAGAGGATCTCTCCTTGAGATAGGTTCAAGGAGAGATCCTCAACAACCAATAGTTCATCGTATCGGATTTTCAAGTGTTCCACGGTCATTACGGTAGAAATTCGTTCGTGAATGCTTTCTTCACGTCTATCATTTTTTTCAGGAATCCCATCGAATAAAGCCATTCGGCGTATCTCCTCCATACCTCTTCTTTCTGATAACCCCACTTTTCCGCATCTGCTTTGTACTGACCAGCGAGATATTTTTGGGACTCGATCACTATTTTTTCGTCCAACTCGGGAGCGTATTTTAGTAGAATCTTGGCTGCTTCAACGGGATGCTGTATAGCATATTCATACCCTTTTGCCGTTGCCCTGAGAAACCTTCTTATGAGTTCTGGATTTTCTTTCATCAGTGATTCACTGGTTATGAGGACGGGAGTGTAATAGTCGAAAACTTCGTCTATCTCTTTGAGTGGTAAGTACTCTATCTCTATTCCTTTAACTTTACTTGCCACGCCATCCCAACCATAGAAAATCCAAGCGAAATCGAACACATCGTTCAATGTCCCCGCAAAGAAATCCATTTGTCCTACGTTCACAAAGATCACCTTTGAAGGATCCGCTCCGTACTTTCTCATAATATATTCTATAGTCGCTTTTTCTATTGGTGATCCCCAGCTTCCGTATTTCTTGCCTTCCCAATCTTTAACGCCATTTATTCCTTCACTCTTCAGCCAAGCAAAACCGGATGTATTGTGCTGGATGATAGCTGCTATGGAAACAATGGGCATTCCTTCACCCCGGGAAAGAGTTACGGCTTCTTGATAACTCACTCCGAACTCGGCTTTTCCACTGGCTACAAGTTGTTCTGCTGTGAGCCTGGAAGGTTGGACGATTTTTACGTTCAAACCTTCTTTTTCATAGTAACCAAGATCTTTTGCAACGTACAATCCTGTGTGATTCGTGTTGGGATACCAATCCAGAACAACTGTTATATCCTCTGCTAAAAGTAGAGAGGAAACCAAGAGAAGAATCAGAAGTGTCTTTTTCATGTTAACAACCTCCTTTCTTCGAACCAGGGCGTCAATTTTCTGGAGAGAAAATCTACCAATTTGAAAATAAGAACACTCAGAATCACAACCACTATGACGGAAACGAAAAGACGATCCGCTCTAAAAGTGTTCATTGCTCTTATCATGTATATGCCAAGTCCTTTCTCTGCGCCAAGCCATTCTCCTATTACGGCGGAAACAACAGCGTAGGTTGCGGATATCTTTAGACCAGAGAATACGTAAGGGAGTGTATGAGGGACGATGAGGTATCTGTACATCTGCAATTTCGATGCTTTCATCACCTTGAAAAGATCTAGTGCATCGGGGTCGATCGTTCTGAAGCCTTCCAGTGTGTTAAGAGCGACGGGAAAGAGGGTGACGAAAGCTACGATCCCTATTTTCGTACCTATTTCAAGTCCGAACCAGATGACTACGAGTGGCGCGACTGCAACTATAGGGATCGCTTGGGATACAATCAAAACAGGGTATATCACATCTCGTATCACCCGAAAAAGATCCATCAGAACGGCGAGTCCTACTCCCAACAAAAGGCCGATCACTAGCCCTAGAAGAGCCTCTACTACAGTGTACACACTGTGATCTATCACAATCTTCCATTGGGATATCATCTCTCTCACGATGGAAGTTGGTTTGGGAAGAAGATATTGTGGAACATGAGAAAATTCCCAAACGAGAATCACCACGACCAAGAAACTCCACTTAGCGATATTTCGATACCTTCTCTTCAATGGTGATGCCTCCAACTTTGTAATCTATATCAAGTTGAAGGACGAATCTCTTAGCGAATTTTTCGAGATATTTTGCTAGATCTTTTACCTGATCCATGATTTCGTCAAATTCTCCCTCTACAGTAGTGTTGGAAGGACCCACTTCGTATTTCATTCCCCAGGTTCCAATTTTCTCGATCGCTTTATCTATCACTTCATGGAGTCTCCCATTTTCTACAGCCGGTATCACCTTTATTGAGACTGTCACTTTCGGCATAGTTTCACCTCCTAATTTGGTTCTTCTAATTTTGATTTTATCATAGTATAATAAAAATGGGAGGGATAAAAATGTCAAAAAAAGTTACCAAAGAAGACGTTTTGAACGCTCTAAAGAATGTTATAGACTTCGAGCTGGGGTTGGATGTGGTCAGCTTGGGCCTTGTGTACGATATACAGATCGACGATCAAAACAATGTGAAGGTGCTCATGACCATGACGACACCCATGTGTCCATTGGCTGGCATGATTCTTTCTGATGCAGAGGAAGCAATAAAGAAAATAGAAGGTGTTGGTAATGTGGAGGTGGAGCTTACTTTCGACCCACCATGGTCGCCAGAGAGAATGTCTCCGGAGTTGAGAGAAAAATTTGGGATTTGATGAAAGAGCTATCGGTAACTCTAGAGAATGTAACAGAGAGTCCTTCTCTGGAGGTACTTTTGATAGCTTCGAAAGTCTTAGGGGTGAGAAAAGAAGATTTACTGTCAAAGAACATTTTCGTTCCTGCTGATCGAGAGAGAAATCTTAGACAACTTGTGATGAAAAGAGCAACGGGATATCCTCTTCATTATATCCTCGGTGAGAAAGAGTTCATGGGGCTTTCTTTTTACGTCGAAGAAGGAATTTTCATACCGCGACCTGAAACGGAGGAACTCGTCGAGTTGGCCTTGGATATCATAAAAAAATACAACGTAAGAGTAGTTGCGGATATTGGGACAGGAAGTGGAGCTATAGGTGTGAGTGTTGCAAAGTTTGCAGATGTTATCGTTCTAGCAACAGATATTTCTGAAAAAGCGGTAGAGGTTTCCAAAAAAAATGCGAGAAGACACAGAGTCCTTGAAAGATTCTTGGTAAAAAGGGGAGGCTTTTTGGAACCGTTCAGAGAAAAATTCGATTTGATAGACATGATCCTTTCCAACCCTCCTTATGTAAGAGAAGGCGCGAAACTTCCAAGAGATGTTCTTTTTGAACCTTCAGAGGCGCTCTTTGGGGGTAAAGATGGACTAAATTTTTACAAGGAGTTTTTCAGGAGGTACAACGTGGAAGGAAAGATCGTACTCATGGAGATCGGTGAGGATCAAGTGGAAGCTCTTAAAAAACTTGTACCAGAGGCGGAATTTTTGAAAGATTCTAGCGGAAGATTCCGTTTTTTACTTCTCAACCGACACTTCTTTTGAAAAGTTGAAGTACCAACCTGACTTCCCCTATTGTGATTCCCAGTTCTTTGGCGATATCTACCTCTGAAAATCCTCTGTCGTACATGGAAACTATTCTTTTTTCTAGACCGAAGTCCTTTTCGACTTCTTCGATTTCACCTTCACGGTCCTCCTTCGTGTTCTTTTCTTCTTTCTCAACCTCTGCGGTTTCCTCGGATGAGCTCACAATTTTTGTTTCTTGCTCTCTTTCTATTTCTGACATCCTCACCATGAGTTTTGACATAATTGTGTTTGCTTCTGCTATGAGCTTTTTGAGTTCCTGTGTTTTCCTGTCAAGAAGCTCTAATCTGTTTGCAGACATATATCGGAACTTTCCCATGAGTTCCATTATCCTCTCTTCTATCTCTTCCTGTTTTATCTCTCCATGAGCGTTGTCTTTTCCAAGAAGAAGGTAAGTCCAAGAGAAAACCACTGTTCCCAAGGTGGATATCACAACGAGGTAATCGAGAAAACTCATCTCAAGCCCCCTTCCTCCATAACCCTTTTTGCAAACTCAACGACGTCCATATTGTACTTCAAAGTTGCGAGATCATCAAGCGTTGTGCTCCCCATGTTCACAATGACAAGTTTCCCACCGGATCGAACAGTAAGGAGCGGCAATTCAGCTGCAGGATACACTACCAGAGAAGATCCAATCACAATCATCAGATTTGCTTCTGAAGAGAGCTTTGTTGCTTCCTGCAAAGCATTTTGAGGTAGAGGTTCTCCGAAAAAAACGATGTTTGGTCTGATGAGTCCCAAGCATTCATCACATTCGGGAACTTCTGCTACCTCAAGTTTCCTCTTGACAATTTCCACTGTATACTCTTTTCCACATTTTACACAGTAATAATCCTCGACGTTTCCATGTAACTCTATAACCTTTTTGTTTCCCGCTTTTTGATGGAGGCGGTCTATGTTCTGAGTTATTACTGCTTCGATCAATCCCTTTTCTTCCAGTTTCGCTAATAAAAGATGAGCAAGATTCGGTTTTGTGTTCAGCATGGGGAATATAGCTTCTTTTGCAAACCTGTAGAAATCCTGTGGGTGAGTGTAGAAAAAATCTATATCGAAAATATTTTGAGGGTATTTTTTGTAAATTCCATTCGGCCCTCTGAAATCCGGTATGCCACTTGGTGTACTTATGCCGGCTCCGGTAAGAACAACTGTAAGGGACGATTCATTCAGTAGTTTGATGAACTCCTTCATTTTCTGTCACCTTTCTGAAGATGACTTTCGGAAACATCATGGGTTCTCTTGGTTTCCAGATCATAGTGTTGTCTCTCCATTCAACAGGTGTTGGAGTAACCGACACCACCGTTGCATCCTCGGGCAATTTGAGGACGATCTCTGTTTCCCCAGCTACATTCAAAGTTAGACTACCCATGCTTGTGTCCAGAGTATCTCCTTTCAGACGAGCTGCCCCCTTTAGGAAGGTGGTTTCCGTAACTTCAAGTATCCCTCCGGAGTCGTTCACATTCACTCTGTAATCGAGGGGCACGATTTCCCTACCAACTTCTTTACTAATTTGAGAAAAATACTCATTTAGTCCTTCTTTAGAAGCAGAAGCGTAGTTAGCCTTGTACTCTTCCTTTTTCTTTTCATCCTTGAAGTAGAGTTTTGCGTTGGTAGTAAATGTGGCATTTCCGGAGTAGTCGTACTCCATTGTGCTTTTATAGTATACTATTTCAAAGGGAGTTCTTCCTCCCAGGAAAAAAAACAGAAATTCCACGAGCATGAACACTACCATGATAATCAGCAAGATGTAAATTGTTTTAGAACTCAATCTTCTCACGCTCCTTTTTTTAAATAATGTTACCACAAAAAATGGAGGGATAAAAGTTGAGAATATTGAGCGGTATGCGACCAACAGGGAAACTCCACATAGGCCACTTAGTGGGGGCGTTGGAGAATTGGGTGAAGCTTCAGGAAGAAGGAAACGAATGCTTCTACTTCGTGGCGGATTGGCATGCCTTAACCACTCACTACGATGATGTCTCACATCTCAAAGAGTACACCCGGGACCTAGTAAGAGGGTTCCTCGCTTGTGGTGTGGATCCGGAAAAGTCTGTAATTTTTGTACAATCTGGTGTTAAAGAACACGCAGAATTGGCACTTTTCTTCAGCATGATTGTTTCTGTATCGCGACTTGAAAGAGTCCCAACTTACAAAGAAATAAAAAAAGAATTGAACTATAAGGATCTTTCCACCGCGGGATTCCTGATCTATCCTGTTCTTCAAGCTGCGGACATTCTCATATACAAGGCGGAAGGTGTTCCGGTCGGTGAGGATCAAATTTATCATATAGAGCTCACCAGGGAGATTGCTCGCAGATTTAACAATCTTTACAAAGAAGTCTTCCCAGAACCCGATGCGATACTTTCAAAAGTTCCAAAACTTCCGGGTACAGATGGAAGGAAGATGAGTAAGAGTTACGGGAACATCATAAATCTCGAGATAACGGAAGACGAGCTAAAGAAAACCATTTTGAAGATGATGACGGATCCAGCGAGAGTAAGAAGAACAGATCCTGGGAATCCGGAAAATTGTCCCGTTTGGAAGTACCACCAAGCTTTCGGTATCAGTGAAGAGGAGAGTAAATGGGTCTGGGAAGGATGTACAACGGCTAAAATCGGTTGTGTTGATTGCAAGAATCTTCTTTTGAAAAACATGAAGAAAAAATTGTCACCGATTTGGGAGAATTTCAAGAGAATAGATGAGGATCCCCATTATGTAGATGACGTGATTTTTGAGGGAACGAGAAAGGCCCGTGAAGTGGCTCGCGAAACTATGGAAGAGGTGAGAAAAGCGATGAATCTCATGTTTTGAGGTGAAAACATGGAACTTGTATTCAAGCTACCGATCTTTGAAGGGCCTTTGGATCTCCTTTTGTATCTTGTAAGGAAAAAGAAGGTGGACATCAGACAGATTCCTATTTCACAACTTGCGGATGAGTTTGTCGAATACTTGGAACGCATGAAAAGATTGGATATGAAGATCACATCTGATTTTCTAGAAATGGCATCTACACTCATGGAATTGAAGTCGAAACTTCTCATACCGAGGGTGAAAGATGAAGAAAGAGAAGAAATAGAAAAGAAAAAAGAAGAATTATACAAAAGATTAGAGGAATATTCCAAGGTTAAGGAGATCGTTCAGAGATTGAAAAACGAATCAAATCTTTTGAAGAGAAAGCCTGTAAAAGTAAGGATTCGTTTCTTTCAAAGAGTCGAAGATGTCGAAAAGTTCAAAGAGATTTTGGAGAGAGTATGGAAGGAAGAATCTTTACGCGAAATGGTTCATCGTGTGAAAAGAGAAACGCTTTCTGTTGAAGAAATGATGGAAAGAATATTGGAAGAGGTTGATGGGGATACGGACATTTTCTTTTTACTTTCGAAAGCAAGAAATGTTTATGAGCTCATAGTCAGATTGCTTGCTGTTTTGGAGCTTGTGAGGATGGGGAAACTTGTCCTTTTCGAGGATATGAAGGTTGGGAGGTACGTTAATGAATCTGAAAGCAGCGGTTGAGGCGCTCGTGTTCGCTTCAAATGGCATAACTTTGGAAAAACTTTCAAGAATTCTTGAAAGAGAGGAAAGAGATGTGCAGAAGGTTCTCGAAGAGTTAGAGAAGGAATATGAATCACCGATGCATGGAGTAGTTTTGAAGAATGTGGGGGGCAAATACCGATTCTACACAAAACCAGAGTACGCAACGCTCATCTCAAAAGTCTCGAGAAGGAAATACAGGAACCTAACAGAAGTACAAATGGAAGTAGTGGCCCTTCTTCTTTTGTCCGGACCTCTGTCGAAGAACGAAATAGATTCTTTTCGAGGTAAAGATTCATCGGCTGTATTGTCTGCTCTTCAGAAAATGGGGATCGTTCGAAGGAAAAGAGCAGGTAAGAGTTATCTTTACCAACTTTCACCTTCTTTTATTGAAAGTACCATGTTGGACGAAATGATGAGAGAGATATCAGAGAAGCTCGGCAGCAACAGTGGCGAGTCTTGATCTTTCCCCTTTTTCGAGTTTTATGACAGCGGAGAGTTCCGATTCCAGAAGTTTCAATGCGGCATAAACCAGTCCGTTTGTGTTTTTGTCTAGGTATGGTGTATCTATCTGATAGGGATCTCCTACCAGTACTATTTTCGTATCTTCCCCAACTCGAGTTAGAATCGTTTTCACTTCGTGTGGTGACAAGTTTTGAGCTTCATCTATTATAATGAACTGTCTTGGTATTGACCTTCCTCTGATGAAAGACAAGGCTTCCACTTCCAATATATCTTGTTTCTCCAATTCTTTGATCTTCAAACCAGAAATAGAAGAGATCAACTCAAGGTTATCGTTTATTGGTTGCAACCAAGGTTTCATCTTTTTCTCTAACTCACCTGGAAGATATCCTAAGTCACGACCCATAGGAACAGTAGGACGTGTCACTATTAGCTTTCTGTAACGTTTTTCCACCAATACTTTGTACAATCCGCACGCGAGTGCCAAAAGTGTTTTTCCCGTTCCTGCCATTCCGATGAGAAAAACAAGTGGTATTTCATCGTCCAACAAGGCATCCATGGAGAATATCTGTTCCCTGTTTCTCGGTGATATTCCCATCGTCTCAAAGGATTCTATCTTCATGATCTTACCTTTTCTGTATTTGCCATAAATTCCTCCTAAGTCTATATAAAAGTTGTCGAGGAGATCCAACTTTTTCTCCACAATTTCTTCTCTCTCTAGGGTCTTTCTAAGAGTGTCATCTTGGATTTCTACATATCCTTTTGGCATGGTCTCAAGCTCGGACTTGTCAGTTAAGTAATCTTGTGCCGGTATACCCAAAGCGTCAGCTTTCACACGAAGGTTTATGTCTTTGCTAACCAATATCGTGGGAATCTTTTCTTTATTCATTATGTCTATAACGTACGCGAGAATGATGTTATCCATATAACGTTCGTGCAAAAACCTCGGTACTCCTTCAACTTGTCTATCCAACACGTAAACTCGTAGATTACCCCCATTTTCCAAAGCTATTCCTTTCTTCAGATTACCCTTTTCTCTGAGCTCATCTAGCCGTCTTATTGCTTCTCGAGCGTTTTTCCCGACACTTCCATGTTCCCTCTTCAATTTGTCCAACTCTTCCAAAACGGGAAGTGGTATGATGACATTATTGTCCTCGAAAGAGAACATGGAATCGGGATCGTGAATTAAAACGTTCGTATCTAGAACGTAATTCTTCACCATATTCTTACCCCCGTTTTCTTCGTATGAAATCGTCCACTTTGTGCTCTCCAAGTAGTCGGATCAATCGCACGAAGACTTTTGCAGTTACTTTGGCGTCCAAAAGAGCACGATGTTCTATCTTATCCTTTATTCCGAGTCTTTCGCAGAGCCACTTCAAAGAGTGAGGTCTACCAAAAATTTCTTCGGAAATGTCGAGAGTGTCAATGTAAAAATTGGTTATGGGAAAATTTCCTGTTTCTTTTGCCATCATGTCCAGGAACGCAAGATCAAAATTGGCGTTGTGAAAAACGAGTACAGAACCTTTGACGTAATCTCTAAAGTTTTCGTAAACCGTTCCCATATCCGGTGCCTCTTCAATTTCTTCGTTGGTGATACCATGAACTTTTTGAATCAGAGCGGGAATCCTGACGTGCGGATTCACCAGCGAGTGGAACGCTTTATTCATGAAAATTTTCCCTTTGAAAACAGGAACAGCTGCGATTTCAACTATACGGTCACCTCCAAAAGGATCTGTACCTGTGGTTTCCGTATCCACAACGAAGAACAGTGTATCGTTCCATATCATTTCCAACACTCCCTAGATTTCTATTCCAAAAATCTTCCTAGCTATGATACCGACAAAGAAAGAAAAGGCGGCAACACCGAAACTCAGAAGAAACATCTCTAAGAAGTATTTTCCGAAGTTTTTTTCTTTCACTATAGAGACAAAAAAGGTAAAGAGAAGAACGATCAGTGCGGCACCAATCAAAGTGATGGCAAGGGCTAAGAAGGGATTGTTCAGTATAAGGAAAGGAGCCACCAGTATAGTGACGGTTACTATATAGGCCAGTCCGGTATAGAGTGCTGCTTTCAACGGGTTGGTTTTTCCGTTTTCTTCTTCTGCTCTCTGAGATAGGTACTCCGAAGCCGACATAGAGAATGCGGCGGCGATACCAGTTATCAATCCGGAAAGCCCCACTATTTTGGAATTTTGAAACGCATACGTGAGACCAGCGAGTGCTCCTGTCAGTTCAACTAGAGCATCATTCAAACCGAGAACCATCGAACTAACGTAGTTCAACCTCTCCTCATCTAGCATGTTTAAAAGCTCTTCTTCATGTTTTTCCTCATCTCTCATTATTTTGACAACCTCTGGATAGTTTTTTGCTATGTTTTTATACGCCTTTTCTGCTTTTTTCTCGTTCTTCTCCATGAGTTTAAGAGCAAAAGTGATTCCAAACAATATAGCGAGAAGAGAATACCAAAATATCAAAAATTTTGAAGGTTTGATTTCTTTTCCTGATATGTCTTTCAACGTTTCATAGTGTTTTCTTTCATCCTCAGCTATGGATAGGAGGATCTTGACATTCTCGTTTTTTACTCTTTTTGATAGTCTTCTGTAGACATGATACTCCGTAATTTCATTTTTCTGAAACTCAAGAATTTCCTTCAACATTGACTTCCTCCTCAACTGGATTGAAGCATCTTACGAAATGTCGCTCCTCAATTTGAGTAAGTTCAGGCAACTCGTTCATACATCTATCGATTCTTCTGGGACATCGGGGTAAGAATGGACACACGGGTGGTATGTCGACCATGCGAGGTGGTTGACCAGGTATCGATTCGAGTTTTTCCAATCTCTTATCAACCCTTGGAACGCTTTTGAGAAGCATTTTTGTATACGGATGTCTTGGAGAGTAGAAAATCTGATCAGCTGTTCCGACTTCCATTTGTCTTCCACCGTACATCACCATGATTCTGTCGGCCATTGAGGCTATGACTCCAAGGTCATGAGTTATGAACAGAAGACCTGTTTTGAACTCTTTTTGCAAATCTTTCATTAGCTCCAGGATCTGAGCTTGAATGGTGACGTCCAAAGCCGTTGTAGGCTCATCTGCTATGAGTACACTTGGATTACACGAAAGCGCGATAGCGATAACCACTCTTTGTCTCATTCCTCCAGAAAATTCAAATGGATAGTTGTTCATTCTTTTTTCAGGTTCAGGAATCCCAACAAGTTCGAGCATTTCAACTGCTCTAAGATACGCCCTTCTTTTATCGTAACCCAAGTGGTATTTAATAGTTTCCATGAGTTGGTCTCCTATAGTGTAAAGAGGGTTTAAAGACATCATCGGATCCTGGAAAATCATTGCTATCTCTTTTCCGCGAATTTTGTGCATTTCTCTTTCAGGTATCTTCAATATATCCTGCCCTTTGTAAAGCACTTCGCCACTTACAATCTTTCCAGGAGGTTTTATGAGTCTCATAATGGATTTAACCGTCACACTCTTTCCAGATCCTGTTTCACCGACTATACCGAGCACTTCGTTGGAATTCAGCGTGAAACTCACTTCGTTCACAGCCTTGACTATTCCTTCTTCCATGTAAAACCATGTACTTAGGTTTCTCACTTCGAGAAGTGCAGCCAAAGTATTCACCTCCTACTGCTCAAAAAGGACGAATTCTCCCGTTTTTGGATCGTACCTCGCGACACATCTTTCCTTTGAAAAAATATACATGAATCCGCAGTAATAAGAATTTTCGAACAAAGTGTTTTTGTTTTCAAAAAAGCTTTCTATCGCTGCTTCGAGGATGATATCTCTGGTGGCAATTTTGGTTTCTGTGGCCGAGAAAACTATGTCTTGAAAGAAAGAACCGATCAATTGTTTGACCTTCTTCTTCGTTTCAGCATCCCAGTCAAGATTCAAGACCACATTGTTGGGGGGTACGATCACCCGGTTTTTCTCTATCACTAGGGAATTCTTACGTTCGTTGGTGAAAGTGAATCTGTAATGTTTTTTCTCTAGGATTGTCCTCACAGTATTCTTCAATCCTGGATCTTCAACGAAGACTCTCTTTGCTTCCCATTTTATTCTGAAAAACAGTATAGCAAACGCCAACAACAGTATCAAAATCCATTGTTTTTTCATTTCAACTCACCTGGAAAGTGACAGGCAACAAAATGACCCTTTTCGATCTCTCGAAGAGCGGGTTCCTCCTTCGAACATACTTCTTTTGCAATGGGGCACCTTGGATGAAATCTACAACCTGAAGGTGGATTTATGGGACTCGGAACATCTCCTTTCAGTATGATCCTCTCTCTCTTTTTGGTCGGATCGGGTATGGGAATAGCCGACATCAAAGCTACCGTGTATGGGTGCAAAGGCTTCTCGAAGAGATCCTTTTTGGGGGCAAGTTCCACCATCTTTCCGAGGTACATAACTCCTATTCGGTCGCTTATGTGTTTAACGACCGCTAAATCGTGTGAAATGAATATGTATGTGAGCTTGTGTTTTTCTTGTAAGTCCTCCATGAGATTTATGATCTGACTTCTTATGGACACATCCAATGCTGCCACTGCCTCATCTGCCACTACGAGTTTCGGTTCCAAGGCGAGAGCCCTCGCGATTCCTATTCTCTGCCTTTGACCTCCGGAGAATTCGTGGGGAAATCTGTACATGTATGCGGAAGGAATTCCCACGTCTTCCAGGATTTTCTTTACCCTCTCCAGAGCCTCTTTTCCACTCGCGATCCTGTGAACACCGATACCTTCTCCCACTATACTCCTTATTCTCATTCTAGGGTTCAAAGAGCTGTAAGGATCTTGGAAAACTATTTGCATCTCTCTGCGGAATTTTTTTCGCTTCTCTTCTAAACCGGTCAAAAGAAGGGAAATGAATTTTTGAGGTGACCCCTTTGCTTCTTCAAAAAAGAGTTGCGCATACCTTTTGTCTACTCCGTTCAGTTTCTCGATATCTGATTCTTTCATTTTCATGAATTTGTCCAGGTAGGTTTTTCTTATGTATCTCTTTGCCCTTCGTCGGGTCATGAAATAGTAAGTCGTATCCTCGCCATCAACAACTATTCGACCTGAAGTTGGCTCGTACAACCTCAACAGTGTCATTCCAACGGTGGTTTTTCCGCAACCAGATTCTCCCACCAATCCGAACGTTTCACCTTCGTTTATGGAAAAACTCACACCATCCACAGCTTTCACCCAACCGACGATCCTTCGAAACACACCGGCTCTTACGGGAAAGTATTTCACTAGGTTCTCTACTCTCAAGATTTCCTTGTTCATACTTTACACCTCACTCTTTGCATGTCTGACCTCATCGAGCCTTTGCCAGAAAAAGCATCTCACCTTGTGATTTCCATCGAGTGTCTCCAACTCCGGTTCTTCGATATCACATTTTCCTTTGACAAAGAATTCACACCTGGGATGGAATCTGCAACCGTTTGGGAAGTTTAGAGGATCGGGCACACTACCGGGGATGCTTTTGAGCTTCTCTTGTTCCACGTCTATCCTCGGAATCGATTCAAGTAACGCGTAAGTGTAAGGATGTTTGGGTTCGTTGAAAATGGTTTTTACATCACCATATTCAACTACTTTTCCTGCATACATAACAGCAACTTTATCGGACATTTCCGCAACGACCCCCATATCGTGGGTGATCAAAATGATGGCCATGCCGTACTCTCTCTGAAGATCTTTCATGAGTTCCAAGATTTGAGCCTGAATAGTAACATCCAGAGCGGTCGTAGGCTCGTCCGCTATGAGAAGACTGGGTCGACAGGAGAGTGCCATGGCTATCATCGCCCTCTGCCTCATTCCACCGGAGAGTTGATGGGGATATTCATCCACTCTCTTTTCCGGCTCGGGGATACCGACCTTTCTCAGAAGATCAATTGCCATCTCTCTTGCTTCTTTCTCGGAGACGTTTTGATGAAGCATGATCGCTTCCATTATCTGATCTCCGATGGTGAACACTGGATTCAAAGCTACCATAGGTTCTTGAAAGATCATAGCGATTTCCTTTCCGCGGATCTTTCTCATATCATTTTCAGAAAGTTCAAGGAGATTCTTTCCTTTGAAAAGAACTTTTCCATCAACGATCCTTCCGTTTTGGTCTAGAAGTTTCATAATGGAAAGCGATGTTACACTCTTCCCACTTCCAGATTCGCCAACGATTCCAAGAGTTTCACCTTCTGCTACTTCAAATGAGACTCCATCGACTGCCCGAACAATACCGTCTTCTGTATAGAAATATGTTTTCAAATTTTCCACGCGGAGTAACGGCTCTTTCAATTTGATCCCTCCTTAGAATCTGAGCCTCGGATCGAAAGCATCCCTTAAAGCATCACCCAATAGATTCCAGCCGAGAACGAACAACACCATTGCCGTTCCGGGATAAATGAGAGCATACCAGTGCTTGCCTATCTCCATCATCCAATCTCTTGAATAACTCAAAATGGAACCCCAATCTGCGTATCCTTGAGGAGCTCCGAGACCAAGGAAGCTCAACACAGCGGCCGTTATAACGAGGGATCCCATATTCATTGATGCCCAAATCAAAACTGGAAAGATGGTGTTCGGAAGCACGTGCTTTAATATTATCAAGAAATCTGGAACTCCCAATGCCTTTGCAGCGAGCACAAATTGTTCTTCCCTCACCTGAAGGATGTTTCCTCTTATCAATCTCGCCGCCCCCATCCATCCGAAAACAATCATAGCGATCATGACTTTATCCAACCCAGTTCCCAAAACGGTTGTTAACACTACGGCGGCTATGAGGAACGGTATAGAGAGGAAAACATCCGTGATTCTCATCAGAAGTTCATCTACCCATCCACCAAAGTATCCCGAAATAGATCCTATGAAGACGCCTATCAGAAGCCTTGCCAAGGTTACTATTATCCCAATTTTAAAAGCGGTTCTCGTACCCCAGACTACTCCGTAGAATATATCTCTTCCACCTATGACTCCAAAGGGATGATAATCCACACCACGTATTGGTTCTCTGTTGGGGTTCTTAGCTATCGCCTCCTCCTTCGTGGAAGGAGGTTGAGGGCTCTGATCCCAACTCACAACGGGCATCAAATAAGGATCGGGCAGTTTCATTCTGGTCAGGGGATTAACAGGAGGCGCTATCACAGGTGCCAGAATGGCCACTACTGTGAAAAACAACACTAGTGAGAGTCCTATTATCGCAGTGGGATCTTTGAAAAATCTTCTCAAGATTCTCTTCAGTTCCTGATTCATACCATATCACCTCTCATCCAAGTCTTATTCTGGGATCTATTAGAGCATACAGAATGTCTATTATGAGATTTCCAACAACGAGTATTGTGGAAAAGAAAAGCGCAGAAGCCATAACAGAGGCATAATCAAGTTGAAGAGCCGCTTGAGCTGTGAAACTACCTATCCCCGTTCTGTTGAAAACCGTTTCTACGATCACTGTTCCGGAAAACAATCCTATGACCATTCCACCCGCTACCGTGGTTACGGGAATGAGAGCATTTCTTCTGGCGTGCTTGTTTATCACAACATCTTCCGGAAGCCCCTTTGCTCTAGCGGTTCTCACGTACTCTTTGTTTAGCACTTCAAGCATACTGGACCTGGTGATTCTCAACAAATACGCCCACCACAACCAAGAAAGAGTCAAAATAGGACCTATTAAGTGTCTTAAACCATCCCAAAAGATGTCGAATCTTCCATTCAAAAGAGCGTCTACTGTTATGAGCTTGGTATAGCGATGAAATTCTGGTGATCTTACAGCCTCCTCAGCCCATATACTGAGGTTTCCAGGAGGAAGCCAATTGAGAATACTGTAGAAAATCATCAGAACAAGAAGGCCGAATACGAAATCTGGAAAAGACCATCCCACAACGGCAAATATTCTGATGAAATGATCGAGAAATTTTCCCCTGTGTACCGCTGCTTTCACACCGAGCCATATTCCGACGAAAACGACTGGGAATATGGCGTAAAGAGCGAGCTCCACAGTATAAGGTAGTCTTTTCAAGAGAGCATCCTTTACAGGTTCTTTTCCAACGAGAGACCATCCCAGATCACCCTTTAGAGTGTTGAGCAACCATTTTACGTATCGAACCACGAAAAAATCGTTCAGACCGTATTTTTCTTTCAGTGCCTCCAATTGTTCAGTTGTCAATTTGTCCAACATGTTTGGG